>NZ_JAPEPF010000001.1:5521461-5828209 GCF_026340595.1 Streptomyces sp. NBC_01363
ACTGGTACGTCAACAGCCACTCCATCGGCATCGAGCAGGAGGGCGTCGCCGTCGAGGGCGCCAAGTGGTACACCCCCGAGATGTACCGCTCGACCGCCGAGCTGGTGCGCTACCTCGCGGCCAAGTACGACATACCACTCGACCGCCAGCACATCATCGGTCATGACGGAGTGCCGCCCACCAGCGCGGCCGGCACCAAGAACATGCACTGGGACCCGGGCACGTACTGGGACTGGAACCGCTTCATGGCGCTGCTCGGCAAGCCCACCGTGCCGAGCGCCCCCAAGCGAAGCGAACTGATCACCGTCAGCCCGGACTTCAAGAGGAACCAGCAGGCGTTCCGCGACTGCGAGAAGGGCGTCGACCTGCCGGTCCAGGGTTCCAGCGCCGTCCCGCTGCACACCGCACCGTCCACCGACGCGCCCCTCTTCTCCGACCCCGGCCTGCACACCGACGGCTCGCCCGGCACGAACTGCGTCGCCGACTGGGGCAGCAAGATCAGCGCCACCCAGCAGGCCGTCGTCGCGGACCACGCCCCCGGCTGGACGGCGATCTGGTGGTACGGCCAGAAGGCGTGGTTCGAGACCCCGGCCCGCAGCCGGAACACCACGCCCACCTCCGGCTATGTCGTCAGGCCCAAGGCGGGCCGCACGGACGTACCGGTGTACGGGGTCGCGTACCCGGAGGCCTCCGAGTACCCCGCGGACTTCGCGGACAAGCGGGTGGGTTCGCCGCTCCAGTACACGATCAAGGCCGGCCAGTCCTACCCCGGCGGGGGCGAGGCGCCGACGGGCTTCTTCTACGCGCCGACGATCGACTCCTCGTACCCGCTCGACCACGCGTACTTCGGTGGCAAGGAGAAGTACGTGACGGTGCAGATCGGCCACCGGATCGCCTTCGTGAAGGCGTCCGACGTGGACATCGTGCGCACGCGCTGAGACCGCGCCGAAGCCGTCGCAGCGGCGACGGAGTGCCGCTAAGCCGTCGTAACCGCACAACGAAGTGCCGGCGTGACCGGTGCCCCTCCGCGCGCATCATCCCTGCGCGGAGGGGTTTCGGGCTCAGCCCGCGACCAGCCGGTTCACCTGCGCGGGAGACAGGGCGTGCTCGATGGCGAGAATCCCCGCCCCCACCGCCGCCGCGTTCTCACCCGTGCGGCTCGGCTCGATCCGCAGCAACTGGGTGGCCAGCGGATGCGAGCGCCGGTACACCGCCTCCCGCACCCCGGCGAGCAACTGGTCGTGAACGGCGGCCAGCGCGCCGCCCATCACCACCGTGTCCGGATTGAAGAAGTTCACCAGACCGGCGAGGACCTCGCCGACCGCCCGCCCGGCCTCCCGCACCATGCGTACGGCGTCCCGGTTGCCGGACTGCACCAGCCGCACGACATCGCTGCCCGATGCCGCGTCCAGCCCCAGGCCGACCAGCTTCGCCGCCAGTGACGCACCGCCCGCGACCGCCTCCAGGCAGCCCGAATTGCCGCACCGGCACGGATCGTCGAGATCCCCGACCCGGATATGGCCGATGTCGCCCGCGCACCCCTGCGCCCCCCGGTGCAGCCTGCCGTCGGCGACGATTCCGCAGCCGATCCCCGTACCGACCTTGATGTACAGCAGATAGCGGCAGTCCGGGAACGCGCGTCGCTGTTCGCCCAGCGCCATCACGTTCACATCGTTGTCGACGAGCGCCCGCACCCCGAACCGGGAGGCGAAGAACTCCGGGATCGGGTACTGGTGCCAGCCCGGCATGATCGGCGGATCGACGGGACGGCCGGTGGAGAACTCCACCGGACCCGGCACCCCGACGCCGATGGACCGCAGCGTCCTCGGCTCCCGGTGCGTCTCCTCCAGCAGGGCGCGCACGGTGCGTTCCACGTGCCGCAGCACGGAATCCGGGCCGTCCCCGATCGACAGCGGCTCCTCGTGCGTGGCGAGCGTGGTCCCACCGATGTCCATCAGCGCCACCCGGCAGTGCGAGGCCCCCAGATCCACCCCGGCCACCGCGTGCTCACGGGTGCGCAGCGCCAGCCGCCGGGGCGGCCGGCCGCCGGTGGAACCGCCGTCGGCGTCCTCGTCCACGAGACCGTGCGCGATCAACGCGTCCACCCGCTGGGAGACCGTCGAACGGGCCATTCCGGTGACCCGGGCAATATCGGCACGGGTCGCCACCGCCCCGGAACCGATCAGTGCGAGCACCTCGCCCGGCGAGTGCGATGCGGCAGCGGAATTGCGATCCGACGGCGAAGACATGGCAGTCACCCTAGGGACGACTTTCGCTGCTCACAAGGCATCCAGTGTTCGGTCATCGGCATAAGTGAGGGCCAAGTCGCCGTAAAACAAAGGTGCTTCAGACCTTGACACTCCCAATGTCTGTCACGACTCTGCTCTGCAGACCACTGAGCGAGGAGCAGTTCGATGCTGACGATGCAGGGTGTGTCCAAGAGTTTTCTCGGGGTGCGTGTGCTCGAAGGGGTGGGGCTCGACCTCGAAGCCGGAGAAGTGCATGCCCTGGTGGGGGAGAACGGTGCGGGAAAGTCGACTCTGATGAAGATCCTCGCGGGCGAGCACTTACCCGACGCGGGAACCCTCACCATCGACGGCACCGCTCACTCCTTCAGCCACCCGGCCCAGGCCCAGGCCGCCGGGATCGGCATCATCCACCAGGAGTTCGCGCTCCTGGCGCACCGCACGGTCGCCGAGAACGTCTTCCTCGGCCGCGAACCGACCCGGTACGGACTCGTCGACCGACGCACCATGGAGCGGCGCACCGCCGAACTCCTCGCCGAGCTCGACGAGACCGGCATCACCCCCCGGACCCCCGTCCACGAGCTGTCCGTCGCACGCCGGCAGACCGTGGAGATCGTCAAGGCCCTCGCATCCGACGTCCGCATCCTGGTGATGGACGAACCCACCGCCGCACTCGCCGACCACGAGGTCGAGCGGCTCTGCGCACTGGTCCGCCGCCTGACCGCCCGCGGACTCGGCATCCTCTACGTCTCGCACCGGCTCCGCGAGGTCTTCGACCTCTCGCGGCGCATCACCGTCCTCAAGGACGGCCGCCGCGTCACCACCCTCGACACCCGCGACACCGACGCCGACACGGTGGTGCGCGCCATGGTCGGACGGGAACTCGGCGCCTACTACCCGCCCAGGGCCCGCCCGGGAGAGCCCGGCGAGGCGCGGCTCACGGTGAGCGGCGGCGGCAACGCCCGGATCTCCGGCATCGATCTGACCCTGCGGGCCGGCGAGGTCGTCGGCGTCGCCGGTCTCCAGGGCTCCGGCCGCACCTCCCTCGCCCGCGCCCTCTTCGGCGTCGACCCCTTCACCACGGGCACCATGACCGTCGGCGGGGAGCCGCTGCGCCCGGCACGCCCCCGGGAAGCCGTCCGGGCCGGAATCGCCCTGGTCACCGAGGACCGCAAGGGGGAGGGCCTCGCGCTGCACCAGTCGGTGGCCGACAACGCGCTGCTCGTGACCCGCGCCGTCCCCGCGCGCGGCGGACCGGCCGCGCGCCGCGAGGTGACCGCGCTGCTGGAACGCGTACGCCTCCACGCCCACGGCGACGACCAGCAGGTCCAGTACCTGTCCGGCGGCAATCAGCAGAAGGTCGTCATCGCCAAATGGCTCGCCGCCCGCCCCCGGGTGCTCCTCTTCGACGAGCCGACCCGCGGCGTCGACGTCGGCGCCAAGGCGGCCATCCACACCCTCGTGAGGGAACTGGCACGCGAGGGCCTCGCCGTACTGATCATCTCCTCCGAACTGCCCGAACTGATCGGCATGAGCGACCGCATCCTCGTCATGGCCGAAGGCCGCCTGGCCGGTGAACTGCCCGCCGGTGCCCCGGAAGAGGCCGTCATGCGCGTCGCCACCGGCGGCGACCGCGCACGGGAGGGAGCAGCATGACCGCGCTACGGCCCGACTTGAGCACCCGGCCCCGTGCCAACCCGCCACGGACGGCCCGGCCGCGCCCCAGCGGCCCCGTGGCCGGGGTCTGGCTCGCCGCCCTCGCCGTCACCGTGCTCGGCTGGATCGCCGTCGCGGCCCGCGGCGGGGACTTCCTGACCGTGACCAACGTCGTCACGATCCTCCAGAACTGTGTCGCCCTCGGGCTCGTGGCCGTCGGCCAGTCCGTCGTCATCCTCACCGGATCGCTCGACCTCTCCGTCGCCTACCTCATCAGCCTGGGCACCCTCGTCGCCGCGGAGACGATGAAGAGCGCCGGCGTGCTCGTCGCCGTCATCGCCGTCCTCGCGCTCTGCGCCGCCGTCGGCCTGGCCAACGGGCTGATCGTCACCGGCCTCAAGGTCAACGCGTTCATCGCCACCCTCGGCACGGCCTTCATCCTGCGCGGCTGGATCGAGGACAACTACACCGGCCCCGCGGGCAAGGTCCCCGCCTCCTTCCAGCACCTCGGCTACGACCGGATCGGACCGGTTCCCGTCTCCCTCTTCCTCCTCCTCGCGGTCGCCGTCGCCCTCTGGCTGATCACCCGCCGCACCCGACTCGGCCACCACATGTATGCGACCGGCGGTGACGAGCACGCCGCCCGGCTCTCCGGCGTCCGCACCCGGCGCACCGTCATCGCCGCACACCTCCTGTGCTCGCTCTGTGTCGGCGCGGCGGCCCTCTTCCTCGCCGCCCGGCTCGGCGCCGGGGCTCCCTGGGCGGGCACGGAGGCCCGCTACGACCTGGAGTCCATCGCCGCCGTCGTCCTCGGCGGCACCGCGCTCGCCGGAGGGCGCGGGGGAGCGGCGGGCACCCTCGGCGGAGTCCTCGTCCTCGCCGTGCTCGACAGCGTCTTCAACCAGCTGTCCGTGGACCCGTTCTTCAAGAACGTCGTCCGCGGCGTCGTCATCATCGCGGCCGTCGCCCTCTACGCGCGGGGCCGCCGCACCCCACAGGAGAGGACCGCATGACCACCGTCGCCCAGGCGGCCGCCGGCCGCCGTGTCCTGCGTGCCCTCACCACCGGCACACCCGTCTACCTCCTGCTCGCGGTGCTCCTCGCCGCGCTCGCCCTCACCGACCCGGGCTTCTACGAACCCGACCGCTTCCTCTCCTTCGTCAAGCGCGCCGCACCCCTGGTGATCCTCGCCGCCGGCCAGTACCTGGTCATCGTCTGCGGCGAGTTCGACCTCTCCGTCGGAGCGATCGTCACCGCCGGGGTGGTCGTCGCCGCCGAACTGTACGGTTCGTTCCCGGCCGCGCCCTGGCCGCTCGTCACCGCGGTGCTGCTGCTCGCCGGGGCCCTCGCCGGTCTCGTCAGCGGACTGATCACCACCCTGCTGCGCGTGCCCTCGTTCATCACCACGCTCGGCATGATGCTGATCCTCGAAGGTGCCGTCTTCTTCTGGACCGGAGGCTCCCCGCACGGCGCGCTGCCCGGGGAATTCCGCAGGCTGGGGCGAGGCACCGCGTTCGGCTGGCTGCCGTGGGCCGTGCTCACCTGCGTCGTCGCGGGACTCCTGGCCGTGCGCCTGATGCGTTCCGACTTCGGCCGTACGCTCCTCGCCACCGGCGACAGCGAACGAGCCGCGGCGCTGGCCGGAGTCCGGGTCGCGCGCGCCCGGACCATCGCCTTCGTGCTCTCCGGCGTCGCGGCGGCGCTCGCGGCCGTACTCGTCGGCGGCTTCTCTGGAGTCTCGGCGCAGGCCGGCCGGGGCTACGAGTTCGAGGCGATCACGGCCGTCGTGCTGGGCGGCGTGGTGCTCGGCGGTGGCCGGGGCTCCGTCGTCGCGGCGATGGCCGGGGCGTTCTCGCTCCAGGCACTGTTCACCCTGCTCAACCTCCAGGGCGTCTCCGGAGCCCTGGAATCGACCGTGCAAGGCGTCATCGTCATCGCCGCCGTCGCCCTCGGCGCAGCCGACTGGTCCCGGCTGCGCCGCCGCGGCACCGAACCCCCGGGAGCGAAAACCTCATGAGCACGCGAAAGTTCGGACATGTCCTCGCGCCGGTCGCCGTCATGCTGGGCGCGGCCCTGCTGGCCGGCTGCACGAGCGACGCACCGCCCGACGCGCCCGCAGCCCGAGCGAGCGGCAGCACGGGCGACCCGGGTACCGGCGAGCAGTCGAAGTTCTTCGACCGGGCCGAGTACGAGCGCCAGCTCGGCCTCGCCGAGGTGACCCCGCAGGGGCCCGCCGGAAAACCGTGGGAGCAGATGCTCGGCCCGAAGCTCGTCGACACCACCCAGTACCGGAAGAAGGGATCCGGGGGAATCCGTCTCTGCTTCTCCAACGCCGGAGTCTTCAACCCCTGGCGCCAGGTCGGCCTGAAGAACATGCGGGCCGAGGCCGCACTCCACAAGGAGATCACCGGCTTCACCGTGCTCGACGCACAGGGCAAGGACGACAAGCAGATCTCCGACATCCAGGAACTCGCCGGCCAGGACTGCGACGCCCTGATCGTCTCCCCGAACACCACGGCCACCCTCACCCCCGCCGTCGAGCAGGCCTGCGGAAAGGTGCCCGTCATCGTCTTCGACCGGGGTGTCGAGACCGACTGCGCCGTCACCTTCATCAACCCGATCGGCGGTTACGGATACGGGGCGGTCGCCGCCGACTTCCTCGTCGGGAAGGTGAAGCCCAAGGGGAAGATCCTCGCCCTGCGGATCTCCCCGGGAGTCGATGTGCTGGAGACCCGCTGGTCGGCGGCGAAGCTCGCGTTCGACAAGAGCGGACTCGACGTCGTGGACGTGAAGTTCACCGACGGCGACCCGGCGAAGACCAAGGCGATCGTCACCGACGCCCTCACCCGCAACGGCGACATCGACGGCGTCTGGATGGACTCCGGGGCGACCTCCGTCGCCGCCGTCGAGGCATTCGAGGACGCCGGAAAGGACGTACCGCCCATCACCGGCGAGGACCAGCAGGACTTCCTCCAGGTCTGGAAGGAGAAGAAACTCACCGCCATCGCCCCCTCGTACCCCACCTTCCAGTGGCGCACCCCGGTCATCGCCGCGCTGAAGATCCTCAGGGGGGAGCGGGTCCCGAAGGAGTGGAAGCTTCCGCAGCCCACCGTCACGCAGGACACCCTCGACCAGTACTACAAGCCCGGCATGCCGCCCCTGCACTACGCGATGTGCGGCTGCGAGAACCTGCCCGGGTTCCCGGAGAAGTGGGGAGGAAAGAAGTGACCGCCGCCTTCCCGCTCGGTGCCAATCCGTGGATCTGGCACTCGCCGGTGACGTACGAAACGCTCGGTGACGTCCTGCCGCGGCTGTCCGGGTGGGGCTTCGACTGCGTCGAGATCCCGCTGGAGAACGAACGGGACTGGGCGCCCGCATCCGTCGCCAAGCTCCTCGACGCCTCCGGCCTCGCCCCCGCCGCGGTGATCGCCGTCATGCCGCCCGGCCGCGACCTGGTCCGCACCGATCCGCAGACCGTCCGGGTCACCCAGGACTACCTGTACCGGTGCGTCGACGCCGCCCGCGCCCTCGACGCCCCCGCCGTCGCCGGACCCATGTACGCGGCGGTGGGCCGGACCTGGCGGATGGACCGCAACGAACGCGCCGCGGCGTACGAGGAGTTGCGCGAGAACCTCGCCCCGGTCGTCGAACACGCCCGCGCGGCGGGGGTGCGCCTCGCCGTGGAGCCCCTCAACCGGTACGAGACGAGCCTGCTGAACACCGTCGACCAGACCCTCGAAGCGCTGACCGGGCTCCCCGAGGCCACCATCGGCCTCGCGCTCGACGTCTACCACCAGAACATCGAGGAACGCTCGCTGTCCGACGCCGTGCGCCGCGCGGCCGGCCGTATCGTCCATGTCCAGGTGTGCGCCAACGACCGGGGCACGCCCGGCGCCGACTGTCTCGACTGGCCCGGCTTCCTCGCCGCGCTCACCACGAGCGGCTACTGGGGCCCGCTCTGCATCGAGTCGTTCACCGCGCACAACGACGCCATCGCGGTCGCCGCCTCGGTCTGGCGGCCGCTCGCCGGTACCCAGGACAGCATCGCGACCGACGGCCTGGCCTTTCTGCGCCGCGCTCTGAGGGCTGTCCCGGCACCACCCCCTGACCCCGCTCGTCCGCAACCCGCAGAGAGGACCCGCTCGTGAGCCGTCACCGATTGCACTGTCATGTACGTGACATGCAACGAACGTTCATCGCGCTGGTGGGCGCACTGCTCCTCGCGCTCACCGCACTGCCCGCGACCGCAGCCACCACCGGCAAGGCCCCCGCCTTCAGAGCCCTGCTCTTCACCCGCGCCGTCGGCTACGTGCACGCCTCCATCCCGGCCGGCATCCAGATGTTCAAGGAGGAAGCGGCCGCCGGCGGATTCGAGGTCGTCGAGACCGCCGACCCCGCGGTCTTCGACACCACGAAGCTCAAGGACTTCGACGTCGTCGTCATGCTGCAGAACTCCGGCATGGTCTGGGACACCGACGCCCAGCGCGAAGCGATGCAGGCCTACGTGCGCGGCGGTGGCGGCGTCGTCGCCATCCACAACACCCTCGACATGGGCATCGAGGAGACCTTCCCCTGGTGGGACGAGGCCATCAACGGCGGCGTCCACATGCCCGCCCACTCACCCGGCGTCCTCCAGGGCACCGCCAAGGTCGCCGACCGCGTCCACCCCTCCACCGCGGGACTCCCCGAACGCTGGGAGCGCCCCGAGGAGTGGTACAACTTCGACCGGAACCCCCGCGGTGACGTCCACGTCCTGGTCACCGCCGACGAAACCACGTACAACCCCGGCGGCTCCGCCATGGGCGCCGACCACCCGATCTCCTGGTGCCGCAACACCGAGGGCGGCAGGGTCTGGGCGACCGCCATGGGCCACGACACCGCCTCGTACAGCGAAGCCGCCTTCCGTACCCATGTCATGGGCGGCGTCAGGTGGGCCGCGGGCAACAAGCCCGGCGACTGCGGCGGCACCGTCTGGAGCGGCTACGAGAAGGTCGCACTCGACGACAACACCGCCGACCCGATGGAACTCGACGTGGCCAAGGACGGACGGGTCTTCTACGTCCAGCGCAGCGGCGAGGTCAACATCTACGACCCGGCGACCCACGCGACCACCACCGCCGGGAAGCTCGACGTCTACACCGGCGGCGAGGACGGCCTGGTCGGCATGGAACTCGACCCGGACTTCATGAAGAACCACTGGATCTACCTCTACTACGCCCCCGCGGGCGCCACCGAGGACGTCAACCGGCTCTCCCGCTTCACGGTCGAGGGCAACACCCTCGACCGCGCGAGCGAGAAGAAGCTTCTCGACGTCCCCGCCTACCGCGACCGCACCTTCCCCGAGCCCGGACACACCGGAGGGGCCGTCGAGTTCGGCCCCGACCGCACGCTCTACCTCGGCGTCGGCGACGACACCCCGCCCAACCTCGACCCGAACTGGCAGGGGTACGCCCCGCTCGACTGGCGCGAGGGCAAGCAGATGCTGGACGCCGCCCGCACCGCCGGCAACACCGACGACCTGCGCGGCAAGATCCTTCGCATCAAGCCCAAGAACTCAGGCGGCTACACCATTCCCAAGGGCAACCTCTTCGCCCCCGGCACGGCGAAGACCCGCCCCGAGATCTACGCCATGGGCTTCCGTAATCCCTTCCGCTTCACCGTCGACCCGAAGACCGGCTACGTCCACGCCTCCGACTACGGCCCCGACCGCGGACTGCCCACCACCGACCGGGGACCCGAGGGCCTCGTCGAGTACAACGTCATCAAGAAGGCAGGCAACTTCGGCTGGCCGTTCTGCCACGGCAACAACCAGGCATACGCCCCCTACAACCCGGACACCAAGGAAATCGGCCCGAAGTTCGACTGCGCCAACCCGGTCAACCCCTCGCCCAACAACACCGGACTGACCGAACTCCCGCCGATCCAGCAGCCGGAGATCTGGTACGGCTACGGGGAGTCGAAGGAATTCCCCGAGGTCGGCAGCGGCGGCTCGGCCCCGATGAGCGGCCCCGTCTACCACTACGACCGGAAGAACCCGTCCACCACGAAGTTCCCCGCCTACTTCGAGGGTGCGAGCTTCTTCTACGAGTGGTCACGCGACTTCCTCAAGGAAGTCCGCTTCGACAAGGACCAGAAGGTCCTGAAGATCAATGACTTCCTCTCCACCCAGAAGTTCAACAAGCCCATGGACATGACGTTCGGACCCGATGGTTCGCTCTACGTCCTCGAATGGGGCAGTTCCTTCGGCGGCGGCAACAACGACTCCGGGCTCTACCGCATCGACTATGCGCAGGGGCAGCGCGCACCGGTCGCCAAGGCCGCCGCCTCCGTCACCGACGGCCCCCTCCCGCTGAAGGTCGACTTCTCCAGCCGGGGCAGCGAGGACCCGGACGGCGACACGCTCAGCTACGCCTGGGACTTCGACGGCGACGGCACCTACGACTCCACCGAGGCGGACCCCAGCCACACCTACACGGCCAAGGGCGACTTCGCCGCCCAGCTGAAGGTGACCGACTCCACCGGTAGGTCCGGCTACGCCAACATCCCCGTCACGGCGGGCAACACGGCGCCGAAGGTGACCATCGACTTCCCGGTCAGCGGCAAACTCATCGAGTTCGGCGACAAGATCCCGTACAAGGTCACGGTCACCGATCCCGAGGACGGCCCGGTCGACTGCTCCAAGGTCACCGTCAATCCGGCCCTGGGCCACGACGACCACGAGCACCCCACCACCGACATCCCCGGCTGCGAAGGTACCGTGGACACCGGTGACCTGGGCGGCCACCCCGAAGGCGCGGACCTCACCTACGTACTCAACGCCAAGTACACCGACAAGGGCGGCGACGGCGTCTCCGCCCTTGTCGGCTACGGCCGCGCCGTGCTCCAGCCGAAGCACAAGCAGGCGGAGTACTACGACGCGCAGTCCGGCACCCGGATCGTCGCCCAGGAGGGAGCCGAGAACGGCAAGCGGATCGGAGACGTCTCCGACGGCGACTGGGTCGCCTTCGACCCGATGAGCGTCGAAGGCATCGGCACGGTCAGCTACCGGTTGTCCTCACCCAACGGGGTCGGCGCGATCGAACTGCGCGCGGACGCCGCCGACGGCCCGCTGCTCGCCACCACCCCGGTACCCAATACAGGCGGCTGGGACAACTACCAGGCGACTTCGCCCGTGCCCGTCCAGGAACTGAAGGGAACCCACAAGCTGTACCTCGTCTTCACGTCCCCGCAGGACAATTCCTTCGACGTGGACGCGGTCGACTTCAAGAGTCCCTGACAGCACATCGGCGCGCTGCGGGCCCGGTGTGTCGGCACCGGCCCCGCAGCGCGCGTCCCCCCTGGCAGGGTCAGCGAGTGCCGACCGCGGCACGCACGGCCCTGCGGGCCATCGCGCAGTCGTCGTGCAGCCGGCGCAGCAACAGCCGCTGCTCCTCGCTCGACGACAGCGCACCCGGGCGGTCCTGCCCGGCGCCCGAGGTCGCAGAGTCGCGCATGGCCCGCTGCACGGCCGTCTCGTACGTACGGATCTCGCGGGTCAGCACCAGCATCAGGTTCACCAGGAACGCATCTCTTGCCGCGGGCCCGGCGGCCTGCGCCAGCTGGCTGATCTGACGCCGCGCCGCCGGTGCGTCACCGAGCACCGTCCAGAGCGTCGCCAGGTCGTAGCCGGGCAGATACCAGCCCGCGTGCTCCCAGTCCACCAGCACCGGGCCCGTGGGCGACAGCAGGATGTTGGAGAGCAGCGCGTCACCGTGGCAGAACTGCCCCATGCCCTGACGGCCGCCCGCGTGCGCCAGGCCGTGCAGCAGCTTCTGGAGATCGCCCAGATCCCGGTCGGTGAACAGCCCCAGCTCGTGATACCGGGCGATCCGCGAGGCGTAGTCGAGCGGGGCGTCGAAGAGCCCCGGCGCCGGCCGCCAGGCGTTGACCCGGCTGATCGCGCCCAGCGCCGCCCGAATATCGGCCCGGGGCGGAGCCTCCGACGGATGTCTGGTCAACGCGGCCACCCGGCCGGGCATCCGTTCGATCACCAGGGTGCAGTTCTCCGGATCGGCCGCGATGAGTCGCGGCACGCGCACCGGCGGACGGTGCCGGACGAACGCACGATATGCAGCTATTTCGTGGCGGAACCGTTCCGACCACGCGGGCGAGTGGTCCAGTAAACACTTGGCGACCGCGGTCGCACGGCCGGTGGAGCCGACGAGCAGCACCGAACGGCCACTGCGGCGCAGCACCTGGACCGGGTTGAACTCGGGGCAGATCCGGTGCACCGAGGTGATCGCCATTCTCAGCTGCGCGCCCTGCGCGCCGGACAGGTCCAGCCGGCCGCTGAGCGGGGGGCCCACCAGACCCGCCGGCCGCCGCGGCCGGACCGCGCCGGGCGCCGACGGAGCGGCATGCGGAGCGAGGTACGGTCCGCCGCCGGCCCCCAGGGGGCGAAGCGGCCGGGGCGGGGCGGTCACGGAGGACGATGCTGTGTACATGGGCGAGACAGATCCCTTCGCGCGCCGACAAGTTGCGTACGCCGCCCCGGCCGGCGGCCGTTCGGCACCCTGGGGAGTACCTAGGGCTGCCGGGCGGGGTGGCGCTTTCCTACCTGACACCGGCGGGCGGGTGGCAGACCATGTGGCGCACCCTGGCGAACCCTGGCGAATAGTCGCAAGGCATCTGACAGGGGGTTACTGTCAACACAGCCGAGAACCTGGGGGCTTGACGTGACCGGAGAACCCAACACCCGCCTGTCCGACCTGTTCGGCCTTGCCGGCTGGTCCAAGGGCGAACTCGCGAGAATGGTGAACAGGCAGGCGGCGGCCATGGGCCACCCGCAACTGGCCACCGACACCTCGCGGGTGAGGCGTTGGATCGACATGGGGGAGTCCCCCCGCGATCCCGTGCCCAAGGTGCTGGCTGCCCTGTTCACCGAGCGACTCGGTCGTGTCGTGACCATCGAGGACCTCGGGTTCGGCCGACGCGGGCGTGTGGGGAAGCGGCGAGAGGTCGGGACGCAGGACAATCCCGACGGACTGCCGTGGGCGCCCGAGCGGACGGCAGCGGTCCTCACCGAATTCACGGGAATGGACCTCATGCTCAACCGACGCGGCTTGGTGAGCGCGGGCGCCGCGCTCGCCGCAGGATCGACCATCACCGGCCCCATGCACGACTGGCTGCACTCCGACCCCGTACTGGCGGCCGACGCGCCACGGATCGACGACCCGTTGTACGCGGACCCGGCCGGTTTCGACCGGTACGAGGCCGCGCCCATCGGATCGGACGAGATCGAGGCGCTCGAACGCTCCGTCGAGGTGTTCCGCGCCTGGGACGCCTCGCGGGGCGGCGGACTCCAGCGCAAGGCCGTGGTGGGCCAGCTCAACGAGGTGGGCGGCATGCTCGCCTACCGCCACCCCGACCATCTCCAGCGCCGGCTGTGGGGTGTCGCGGCCAACCTCGCGGTACTCGCGGGATGGATGTCCCACGACATCGGCCTCGAACCGACCGCCCAGAAGTACTTCGTCATCGCGGCGCACGCGGCGCGCGAGGGCGGCGACCGTCCCCGCGCGGGCGAGGCGCTCTCCAGGGCGGCCCGTCAGATGGTCCACCTCGGCCGTCCCGACGACGCCCTGGACCTGATGAAGCTCGCCAAGTCCGGCTCCGGGGACATGGTGCTGCCGCGCACCCAGGCGATGTTGCACACCATCGAGGCGTGGGCGCAGGCGTCCATGGGCCGCGGGCAGGCGATGCGGCGCACGCTCGGCAAGGCCGAAGAACTCTTCACCTCGGACAAGAGCGATGTGCCGCCGCCGAGTTGGATGCAGATGTTCGACGAGGCGGATCTGCACGGCATGCAGGCCCTGGCGTTCCGTACGCTCGCCGAACACGATCCATCGGTGGCGATCGTGGCTCAGCGCCATGCCAAACAGGCGCTGGAGCTGCGGGCCAACGGACGCCAGCGGTCCAAGATCTTCGACTACATCTCGCTCGCCTCGGCATGCTTCATCGCCGACGATCCCGAGCAGGCCGACCGGTACGCGCGACTCGCCCTGGTGACGATGGGGGAGACCTCCTCGCACCGCACCTGGGACCGGCTGCGCGAAATGTACCGGCTCACGGGCCAGTTCGCGGGCTACGCGAAGATCCAGGATCTGCGTGAGGAGATCGAGCTCTCCCTGCCGCAGAGCTCCATCATCAAGCAGCCCAGGCGGTCCTCGCAGATCTGAGACGCGGGCGTCGCGATGAAGGGGCGCCGAACACAGACCGTCCGAACACTGCACCCGTAGGCGGGGCAGCCCTCCTGCGTCATTGCGCCGTGTCCGGTGTTCCGTGTGTCCGAGTGGCTCTGTACGCGTGTCGCCGTGCTGCTACGCCCCGATGCGGGCGATCAGTACGCAGGCGTCGTCCAGGCGTTCGGTCTCGCCGAACTCCGTGATGACGGTCCGCAGGCACTCCTGCGCCGAACGGGCCTGCGCGAACCGAGGTGCCAGAGCAAGCAGCGCGTCCGGGCCCGCACCCCGGTCGCTGTGACGGTTCAGCCCGTCGGTGTGCAGTACCAGCACGTCGCCGGGCAGCAGGCGCACCTCGTCCTGCTCGTACGCGACCCCGGAGGCCGCGCCGAGCAGGACCCCGTCCGGCGCGGGCAGCGGCCGCCCCACTCCGTCGCGGAACAGCAACGGTGCGGGGTGCCCGGCCTGCGCCCAGGCGAGGGTGCCGGTGGCCGGATCGACACGGCAGCACACCGCACTGCCGAGAGCGGATTGGACGGAGGATTCCAGTAACTGATTGAGGTGCCCCATCAGAGCACCTGGCTCGACGCCGGCCACGGCCATTCCACGCAGCGCGCCCAGCAGTATCGCCATGGCCGAGGTGGCCTGGATGCCGTGGCCGGTCAGATCACCGACCGTGAGGACGGTCCTGCCGTCCGGCATTTCCAGCGCGTCGTACCAGTCGCCGCCGATGAGCGAAGTCGTCTCCGACGGAAGGTAGTGGGCCGCGATGTCCAGCGCGCCGGGCCCCTGCGAGGGAAGCCGCAGCGATCCCCGCCACGGGGGGAGTACGGCCTCCTGGAGCTCGACCGCCAGACGGTGCTCGGTCCGTGCCCGGTGCTCCCGGCGGCGCAGTGAGTCATGGGTCCGGCGTAGCGCCTGCTGGCTGCGCCGCAGCTCACTGACGTCGCGCAGGACGGCCCACATGGAGGCGGTGCACCCGTCCGAGTCGAGGACGGGCTCACCCATCATGTGGAGTGTGCGCATCCGGCCGTCCGTCCGCAGGATGCGGAACTCACCGTCTATCGGCCTTCCGTCCACCAGACAGTCCGTCACCAGGGAGGTGAGCAGGGGCTGGTCCTCGGGAAGGAGCATGGACGGGAGCTCGTCCAGCGAAGGCGGCCCGGCTTCGGGGGACCTGCCGAAGATCTGGAACAGCTCCTCGGACCAGCTGACTTCGTCGGTGAGCAGATTCCACTCCGCGCTGCCCACGCGCCCGATGAGCGATCCCGGTTGCGGATCGTCGTAACGCTCCGGTGCGCCTTCTTCCGCCGAGTCCTGCGCTGCCTCCTGAGCCGAGGCCTCTGCGAGGTGCCCGGAGGCCGGGGACGGCAGGCCCTCCCGGAGCTGTCCCAGGTGTGTGCCGAGATCGTCGAGATGATGGACCGCGAGATCGCAGAGCGCCCGTTGCCAGCGCAGCTGCGGGTCTTCCTCATCGATCAGCACCGTGTCCCGCCGCACGGCATCCACGTCACCACGGAGCCGAAGCGTCCGGTTGATCAGCGCATCGACGGCGTCGCGCTCGGGTGGCTGTGGGGCGGGGCGGTCCGCGGACAGATGGGGCGGCATCTCGTACTCCGATACTGGCGCGGCACGTCCAAGTCTGAAAGGTGGACCGAAGACGACTGTGGCACAGCCTGCGGGGGCCCGTAAGGGATTTGGCAACACTCGATGCGTTCTTGCTTCTGGCATATGCCACAGGCTGCACGGGGCGCCGATCCGTCGAACAGCCTTGCTGTCGACGGACGTTGACGCAAGTCATCCGGCGTGTGCGGACGGTTGTGCGCCCGCGCGCGTCGTTCTCGCGTCACGCGCCCGGCCCGATCGGGGGCATATGCGCGGCGTCGCGGGTGCCGCGCGGGAATGCGGTTCGGGTCGGCCGCGTTACATCACCAGAACGAAAACGAAACCCATTCCCACCAGGGGGAGTGGGGTCGGTGCAAGAGTCTGGAGGCGCCCATGGCCCGCAGTGAGTCCCGCCCCGTCGTGACGCTCCGGTCGACAGCCGGAACCGGGCAGAGCTATGTGACGCGCAAGAGTCGTCGGAACAACCCCGACCGTCTGGTGCTGCGCAAGTTCGATCCCGTGGTGGGGCAGCATGTGCTCTTCCGTGAGGAGCGCTGACCGCGGATCTGCCGGAAGGCCTCATTCCGTGCTGTGGATCACAGTGCGGGGTGCGCATTTCCGGGAACGGGAAGCGGTGGTTTATCGTTCACCTATATGTGGATGTCGCGCACCGCGCCCACTCGCAAGCCGCCCCGGCTGGATTCCCCCGATCCGGCCGGGGCTTTCCTCTGCGCCCGAGCTACGTCGTGGTCAGCCCCTGGGCGGCCTTCGGCGCAACGTCTCGACGAGCAGCGCGCCCGCCGCCGACAGCGCGGCCGGCACTGCTGCCGCGCCCGGCCACAGGCGTACGGCCAGCGCGGTCACGGCCGCGCCCACCACGACCGCGATCAGCCTGCCGGCCACCCAGCGGTCCCGGTGCTCCCACGACCGCAGAGCCGCCCGGCCGACGAGTGCCGTGAGCGTGCCGGTGAAGTAGTTGGTGGGCGTCGCGCGGATACGGCCCTGGATGCCCATGGCCACTGCGACGAGCACCAGCAGCCCCAGCCGGTCCCCGCCGGAAATGACCGGGCCCAGCGCCCACAGCACGGCCCCCGCCGCCAGCAGGACCACCTCGATCAGCAGCATCACCGGCAGCGGCCACCGCAATCGCTCGTTCAGCCACGTGCCGCAGGTGACGCCGATGCCGTAGGAGACCAGCGCGGTGATCACCCGCAGGGCCACTCCGTGTTCTCCGGCACCGGCGGCGGAGATGCCGAGCAGCACCAGATTTCCGGTCATCACCCCGGCGAAGACCTGGCCGACGCAGATGAAGGCGAACGCGTCGGCCGCGCCGGAAGCGGCCGACAGAAGCAGCAGGGACCATTCGCCCCGTGGATCGAGCCCGGCGCTGACGGCGGGAGCGGAGGGGCGCATGGGAGTGGACACGCCTGCATTCTCGGCTCGGGCCCGCCGGGATCACGACTCGCGGCCCGCACGGCGCGCCGGGCCGGGGCGGTCCCGCACCGGCAGGGCGCTGACACGTCCCGCCGCATCCTTCTAGAGTCCTCCGTCGTGAACAGACATATGGCGTTCGAGCGACTGCACAACTTCCGCGACGTCGGAGGCTATCCAGGGGAGGGCGGCCGACCGGTTCGCCAGGGACGGCTCTACCGGTCCGATTCGCTGGGCAAACTGCGCGGCGAGGACTGGGACCGGTTCCTGGCCCTGGGGATCGGCACGGTCATCGACCTGCGGTACGACTGGGAGATCGCCGCCAAGGGGCGAGTGCCCGAGGCGCCGGGACTGCGTTACCACCACCTCAGCATCGAGCACCGGCCCTACGACCAGGCCGCACTGGGCCCGGAGGTGGAGACCGGGCGCTTCCTGGCCGACCGGTACGCCGAGGTCGCCCACGACGGAGCCGTCGAACTCCGCCGTGCCCTGGAAGTGATCGCCGCCGAGGACAGCGGACCGGTCGTCTTCCACTGCGCCTCGGGCAAGGACCGGACCGGGCTGCTTGCCGCACTGGTCCTGTCCCTGCTCGGCGTGGCCGAGGACGACATCGTCGCAGACTTCGCGCTCACCGGGCTCGCCACCGAACGGCTGCTGGCCGACTGGCGGGCGGACCACCCCGGCCAGGAGCCGGTCTGGCCCGGATACGGCCGGGCGCCCGCCGACATCATGCGGTTCTTCCTGGCCGATCTCGCCGCGGCACACGGCTCCGTCCACGCCTACGCCACCGAATTCCTCGGTGCCGAGGAGGAATTGGTGGAGGCGCTGCGCGGCAACCTCCTCGAACCCACCGGGTGAGTCCGGGTGCCCCGGTCGTGTGACCGGGGCACCCGATCGGCCCGCGGCCGATTGCGGGTCGTTTCCTTCCGGCCCAGCGTGGGGTGACGCCGTACGCGCCGATGGCGTACGGATAACCGCCGACGAGGAGCGACATGGCTGACGCCCAGTGGAGTCCGGGCCCGAGGGCATGGATCGCCGCCGAGTGGCTTCCCGTGCTGGACATCGTCGAGCCGCCACGACAGCGCCGGCTCACCGTGCTGGTGCGGCTGCTCCTGCTGATCCCGCACTTCATCGTGCTGTTCCTCCTGCACATCGCGGCCGTGGTGACCGTCATCGTGGGCTGGTTCGCCGCGCTGTTCCTGGGCCGGCTGCCCGGACCGGTCTTCCGATTCCTCGCCGGATACCTCGGCTACCAGGTACGGGTCGGCGCGAGCAGCATGCTGCTCGTGGACCGCTATCCGCCGTTCGCCCTCGACCCACCGCCGGACTACCCGGTCCGGATCGAAGTCCGGCCGACCGGCCTCAACCGCCTGGCCGTCTTCTTCCGCCTGATCCTGATGATTCCGGCGGCCGTCGTGCAGAGCCTCGCCCTGTCCGGCTGGTGGGCGGTGGCGATCGTCTGGTGGCTGATCACCCTGATCCTGGGACGCATGCCCCGCCCGCTCCTCGAGGCCACGGCCGCCGTGCTCCGCTACGAAATGCGCTTCAGCGCCTACGCCCTGATGCTCACCCCGGCCTACCCCAAGGGTTTCTTCGGCGACGACGACCTCTCCGTACCGCAGCAGCAGGCACGCTCCGCCACGCGGCCCCTCGTCATGAGCGGCGCGGGGAAGGGGCTGCTCATCCTGTTCCTGGTGCTCGGGGTGGCCACCTTCATCACCACATCCACCACGACCACCTGGTCGAACGAGCCCACCGACAGCATGTGAAAAACCCTGTCCGGTTCCACCGCGGACGAGGCATGATCACGCCATGACATGGACAGCACCCGAGGTGACACGCACACCCGGTTCACTCGTGGCCGGCGAGCGGGAGATGCTCACGGGCTATCTCGCATGGTTCCGCAGCTGCCTGCTGCACAAGTGCGCGGGCCTGACCGGGGAGCAACTCGCCGAACAGACCGTATCGCCGTCGAACCTCACCCTTCTGGGACTGATCCGCCACATGGCGAAGGTCGAACGCGTCTGGTTCCGGGAGCGGTTCGCCGGCCAGGCGTTCGATCCCATGTATGACCCGGAGAAGGGCAAGGACGCGGACTTCGAGGACCTGGATCCGGCCCGCGCGGCCGAGGACTATGCCCGCCTCGTCGAGGAATGCCGGCTCGCGGACGAGATCGTCGCCGAGGCCTCGCTGGACGACACCTTCGTCCATGGCGGCGAGGAGTACTCGCTGCGGCTGATCCACTTGCACATGATCGGGGAGTACGCGCGCCACACCGGCCACGCCGACCTGGTGCGCGAGGGTGTCGACGGTGAGACGGGGTGGTGACGCGCCGCTGAGCCGGGCTCGGCGCGGCGGGGTGCGCCGGAAGGACGGACCCGGCCGAGTCGGGCCCGGCGGTTCGTCATCCGGCGTCGGGCCCGTCCCCCAGCACGTACAGCTCGGGCAGATTGACGACGATCGCCTCCTGCGTGCTGCGGGCGATCACCACGACCGCCTCTTCGTCGGCGCCGGGATTCTCCTCGCGATGCGGCACGAACGGCGGAACGAAGATGTAGTCGCCGGGGGAGGTACGGATCCGGACCTCCTCGGCCGCACCGCTCGAATCGTCGAGGAACACGAACTCCGGGTGCCCCTTGATCACATGGATCGCCGTTTCGGAGTCGCCGTGGTGATGGTTGGACGAAGCCGTCCGTGCCGCCACATGGGTCTGGCCCATCCAGATACGCCGCGAGCCGACCCTGCTGCCGCTGATCGCGGCGAACCGCCGCATGCCGCCCGTCTGCGCGGTGTCGCCGTCGAGCGCGTCGGCACGGATGTGGTGGAGCCGGGCATGCAGCGGGAGTCCCGGGCTGTCGGTGTCGCCTTCCCTGTCGTCGTGGCCGGGAAGATCGGGGTGGAAGGCGTCGCGGCCGGCGGAGCCGGACGGGCCGGGTGGAGGAGCGGGGTGGGAGGCCATGGCATTCCTGCTCGTCGGGGGCGGGCACGGTCGGCGCCGCACCACGGAGTCCGGCCGGGTCGTGCCGGCCTGCACCGTGAGTCCGGCACCGCGCGGTCAGAGCGTATGCCGTGCGTCGGCACGGGGGCGAAGAGGCGAGCAGGGTGGCGACATCAGGTATGCCTGATGCGTCTGCGTGCCTTCGGCCCTGCGGTGCACTGCTTCCTCGGCGCCATCCGCGAGGGGCACCCCACCACTCCGCTGCGGCGCGGGCCGGCCACGAGCCGCCGAGTGTGCCTGAGGCGGCGTACGCCCGGTGAACGGCGGCACCGTACGACACCGACATCTTGACGTGGACGCGTCGATGGGTATGGTCTAGTCCAAGTGCAGTGCCCTGCCGGACGTCCGACAGTCCCGGGCGTACGCGGCAGTGGTTCCTGCCGTGCCCTTCGCACTTCTTGGCCCCCACACTGGAGAGGCCGGTCTGCCACTGCCGGGCCCCCATAGCCCGCTCGTGTGCGGCGACGCCTCATGTGAAGGAGAAGCATGCACGCGAAAAGGAAGACCGCCGCAGTCATCGGTGCCTTACTCGCACCCGTACTGGTCCTGACCCTTCCGGTCGGTTCCGCCAGTGCCCACGGGTACATCTCGTCGCCACCGAGCCGCCAGGCCCAGTGTGCCGCCGGGACCGTGAGCTGTGGAGAAATCAAGTACGAGCCGCAGAGCGTGGAAGGTCCCAAGGGGCTGACCAGCTGCAGCGGCGGCAACAGCCGGTTCGTCGAACTCGACGACGACTCCAAGGGGTGGACGGTCACCCCGGTCGGCCGCAGCACGTCCTTCCAGTGGGTGCTGACCGCCCGGCACGCCACGAGCACCTGGCAGTACTTCGCGGGCGGGCGGAAGATCGCCGAGTTCGACGACAACGGTGCGCAGCCCGGCGCCACAGTCACCCACCAGGTCGACTTCGGCGGCCTGACGGGCCGGCAGAAGGTCCTCGCGGTGTGGAACATCGCGGACACCGCCAACGCCTTCTACGCCTGCATCGATGTGAACGTCGGCTGACCGGCGAGCCCGGTCGGCGGTGCCTCGGAGCCCCCACCCGCTCGTGCGGGCTTCGGCGCACCACCGCCGGCGTATCGCGGCCGTGATCCGTCGCGTGTGACGAGAGGGTGGTGAATCCGCACCCTCCCGGCAACTATCCGACCCTTGATGCCGGCCTTCTGGTGATCCGTGGTCAACTTCGGTGCTTCAACTGCCCAGACTTCCCGCTTCCGTCTGCTCAGTGTTGCAAGAAGGGTGAGGTATTCGATCAAAGTCTCGTGATGACCTCTCTTCGCACCATAGTGCTCTCAGCACTGCACAGAGCGTGCACAGAGGGAGCCGAAGCGAATGCATCGATGGCGCATACGTAACCGTCCGAACCTTCTCGGCATCGGGCGGAGCGGACGACTGCCGTTCCGCCCGGTGCCGTCCCGCTCCGCGCCGTTGCGAGCGCCCCGGCGCCACGCAGCCGGGTGCGGCTACGCCGTGGGGCCTTCCCGGTCATGGACACGCCGGGCCTGCGGAACACCGGAGAGGGGTGTGGAAGGGCGCGCGGGAGCGCCGCTGGTGACGGCCCCGGTGCGGGCCCGTAGCCCCGGATCGTTGTCGAGCGGCTGCGTGTCGGTCCAGTAGATGCTGAGCATCGTGCGGAGTGTCGTCGGATGCTGGCCGGGGCCGGTGGGCACGGTCAGCCGGTCGAGATGCTGCCACAGCTCGTGATCCACCTGCTCGGCGCCGCCGCCGTTGCGGGCATGGACCGCTTGATGGCGTTGGACGGCAACAGCGAGTTCGCGGAGCGTCTCCCGGCTCTGCTGTCCGGCGCTGTGACTCTGTGCGCGGTTCACATTCCGCTGCTCCTGGCCCAGTTCGGTGATGGCCCGCTGGACGCGCTGGTGGAAGTTCGCGGTACGGCGGCGCAGGGACTCGAAATCGGCCCGTGTGGCGAACCATTCGCGCTTGCCGGCCTCGCCCCGGGCAAAGCACTCGATGCGGAACTCCTCGCGCTCGGTCTTACGGCGGCGCAGGACGCTCGCGGTCCGTTCGTGGACATGCGTGAGGATCTTCCGGGCTCGCGGCAGATTGTCGGGGTGGATGATCGCTGCCCACGTTCTGGCGTCACGGGTGGGCGGGTGAATGTTCGAGGTGAGCAACTGCTCGAATTCTTTGTCGTCGAGCTGCGCGAGGTCCTGGGCGTCCACTACTGGCCTCCAAGCCGGTGTTGGGCGGTATGTGTCCAGCGTGGCGTATGGCACTGACAAGCAGGTAGAAATCCGGAAATAGAACGCGCCAAGGCTGACGGCTGCAACCAGTCTATTTGTGACGGCGTGTCAGCGAGAAAGATCGCCAGGACGGCGTGCGCACCACGGATGCGACGCGATCGACGGGCGCGGATTCGAGAACACGCCGATCCCGGAAAGGCACGAAGCCATCCTCCGCATGTCCGAAACTGAACCCGACCGAAGCCGCTCACCGGGCGTTTCGCCTCCCTCGTAGAGTGGGTCGCCGAACCGGACGGGGAGATCCATCGTGACCAGCAGTACGCAGCAGGCAGCCGGGATACGCAACACGCCTGCCCGGATCAGCATGTGGGCGGCCGTTCTGGGCGTCTGCCTGATCGTGGCCGTCTTCGCGACGCCCATGTTCTGGCTCATGTACGGCGGTTACTACACGTTCTTCATGTTCGTCTCCGCCGTCGTCGCCATCCCGGCCGGTCACCTCGGACGCCGGCGCGGCAAGCGTCTGGGAGGCCGGGACCGCGGCCTGGCACTGCTCGGCATCGTCACCGGATGGCTGCTGATCCTCTGCAGCCTGCTGCTGGTACTGGCCTACGCCGGGGTCCTGACGGGGCTCGCCTTCCTGGCCGACTCCGCGAGCTGAGTGCTGTGTTCGTGGCCGTCCGGGAGCCATGGGTCGAACCATCGCGGGGACAGCCCTTAGGCTGCTGCCCATGACTCAGAGCCCTGTCGAACTGGTGATCTTCGACTGCGACGGTGTCCTCGTGGACAGCGAGCGGATATGCGTCAAAGTGGACGCGATAATCACGGCTGACCTGGGATGCCCGTTCACCGAAGCCGAGATCATCGAGCGGTTCGTGGGCTCGTCCGACGAGGTCTACACGGCAGCCGTGGAGGAACGGCTCGGACGACGGCTGGAGAAGGACTGGCAGCGGAAGTACGAGCATCTGTACCGGACGGCCTTCGACGCCGAACTGACCGCTGTCGACGGCATCGCAGAGGTTCTGAACGCGCTCACCACACCTGCCTGCGTCGCATCGAACGGCGACCACGACGGCATCAGACGAAACCTGGAGATCGTCGCCCTGAGCGATCACTTCGCGGGGAACATCTTCAGCGCCCATGACGTCGCGACCGGCAAGCCCGCCCCCGATCTCTTCCTTCATGCTGCCCGTTCCATGGGCGTGGACCCCGGGCGCTGCGCGGTGATCGAGGACAGTGCGTACGGAGTTCAGGCAGCTCGCGCCGCCGGGATGCGGGCCTTCGGCTACTGCGGCGGTCTCACACCGGCCTCGCGGCTCGAAGGACCGGGCACGATCGTGTTCGACGACATGCATGAACTGCCCGAGTTGTTGGCGGCCGTGACCCACTGAGGCCGGGGCGGACCCGACACGCAGGCCAAGGGCCACCGCCGCACAACAGACGCTGGAACAGTCGGAGCACATGGGCTGCATCTTCTGGGGCGATCACGGCGTGGGACCGTCGGTGATCCCTACGCGCGGCTCGCCGCAGCGACCTCGGTGGTGTCGAGGTCATCGACACCACCGAGGTCGCCCCTTCCCGCGTCGTGGAGATCATCATGGCGAGGACCCGGGCCGGGTGATGTGCCGGCGCCCGTACGTCCTCAGGAGCGCCACAACGGCGCGCGCACCACATCGTCGTCGGAGACACCGCAGTTGACGCCGTTGACGACCTCGTCCCCCTGGATGTCCCGGCCGACGACACCGTTGCCCTTGCGCCCCAACTCCACAAGTCGTGCACGTGCGTTGCCCTGCCCGGTGTCGACGTCGCATTCGACGACGCTCGTCCAGGAGCAGCCGTCCACCGCCCCGATCAGCGCGATCACGGGGAGCACCACCCCGGCCAGCAGCAGGGCGGCCGCCCCAGCGGTGTCCGCGGCACGTTCGAGCCGGCCGGAGGGCGAGGTGCGGGTGCGCCTGCCGCTACCGCGCTCGCGGCGCCCGGTGCGGTACTCGACGATCACGCCGAGACGCAGCGCGTACGAGACGAGGGCCACCGCGCCCCCACCACAACCCGTGGAAGGCGCCGACCACCAGCGCGAAGGTGACCGGGGCCGCCCTTGAGATCCTCCGACTTCTCCTTGTCGCTCATGGCTCAAGTCTTGGCGGGGTCCGGGCGGTCGGCGAGGCGGCGGTCGGCTGGGATCGGGACTCAGGCGGCGCGGCCGCACCGCTCCCCAGGTCCTGCGCCGCTCACCGACGGCAGCGCACACACGATGAACGTCCTGGCAGGCACGCGCCGAGTCCGACCGGGCGGTCCGGGCGTCACCCGATCGGCGTACTCCGGGCCGGTTCGTCACCGGGCCGGGAAGTCCGTGACGCCGTGGTGTGCGCTGACCGCGGGCGATGGGCGGGCGTCCGCGCCATTGCGTGACGGAGCACGCGTTGGTCTAGTGAAATCACCTGCCCATGGGGGCCACCAGGCGAGCTCGACGAGCCGTGAGCCCCGGGCACCCCACGTCCGGGTCCGGCGCAGGGCGATCCCGGCCGGCCATCCCTCGCGCGCTCCCAACCGCACTCACTGGACGGTGACCATGACCATGTCCTCCTTCGGCTCCCTCGGCGGCCCGGACCCGTTCTCGGAAATGCTCAACCGGTTCTTCGGGATGTCCCCGGCGTCCTCACCGCCACAGGTGCAGCGGGTCCCCATCGGGCGGCTGCTGACCGATTCGGCACGCGAGTTGATAGGCCGGGCGACCACGCGCGCGACCGACGACGGCAGCCGGGACCTGGACACCGAGCACCTGTTGTGGGCCGCCACCCAGGTGGACCCGGCCCGCACCCTGCTCCAACAGGCCGGGGCGGACCCCGACGAGCTGGGCAGACGGATCGCCGAAGGCCTGCCGGCGGAGAGCGCCACTCCGTCCGCGGAGCCGAGCCTGACACCCGCCGCCAAACGCGTACTGCTCCAGGCATACGAGCGTTCCCAGGCAGCCGGAGTCTCCTACATCGGGCCGGAGCACATCCTCGGTGCGCTGCTGGACACCCAGGATTCCGGTGCGGCCAAACTGCTCGCCGCATACGGAACGGACACCGGCAAGCTGCGGCGCGAGGCGGAGAACGCGGCACGGGCCGACGGCACCCCGGCGGCCGGCACGAGCGACACCCCCACCCTCGATCAGTACGGACGCGATCTGACCGAGGAAGCGAAGGCCGGGAAACTCGATCCCGTGGTCGGCCGGGCCGAGGAGATCGAGCAGACCGTGGAGGTCCTCTCACGGCGTTCCAAGAACAATCCCGTACTGATCGGTGAGCCCGGTGTCGGCAAGACTGCGATCGTGGAGGGAATCGCCCAGCGCATCGTGGCCGGAGACGTCCCCCGTACTCTCAAGGACAAACGGGTGATCGCGCTGGACCTCTCCGGTCTGGTGGCGGGTTCCCAGTACCGCGGCCAGTTCGAGGAACGGCTCAAGAACGTCATCGACGAAGTCAGCGTCGCCGCGGACTCGACGATCCTGTTCATCGACGAGCTGCACACTGTGGTCGGCGCCGGGGCATCGGGCGAGGGCGCGATGGACGCGGGCAATATGCTCAAACCCGCACTGGCGCGCGGTGAGCTGCATGTCGTCGGAGCGACGACCATCGACGAGTACCGCAAGCACATCGAGAAGGACGCCGCCCTGGAACGCCGCTTCCAGCCCGTCATGGTGCCCGAGCCGACGGTCGAGGAGACCATCCAGATCCTGGAGGGGCTGCGCGACTCCTACGAGGCCCACCACCAGGTCCGCTTCGCCGACGACGCCCTGGTGGCGGCCGCCGAGCTGTCCGACCGCTACATCAGCGACCGCTTCCTGCCGGACAAGGCCATCGACCTCATGGACCAGGCAGGCGCCAGGGTACGACTGCGTTCGCTCGGCAGGTCCACCGAAGTCGTCTCCCACGAGGACACGCTCGCCAAGCTGAAGCGGGAGAAGGACGAAGCGGTTGCGTCCGAGGACTTCGAGAAGGCCTCCGGGCTGAAAGGGAAGATCGCGGAGACCGAGGCCGAACTCGCAGGCATCGAGGAACGCCGTGAGGGCGTCATGGACGTCACCACCGCCGACATCGCCGATGTCGTCTCCCGCCGCACCGGCATCCCGGTCACGCAACTCACCGCCAGCGAGAAGGAGAAGCTCCTCAAGCTGGAGGACGCACTGCACTCCCGCGTGGTCGGCCAGGACGAGGCGGTCACCGCGATCGCGCAGGCGGTGCGCCGCAACCGGGCCGGTATGGGCGACCCCGACCGCCCCGTCGGCTCCTTCCTCTTCCTCGGACCAACCGGTGTCGGGAAGACCGAACTCGCCAAGGCTCTGGCCGAGTTGCTTTTCGGTGACGAGAAACGCATGGCCCGCTTCGACATGAGCGAATTCCAGGAGAAGCACACCGTCTCGCGGCTCGTCGGCGCACCGCCCGGATACGTCGGCCACGAGGAGGCCGGCCAGCTGACGGAGAAGGTACGCCGCCAGCCGTACAGCGTGCTCCTGTTCGACGAGGTGGAGAAGGCCCACCCCGACGTCTTCAACACGCTGCTGCAAGTCCTCGACGACGGACGCCTGACCGACGCGCAGGGGCGAACGGTGGACTTCCGCCACACCGTCGTCATCATGACGTCCAACATCGGCGCCCATCGCATCCTCGCCCACAAGGGCGATGTCTCCGAGATCCGCGACGACCTCATGGGCGACCTGCGGGGCCACTTCCCGCCCGAGTTTCTCAACCGCGTCGACGAGACGATCATCTTCCACGGCCTCGACAAGGACGACCTCGGCCGCATCGTCGACCTCATGCTGGACGGCAGCAAACGTCGCGTACGGGCCCAGGGCATGGAGCTGGAAGTCACCGAGGCGGCGAAGAAGCTCCTTGTCGCGCACGGCCACCAGCCGGAGTTCGGGGCCCGCCCGCTGCGCCGCACGATCCAGACCGAACTCGACAATCGCATCGCCTCGCTGCTGCTGAGCGGCGAAGCGGAACCGGGCGACACCATCGTCGCCGACGTCAAGGACAACGCTCTGGTCTGCTCGATCGGCCGCCCGGAGACCTCCGCCGAGGCAGCGGCCGACGCCGGGACCACGACGGCCGCAGCCGAATAGGCCCCGCAGCCCCGGACCACAGGGCTGCCGCGCAGTTCACGCAACTGAGCGGCAGCCCTGCGCGTCGGACGGGCTCCGCGACCGGACCCGTACTCGACGCGACGCCGCGGCATCGCACTTGCCGAGGAGCGCTCGCTACGGCACGGGAACTGCCCCGGCAGGCCTACAGGCCGCGCCCACTTACAAAGGCGGCTTCGGCTTTCATCCACTGCTGTGTTTCTTCGCTAACCTCAATCTTTCGTGACGGTCCGCCGGTTTCTTCCGCGGGCCGTTTCGGTTGTTCGGGCTGGTGGTGGCCGTGCTGATGGCCCGGCTGTCGTGTCGGGGACGATCTCCAGCCGGATCCGGTTCTGCGCGGTGTCGTGCAGGGGCAGGTTGCGCAGGCCGGTCGCGAGGGCGGCCCGGATGCGGTCCTCGGCCGTGCCCGCTGGCGGTGCCGCAGTTCGAGTGCGGCGATCGGGATGCCGGTGGTGTTGGTGGCGAACGCGGTGAGCCGCGGGCCGTCGGCGCCGGTGAAGCACAACTGCGCGCCGGGGTGCGGCCGTTCCTTGCGGACGATCGGCCGCATCCCTTCCGGCCGGCCCTGGAGGACATCGCCGACAAGTTCGGCGACCCAGGCGCTGTCGCGGATCTCACCATCCGGCTCGACGGCCACCGTCCACGAGGCGGGCGGGACCTTGAGGACGGCCGGGTGGAGGGCGTCGGTGATGGTCATGCCGACCGAGTACGACAGCCACCGGCCCCGCTTCGCGAGCCAGGCGACGAACTCGTGGGTTCCGCCTGCGGAGTCGGTGCGAATCAGCGTCTGGCGTCCGCGCCGGTATTTCTTCGGCAGTTGGGCCAGGGCGAGTTGGGCCGTGGTGATGTGGTCGGCGGCAGTGTTGCTGCCCGCGTTGCCCGGCCTGAGCAGGCCGGCGACCGGCTCCCCGCTCCCGCCGCCTCCGTGGTCGACGAAGGCCATCAGAGGATGGTGTCCGAAGGTCTTCTTCCAGGTCGCGGTGGCGTCCTGCTTCTCGGAGTGGGCCAGCACGAGCACCGCGTCCAGGTCCACGACCACAGAGCCGTCGGCATCCGGCGCCGCGTTCTTGGCCACGTTCCAGACACGCTCACGCGCTTCGGCACGCGCGGCCCGTATTGCGTGAAGGGCCTTCGGTCCGGCCGTGGCGAGGGTGTTGATGAGGCGGGAGACGGTCGGGTCGGAGGCCACCGGCCCGAACATGGCCGGCTCGGCCCGCAGCATCCCGACATCCGCGAGGCAGTCCCCGCCCAGCGCGCCCGTCAGGGCCACGTCCAGCAGGATCTTGCCCGGATCTTGCACCGCCCGCGCACGTCGCTAAGGCGTCAGTGCCGCCGATATCGCCTGTTCCAGTCCGGCCTTGCGAACCGTCTCGACCAGCAGCACGGCCCCGGCCTGGGATACCACCGCATGGCCGCCGCCCTGCACGCGGTGCGCTTACCTGCCTGGGTCTGCTGCGCTTCCTGGAGCGTGTCCAGGAGCACTCGGCGGCTTGCCTGCTGCGCCGTCAGCTGTAGGCCGCACGACGCAGCGTGTTGTCCAGTGCGTTGCGTGCCGCGTCCGTCAAATCTTGGTCATAGGTTACGACAACCGAAATCCCATTATCCCACATGGCGAAGAATGAGCTGCTTTGGTCCGGGTTTAGCGCTGCTGAATGATAACTGCCATGATGGAACAGATTACGCCCAGATGCAGTGCGAACTACGAATACCCCGAGCGAAGCGGTTGGGGTGTTGGAGTTGGCCTTAGCATCGATAAAGTCGTGGGCCGTCCGGCTTAGTAGCCGGGTGCGAGGGTCAAATGCCCTCGCAAACATTGCGTAATCGACAGCTGACATTTCCCAGCCACCGAATGCTCCCAGCGCCCGAGTGCCCGCACCGATTTTTCCGCTTGCGCCGCGCGGAGTCAGCGCCATCTTTTGGCAATAGGTCTCATAGGACTCATTCGTGATCGCATGCATAATGAGACCAAGAATGGCATAATTGATGTTGTTGTAGAACTCGCTCACGGGTATCGTGCTGAGTCCCTGTCCCAACGTGCGGCGGACTAGGATCACATCGGATGAGTCGGCGTTTGGAATTCCCGACAAATCTTGGGAAGCATCGAAGGTGATCCTGCTTGTGTGCCGAAGAAGCTGTTCAATGGAGATGTCACTGATCCACTCCGGGTTTGACCAAGGCTCCGTCGACTGTCGAAAGCTCGGTGGCACTGAGTAGAGCCGTGACCCGAATCGCAAGCGGCCGTCGTCGATAAGCGACATGAGAGCTACTGCCGTGATTGCCTTCGATAGTGAGGCGATAGGGACGGAGTTCTCTGCCGAACTCTCGTTGTAGCCGTACGAGCCGACAAGTTCATTGTCCTGCATCACCGCAAGACCGGCGTTACTAACTCCATTGTTCCACAGCCACATACGAAGCGCATCATCGATACGATCCTGAACCGCCATTGCGCTACCCCCCTAAAGAGACCGCCATAGCTCGGGGTGGGTTTGATCGGCTGGTGAGATCCTGCAAGCAGATGGCCCCAAGCAACGCTTCCTCTCAAGCTTTCGCTTGCAAGGAACAGGAGTTCTCCCATACCAGTGCAGCAGTTCCAGTGTCCTCCTGCCTCTTTGGGGATGCATCCGCAGGGCTGGAAACAACGATCTCTCGCAGGGACTTCAACCAACAAGGGCCACTTTTGTAGGGCCGTGTAGATCCACTAACCTCAATACCGGTAACTTATTAGGGGGAATTCGGTCGTTGTTGTTGGTATGCCAAGAGCGGGTCAGCTGAAGTCATTTGGTGAGCGGTTGTCGGACCGGGTCGCGGGCGGGGTGCTGACGCAGGCGTTTCCTCAGTCGCTTGTGGACGAGGTGCTGGCGGAGACGGGCCGGGTGCAGCAGCGGAACCGGCTGTTGCCGGCCCGGTTGGTGGTCTACTTCGTGCTGGCGATGTGCCTGTTCTCGGGGCAGAGCCATGAGGAGGTCGCCCGGCTGCTGACAGCGGGTTTGCAGGGTGCACGACGTTGGCGTGCGTCGTGGGTGGTGCCGAGTTCGGCGGCGATCTGGAAGGCCAGGTCCCGGTTGGGGGTGGCGCCGCTGCGGCAGTTGTTCGCGCGGGTGTGCCGTCCGGTCGCCACGCCGGCCACGCAGGGCGCCTTCTACCGCGACTGGCGGCTGGCCGCGATCGACGGCACCACGTTCGACCTGCCTGACACGAAGGCGAACGTGGACGCCTTCGGCCGTCCACCTCGCTCCGGGCGGGGTGAACAGGACATCGGATGCCCGCAGTTGCGCATGGTCGGCCTGGTGGAGTGCGGCACCCACGCCGTCTTCGACGCCGCGATCGGAGCTCTGCGCACCGGAGAGCGGACTCTGGCCCGGACGGTCCTGGTGTCCCTGCGGCCGGGAATGCTGCTGCTGGCCGACCGTGGCTTCTACGGCGTGGACCTGTGGTGCAAAGCCGCGGCAACCGGGGCGGACCTGCTGTGGCGCGTCCGCAAAGACCTCGTACTCCCCGTGGTCGAGCAGTTGCCGGACGGCTCCTGCCTCACCGAGATCTTCGACCGGAGCGACATTCACCACACCCGTCGCGGGGTGCCGGTACGCGCGGTGGAGTACACCATCGCCGGCCACGAGGGCGCCTACCGGCTCATCACCACGATCCTCGACCCGGACAAGGCCCCAGCCGCGGAACTCGCCGCCCTCTACGCCCAGCGATGGGAGTTCGAGTCCACCCTCGACGAAATCAAGACCCACCTCGGCGGGCCACGCCTGGTGCTGCGTTCACAGCACCCCGACGGCGCCGAGCAGGAACTCTACGGCTTCCTGCTCGTCCACCACGCCATCCGGCACCTGATGCACCAGGCCGCACAACAAGCCGACCAGGACCCCGACCGGATCTCCTTCACCCGCTCACTGCGCGTCGTGCGCCGCCAGGTCACCGACCAGGCGCCATTTTCCCCCGGCAGACTCACCCACGCCATCAAAACCACCCACGCTGAACTCCTTGAACGCCTCCTGCCACCACGCACCCCGGCCATCACCATCGTCGGTGCCACCAAACCCAAACGGGTCAAGCGACACAATCACCCTAAGTTACCGGTATTGAGGTTAGGCCGCGGTTTCTCCGATGAGGACGGCGGCGGTCACCGGGCCCGAGGTGTCACTGGTGGCTGCGTCGGCTACCGCCGCCCGGACGGCGCGGGCTACTTCCAGCGGATGGTACCCGGGAGCGACCGCAAGCTGGACCTCGATGTGCCGGCCTGGTGGATGGTCATGTTGCTCCACTTTGACCGGGCGGCTTCCCAGCACGGCAGTGAGGCGGGCCACGCCCGGAACAGCCGCTGCGACATCGGCCAGCTCCGCGATGGGGCCCCGCATGGGTCCCGTTCCGGTCGTTGGGAGCGAGCTTCGCGCGGCCGCAGCCTCCGGCGGGGGCCCCATGGCGTTCTCTGCGGTCTGGGGCCTGACGCCTCTCTCCGGGCCCTCGTGGAGATCCGTGACGCGCAGATCAACTGCCTCAGTGGCCAGGCCGAGCCTTTCAGTGGCCACGTTGAGCAGTGCGCTCCTCAACTGCTCCGCGCTGCGGGGCAGTGGCTGCCCCATGGATGCGGTGAATGCGGCCTCGATCCTGAGCGGGCCAGGCGGCAGCGCGCTGGCCGGCGGACGGACGGACGGCTCGGACACGGGCCCGAGCGATGCCGGTCCGATGCGCAGGCTTTCCAGCCAAACGCCGGGAATCTCGGCGGCCGTGCGCCCAAGGGCCCGGACGGCCGCTTGCTCGGTGATCCACGTCCCGTCGTCAGGCCCGCCGAGAGGGAGCAGCCGACCCAGGCCGAGCTGGCGCCGTACTGCCTGCATCCATGCCTCAGTTTTCACCGGACTCTCACCCTCTTCCATGGCCGCGGTTCTCTTCCTCCCGCATCACGCGCCGATTCCGCAGGGGCTCTGGGCAGGGGCACTTCGTACCACTCGTTGAACCACTCCGTCTCGTGGTTCACACCTCTGATAGATCCCACTAAAACGAATATAATCCGGTTAAAGAGTGCTAGGTGATCTCCTTCAGGGAGGAATAGCCCGATGACTGAGAACACCGGCGGAAAGCACGGCAGTGCGCCCGGCTCTCGCGGTCGGACGACCATTGCCGACGTGGTGGTAGAGAAGATCGCCGGAATGGCGGCACGCGATGTGCTCGGCGTCCATGCCCTGGGTAGTGGATTCGCACGCTCGATGGGATCCATGCGGGAGCGGATGCCCGGCGCAGGTAGCGGCAAGTCCGTCACGCGCGGGGTCAGTGTCGAGGTGGGAGAGGTGCAGGCGGCCATCGATCTGGAGATCGTCGTCGACTACGGCGTCTCAATCACGGACGTGGCCAGTGACGTGCGCGAGAACGTGATCTCCGCAGTGGAGCGGATGGCGGGCCTGGAAGTCGTGGAAGTCAACATCGCGGTCAGCGATGTGAAGCTGCCCGATGAGGAGGACGAAGGGGAGCAGCAGCGGGTCCAGTAGCCAAGGGGGAGCAGCCCACTTGAGTGAAGGAGCGTGTGATGAGCAAGGCTGTGGTCGGCTTGATTGCCGGAATGGCACTGGGCTTCGCCGGGTACTTCGGTGGCTTCTGGGCCTTCCTGCTTGTGCTGGTACTGGGCGCCGTCGGACTTGTCGCCGGGCGCTTGATGGAAGGCGATCTCGAGCCGGGTGACTTCATCCGCCGCCGCCGTGACGACCACCAGCGGGTGCGCGATAGCCGGTGACAGGCTCAGGGAGACTGACGGCAGTGACCAGTGACGTCGATCGTCGTCCGGGCGTTCCTCGCAGGGAGCGGGGTGCGACCACCGTCTCCGACCATGTCGTCGCGAAGATCGCTTCCCACGTGGCCCGCGAGGCGCTGAGCCGGTTCACCGATTCGGCCCGCCGTGTACCGCCCGGCCGCCGGACGCCACGCGTGACGACGTCTGTGCGGCGGGGACCGGAGCGGAATGAGCACGCCGCAGGACGAGGCGGCGATCCCGCCAATGGCCGTCCGGACATGCTCGGCGAAGTACGGATGCGCATCGCCGTGGAGCTGGGCTATCCGTCCGACATCGGGGCTCAGTGCGCTGCGGTTCGCCGCGAGGTCATCGAGCAGCTCAGAACATGGGCCGGCATGGACGTGTCCGAACTCACGGTGTCGGTCGAGAGGCTGCACTCGGTGCACTCGAGGCATAGAGACCGGGAGAGAGTGAGATGAGCGCGAACACCTGGAGGCAGCCGACCGGCGATGGCGACATTCCCTCCGGTACGGGAGAGGCATCATCCGCAGGTACCCCCACTGGGGGCGCGACAGCAGCGGTCCACGAATCGCGCCGGTCGGCGCGCCGCTTCTGGTCCGCGCGACGGATTCCCGCAGCCATTGTGGCGCTGCTGTCCGTCGCAGGCATTGGGCTGCTCCTGTACGACGTGGTCTCGGTGCGGGCAGACCGGCCCGGGATGAGCTGGCGGCGGCAACTTGCCGAGGAACTGGCCACACGACCGCTGCATGACATCTGGATGACCGTCGGGGCCGCAGTGGCGATGGCTCTTGGCCTGTGGCTCTTCCTGCTGGCGGTGACGCCGGGACTGCGCAGAGTGCTACCCATGCGGCAGCCCACCGGAATCCCCGGAACAGGGGAGGTCCACGCCGGGCTCGACCGCCACGCAGCCGCACTGAATCTGCGCGACCGGGTCGTACGGGTGTCCGGTGTGCAATCGGCACGAGTCGATTTCGGCCGTCGGAAGGTCAAAGCCCGGGCACAGGCACATTTCCGCGATCTCAACGAGGTTCACGCGGATCTGGACGCCGCGCTGAGCGAAGCCGTAACGAACTTGGGTCTCGCCCGGAAGCCCACGCTGGACGTGCGCGTCCGGCGCCCGAAGAAGGGGTGAGGTCCCATGCTCAAGGCGGTGAACCGGGTGTTGCTGGGACTGCTCGGCCTTGGACTGTTCGCCCTGGGTGGCGGCGTGCTGCTCGGTGGGCTGGATCTGCAGCGCCACTGGGGGTTCCACATGCCGGGCTGGTGGCCCTTCCGAGGCCCGGAGGATGTCGTGCTGGGCACCTGGGGACGCGCCCGATGGCGGGAGGACGACTGGTGGTGGCCGGCCGTCATCGCGGTGCTCGTCGTGCTTCTCGCGCTGCTGCTTTGGTGGCTTCTGGCGCAGCTGCGCAGACACCGGCTGGGCCAGGTCCTCATCGAGAGCGAAGGCGACGCGGCGGCCCGACTCAATGGCCGTGCGCTGGAGGACGCAATCGAGGAGGAGGCGCAGGTGCAGGATGGGATCTCGCGGGCTCATGTGCGGCTGACGGGTCGGCGTGCTGCTCCGGCCGCACGAGTACGGCTGTTGCTTAAGCCTCACGCAGAGCCGGCGCGGACGCTGGAGCAACTGAGCGGGGAAACGCTCGCACACGCACGGGACTCGGCAGGCCTGGACCGCCTCCCGTCGGAGGTCCGGCTCCGGGAAGTCCGCCACCGCGCCCGCCGCGTCGCCTAGGTGCAATACCGGTGACTTTGATAGTGCTGGCTCGTTGAGTTGGTGTGCCAAGGCCCGGACAGTTGAAGGTAGTTGAGGGCGATCGGTTTTCGGATCGCATCGCCCTTGGAGTGCTCACGCGTGCGTTTCCGCCGGAGTTGGTGGATGAGGTGGTGGCGGAGTGCGGACGCACCGAGGAACGTCAGCGTCTGCTTCCCGCTCGGGTGGTGATGTATTTCGTGCTGGCGATGTGCCTGTTCTCGGGGCAGGGGTATGAGGAGGTCGGACGGCTCCTCACCCAGGGCCTGGAACGCGAACGCCGCTGGTCGAAGACGTGGCGGGTGCCCACCAGCGGGGCGATCGGACGGGCCCGGTTACGGCTGGGGGCGGAACCGATGAAGGCGTTGTTCGCCAGGGTCTGTCGGCCCGTGGCGCTCCCGGCGACGACGGGAGCGTGGTTTCGGGGCCTGCGGTTGGTGTCGGTGGACGGGACGACCTTCGACCTTCCCGATACGCAGGCCAACGCCGCCTTCTTCGGACGGCCGGGAACGGGGCGTGGCCAGGGCAGGAGCGCGTATCCGCAGGCCAGGGCCGTGGCCCTGGTCGAGTGCGGTACCCACGCCGTGTTCGCCGCCGACGTCGCGCCACTGGCGGTGCATGAGACGGCCCTGGCCCACCGTCTGTTCCCCTCGCTGACCAGAGGAATGCTGCTCCTGGCGGATCGGGGCTTCCTCGGCTTCGATCTGTGGCGGGCCGCCGCGTCGACCGGCGCGGACCTGTTGTGGCGGGTCCGGAGCAACGCGGTCCTGCCCGTGGTGGCCGCGCTGCCCGATGGCTCGTATCTGTCGGAGATCGTTGCCGCCCGGGACAAGAACCGGCGGGCCGACCCGGCACAGGTTCGCGTCATCGAATACGCCTTGGGCCCAGGTGGGGAGGGCGCCGTTTACCGGCTGGTCACCACGCTCCTGGACCCGGCCACCGCACCGGCCGTGGAGCTCGCTGCGCTCTACGCCGAGCGCTGGGAGATCGAGACGACCTTCGACGAGATCAAGATCCACCTGGGCGGACCCGGATTCGTCCTGCGCTCCCAGTATCCGGTCGGGGCCGAGCAGGAGATCTTCGGGTTCCTCCTGGTGCACCACGCCCTGCGCGACCTCATGCACCAGGCCGCCCGGCAGGAGAGGGAGGATCCGGACCGGATGTCCTTCACCCGCACCTTGCGCGTCGTCCGCCGGCAGACCACCAGCCAGGCGGGATTTTCCCCCCTCCCGGCTCACCCGGGCACTGAAGCAGACCCTGCGTGAAATCACCGAACGCCTCCTGGAACCACGGCGGTTACGGTCCAACCCGCGAGTGATCAAACGCAAAATGTCCAACTGGGCACTCAAACGCGCCGAACACAACAACCCACCTCGCCCGGCCACCCCCGCCGTCACCCTCGTCGAACCCACCAAAACATCCCCAACCCCACGAATTAAGCACTAAAGCACCGGTATTGCGCCTAGGTGTTCTGTTTACGGGGGTTGATGAGGCTTGTCGCATGGGTGCGAGTGAGGGCTTTCTGGTTCGGTGTGGATTGTGATATCTCCACCTGCAGGAGGCTCTCATGCGGGGCTGCCAAACGAACGGTGTAGCTCACGTTGTTGAGGTTTCTGGCGGGCTGCTGAGAGAGGGCCTGCCTTCGAGGGTGATGTCGAAGGCGCTCAGTGCGCGCTTCAGCGCGGCCTTCGTTGGGGAAGCGGCCGCGGGCCGGCAGAGGCTTCTGCCGCCGGCGCACGGTCTTCGGCTCGAACGCGCCTTCACGGTCCCTGGGCACGGTGGCCTTCATGGGGCCGAAATGTCGGTCAGTACCTTCTTGGAGCGGGTTCCGTTACGCGAGATGCCGCCATAGGGCTTCGTGGAGACGGGGCCATACCCCTCGATTTGAACCGCGCTTTCAGGACGATTGTCGGATGCTGATGAGTCGCGTCATGGCGTCGCTGGTGACGAGCGCTCGGGCGATGACGGCCATGCGGAAGCACTGGATACGCCTGTCCTCGTGGCATAGCCTTTTCCTTCGTCTGGTGGACGAGCGCCTCGCGCGGTCTGCATCGCCGTGCATACGTGTGAGGCGCATACTAAAAAGACCTGGGAGAACGGAGGATGCCCTGATCATCCTCGGCGACATTCTGCTGGTCATCGGTCTGGTGGCCGGCATCACGATCCCGTGGACCGACGGTATCGTGCTCGTCGCGATCGGCATCGTTCTTTGGATCCTGGGTGCCGTCGGGCATGCAGTGGGCGGGCGACGGCACTACTGGTAGTGCCGCTTACTCCGGATTCCCGTGCACGCGGCCACTGCGATGTCCAACGGCGGCTGTGATCGCGGCGTGCTCGGATGCCGCGTGCTATTCAGCGTCCCGGATGGGAGCACACATGGCTGTACGTCATCAGCTCATCGCCCGGGAACCGTCCGTGCTCTGGGCGGTCCTGGAGGACGAGAGCCGTTACGCGGACTGGGTGGTGGGGATCTTGGACTCCGCCCCGGGCAATGGGAGTTGGCCGGAAGTCGGATCGTCGATCAAATACACGGCGCGTGTGGGGCCGAAGGAGTTCCACGGACGCACGACGGTCCGTCGTCTCGACGCTCCGCGCGCACTGGAACTCGAAGTGCACGGAGTGCCGTTGGGCACGGCACGGATCGCTTTCGATATCCGGCCGTGGGGCGAAAAGACCCTGGTCATTCTCGACGAGCATCCGCTGCGCGGCCTGGGAGGGAGTCTCCACAACACAGTTGTCGACGCCTTTGCGCAGATCCGGCACCGCAGCATGCTGCGGCGACTTGCGGAAGTCGTCGAAGGAATGCCCCAGGACACGGGGTGAGCGACAGGCTGAGAGGACCAGCCCCAACTGCTGGTCAGCTGACTGGGTCCCGTAGCTCAGCGAGATGCTCGGCTGGGGTTGACCAGTCGAGCGTCTTTCGTGGTCGGCTGCTGAGTTCGGAGGCCAACACCTCCAGGTGCTCAGGAGTGTGGGACGAGAGGTCAATGTCCCTGGGGAAATGCTGTCGCAGCAGGCCGTTGGTGTTCTTCTTCGAGCCGCGCCGCCCGGGTCTAAGGGCTGTCCCGTAATCCCTGGTGGATCAGCGTGCGGCGTCAGATGCGGGGCATCGCAAGGCGGAGGGACGCCCGAATACTGGATGTATTCGGGCGTTCCGACAACGCGGCGAGGTGCCGTAGCTGTCGTCGCACGCCCGCCAGGGATTACGGGACAGCCCTTAGTCGTATAGCGGAAGTAGACCGAATATCCGTGGACTTGGTGCATGGCTGGTGGGCCGCCATCTTCACGCCCTGGTCACAGGGCAGGGAACGCCAAAGGCGCGGCGGAAGAGATTGGACGGTCTCGGCGAAAGCGTTACGTGTGGCCAGGAACCGTGGTCACACGGCAGATGAAGGATGGAATCGTGTCGTCGTCCGCCACACCCCCAATTCATCGATCCCCACAGCAGCCGCCCTCCCCGGCTGACAGCCCTTAGCTCCGCTCAAGGTGCGAGGCGCCCGATACCCATCAGACTTGAATGCATGGCAGAAGAACGACAGCCCCGCGGCGAAAGCCACGACTTCCGAAACGCGGCGGAGCGATTTGGAAGCGCGCACCGCGAACACGTCAAGCTGCGTATCGCGGGCCTGCTGCCTTGTTGCAACTTCGTCGCCGCTGCAGGCACTCACGTTGAGGCCGCCGGAGTCTGGCCATGGGACTGATCATGGGACTGCTCACGTTCCCCATCGAGCCGGTCCGCGGTCTGATCGGGGCGGCGGAAGCTCAGCGACACTGCCGAGCGCGAACTGTACGACTCGGGAGTGCTCCGTGCCCAGCCGGCTGTACTGAACCGGGAACTTGAAGGCGAACATATCGGCACGGAGGGAGTTCGAACCGGGAAGAGGAAAGGCTACTCGACCGGCTAGGTCGGCCCCGCACCGAACGATCGAAGGTGACGCACTCATGGATGACACAGCCAAGGTGACCCTCGCGGCCGCAGTAGTGGGCGGCTATCTGCTGGGCCGGACGAAAAAGGGCAGGCTGGCCCTGACCATTGCAACGTACCTGGCAGGGAGGCGATTCGGCCTAGAACCCCGACAGCTTGCCGCCGAAGGGATGCGCAGACTAGGAGAGATTCCCCAGTTCGCCGAGCTGCAGGAGCAGCTGAAAGGGGAAGTCTTCGACGCAGGCCGTAAGGCAGTGGCTGCCGCCGCCGACCGGGGCATGAGTTCGCTGGCCGACGCCATCAGCGACCGTACGGCCCGGCTCGGTGAGAAGCAGGATGAGGGGGAGGAAGAGGGGGACGAGGAGGAGTACGAGCTGGAAGAGGAAGGCTCGGAGTACGAGGAAGAGGAGGAACCGGAAGAGGAAGAGGAAGAGCCGGAGGCCGAGTACGAAGAGGGCCAGGCTGAGGAAGAGGAGGAGCAGCCAGAAGAGGAATACGAGGAGGAAGAGGAAGAGCCGGAAGCGAGGCAGCCGAAGCAGCGCCGCAGTTCTCGGCCATCAGCCCAGCCCAGAGGAGGCGCGGCACGCAAGAAGGCCGCTCCTGCCCCTGGAGAGAAGCCTCGGTCGGCCAGGAAGTCCGCCGCCCGGAAGACGGCCCCGGCAAAGAAGACGGCTGCGAAGAAGACTGCTCCGGCCAAGAAGTCCGCCGCCCGGAAGACGGCCCCGGCAAAGAAGACGGCTGCGAAGAAGACTGCTCCGGCCAAGAAGTCCGCCGCCCGGAAGACGGCCCCGGCAAAGAAGACGGCTGCGAAGAAAACTGCTCCGGCCAAGAAGTCCGCCGCCCGGAAGACGACGTCGTCGAAGCGAGCAGCGTCCAAGCGCGCCGATCGTCGGAGGTAGCCAGTCATGACCAGGACGGAAACAGACCAGCCCACGGCAAAAATGTCGGGTGCGGACCGGCTTCGCGAAGAGGCGTCCAACTTCCTCAGTGCACAGGTGGAGAGGCTCGCCGAGAAGGCGGGCGAAAAATTGACCGATGTCACTGGGCAGCTCACCGATGTGGCCGAGAGTGGATCGCTTCCTGCGATCGGCTCCCGTATTCTCCAGGGCGATTCCCCGCTGAAGGCATTCGTCGGAGAGAAAGCCAAGGGCGTCAAGGACAAAGTGGTGGGGAAGGTCAAGGAAGCGTTCGGCAGCGGAAAGGGGAAACGCAAGTCGAGCGGCGGCAAGGTCATGAACATTATCGAGGTTCTCGATGTGGGAGTGCCCCTGCGTGTCGCGTACGACCACTGGACGCAGTACGACCAGTTCAGCAGCTTCGCGAAAGGCGTTCGCGACGTCTCGAAGAGCGATGAGATGTCCAGTGACTGGAAGGTTAAAGTCGGCCCTTCCTCGCGCGGTTTCAAAGCGACTGTCCAGGAACAGATTCCCGACGACCGCATCGTTTGGACATCCGAGGGAGCCAAGGGAACCACCCGTGGTGCGGTCAGCTTCCATGAGCTGGCACCCAGCCTGACTCGAATCGTCCTGGTCGTGGAGTATTACCCGTCCGGGTTCTTCGAGAAGACAGGCAACCTGTGGCGCGCCCAAGGGCGTCGAATGCGACTCGACTTCAAGCACTTTCAGCGATACGTCACCCTCGCCGAGGAAGAGCCCGAGGGCTGGCGCGGTGAAATCCGGGACGGTGAAGTCGTCGTGTCCCACGAAGACGCCATGGAAGAAGAGGCCGCCGAGCAGGAGGACGCACAAGGCGAGGAGTCCGAGGACGAGGACTACGAGGAGGAGCCCGAGGACGAAGACTACGAGCCCGAGGACGAAGACTACGAGGACGAGGACTACGAGGAGGAGCCCGAGGACGAAGACTACGAGCCCGAGGACGAAGACTACGAGCCCGAGGACGAAGACTACGAGGACGAGGACGAGGACGAGCCTGAGGACGAGGACGAAGAAGAAGGCGAATACGAGGAAGAAGAAGGGGAAGAAGGAGCGGACGAGGACGTAACGGGGCGGGGACGACAGAGGTGACGCCGTGACTGGCGTCGCCTTCAGGTAGGGGCCTACCCGTTTCGGGGCCGCAGACCACCAAGCTTGTCGGGCCGCAGCCTATCCAGATGGGTCGTGATCCGCCGCAGGAATTTGCGCGGCTTGGGCAACGGCCGGTGCGGCGGGACTGCGGACTGCCGGAGCAGACGGATGTACCGGCTGACGGCACTGAGATCGCCTCGAAATCCCTGGTCGCGGACTTCACGGAGAATTTGGCTGGCTGGCGTTGTGACAGCCCCCAGCGAACCTCTTGTAGATGTAGGGCTTGAAGTCGTCCAGCAGCGTCCGGCGGGAGGTGACCTTGAGCAGCAGATCGTCGGCATCTGGAATTCTGGCATGGCGTCGGGCTGCGCAGCCGAGATGCAAATCCCGGCTGATTCCACGCAACGAGCACCCCTGGGTGAGGAGTTCGTGCACGGCCTGGTGCCGTTCGCGGATACCAGCGACGATGCGGCGCGGACGGCCGTTGAGTCCGTGGTTCCGTCTGGAGGCGGGTGAGTGCTCGAGGTCAGCGTCGATGTTCAGTTCGGCGCAGAGAGCGACCGTCCGGTCGAGCGCGTCCTGTTGTCATAGCGGGTACAGTCGGCGCTGCTGGTGCCATGCTTCGCTTCCAAATGCGCATACGCCAAGCCATGCGCAGCCGCCAGCATGGCGGTGGTGTATCCGGTCACGCCCGCGGCGATCCGGTCCGCCTCCAGGACAACAACGTCCACACCTGCCCGGACCAGTTCCCATGATGTGCAGAGGTCGGCGACGCTGCCGCCGATGACTGCGACGTCTGCGGTCAGGTCGGTACTGGCGGCGGATAGCCGGTACGCGGCGTGGTGGCGATCCAACGTTCTGTAGCCATGGCTTCTCAGCTTCCGCTTTGACCGGGACATTTTGACCGGGAGATTGAGTGGCCCGTTGTGCACGTCGTGATGGGGAGGGCAGGTCATGAATCAGTCTGCAGCCATCACGAAACTGAGGCAGGACGCTGGTGCCGTAGAGGTCGAAGAACCCCTGCTGCTGCGGTCTGATCTGGTTGACGTGCGCCTCGTCAAAGTCGGCCTCCGCATAGGCGCGGACCGCCCGCACGTGCTCAACCACGTCGTCGCCACAGACGAAGTGGTCAGGGACTATGCCTTCGGTGACAGTTCGGAGGCCCGCTCGAAGTGTTTCGGGGTCGGCAGCACCTGAACTCTGCGGCGGCCTCCAACCAAAGGCCGGAACACACCTCCAGGCGGAGAAGGGTTCCTGTACAAGTCGCTGAATGGCGAGACTCTGCCGGGCTACCAGTAGTGCCTTCGACCAGCGACCGCGTGCCCCAGCGACCCCAAAATCCACAAGACAACACCGATGACCGCGAGAACTATCCCGATTGTCCACAGTATGGAGATCCCGGTCACGAACCCGACGACAAGCAAAATGATTCCGAGAATGATCATGGTGTTCTCCGATCTCGCACATGCGCTCTCTTTTTTACTGTGATCCCTGCGCACCGCAAGGGCAACTGCTCAGGGAATGGGCGCATGCGACAGTCATGGACTGTTCTTCAGTGGTGGGCAGCCAGTGGGGAGGCTACGGCACGCGGTGAGGAGGCTGCGCCCGGCGCTGAAGCAAAGTGCGAGCTCCGAGATGCGGTCAGCCCAGGCCGTATATCATGGAACGGCGTCTTGTGAAGGTGACGCGGGCATCATGTCGTCTCCGATTCCGGAGCGGGAACATGGCCGTAGGCGAAGAGGACGAGACAGGGCGCGTCCGGCGTCCGTCCAGCAAAAAGCCCGTCAAGAAGACCGCCAGGAAAGCCAGCACCGGACGGGCCGGCAGCCGCACGAGCGAAACGAAGCGTGCGGCCCGTCGGGTTTCGGCCCCGCGGGCCATGCGGTATGCGGCTGAGCAGCTCCAGGAGCTTTTGGGGCGAGCACCCGAGTCCGTCTCGGCGGTGAAGCCGACGGAAGGCGGCTGGCAGGCGGACGTGGAAGTTTTGGAGCTGGAGCGTATCCCCGGCACTACCAGCGTGATGGCGAGTTACCGGGTGACGCTGGACGAGGAAGGCGAACTGCTGGCGTACGAGCGCACCCGCCGCTACACCCGAGCCCAGATCGACCCGCGTGGCTAGGGCCGGAATACCGCTGCTGCACCGCTCGACGGACGAACGGAAGCGGCCTCGTCCGGAGCCACGTGTGAGCTGCTGAAAGGAGGCACCATGACTATGGTGCCGCAGGGCGGAGGAACCATTTCCAGGGCCGGCGGAGGAGGGTCGGGGAACCTTTACGACATCCTCGAGCTGATTCTGGACCGCGGCCTGGTGATCGATGTCTTTGTGCGTGTGTCCTTGGTGGGCATCGAGATCCTCAAGATCGATGCTCGCATCGTCGTGGCGAGCGTGGATACCTACCTGCGCTTCGCGGAGGCCTGCAACCGCCTCGACCTGGAGGAGGGCCGCAAGGCTCCGTCTCAGCTGACCGACCTGGTCGGCGAGGTGACCGAGGGCGGAGCGCATGGCAAAGCCAAGGGTGCGCTGAGCGGCGCCGCTGACGTGCTGACCGACGCCCTGAAGGGAGGACATGACGACGAGGAGGCCGAGCAGTCAGAAAAGAGGCGCAAGGAGCCCGAGGAGAGGCGGGAGCGGCCTCGGCGTCGGCCTGCCGCCCGACGCCGCGAGGAGTGAACCATGGCCGTATACGTGTATTCCATTGTCCTGGCCACCCATCCGCAGCGCTTGGACGGCCTCCACGGGGTGGGGGACCCGCCTGCGGCCCTCCGCACGGTGCGCACCGAAATGCTGTCCGCGGTCGTCAGCGACGCGCCCGAGGAACTGCGTCCCAAACGCCGAGACCTCGGCGCGCACCAGGCCGTCCAGGAACAGCTGATGGCGGACGGCACTGTTTTGCCACTGCAGTTCGGCTTCACCACCGTGGACGACGACGCTGTGCGAGCGGTCCTGGAGGACGGTACGGATAAATTCAGCGAACGCTTGCGGGCGCTGGAGGGCTGTGTGGAATACCACCTGAAGGCCGCCCAGGACGAGGATGCGCTGTTGCGCCAAATCCTTCGGGAGTCCGACGAGGCGCGCGAGCTCAACGAGGAGATCAGAAGCGGCGGCAGCAGCCCGGAACTGCCGCTCGCCCTCGGGGAGCTGGTCTCCCAAGAGGTGCAAGCGCGGCAGGATCGGCTCGCCGACGCAGTCCTCGATGCGCTGCGCGAGCTCGCGCGGGAAGAACGCTCGTCGCAGCCGACCGGGAACGACTTCTTGAATGTGTCCTTCCTCGTGGAGCGGGACAACGAGGAGACCTTCCTCGGCGCGGAACAGGACATCGCCAAGGAACTGGGCGAGGACTTCGACCTGCGACTGGTCGGCCCGCTGCCCGCCTACAGCTTCGTCTAAGGAGTCCTCATGGGACTGCTGACTCAACTCGCGACTCTTCCGCTGGCGCCGGTGCGTGGCGTGGCCTGGGTCATGGAGCGCGTCGTCGAGGCCGCGGAGAACGAGTACTACGACCCAGCCCCCGTCGAACGGGAACTCGCCGCACTTGAGCGAGCGCTCGTGGCGGGAGACATCGACGAGGAAACCTTCGACCGGCGCGAGGACGAGTTGCTGGACCGGCTGGACGAGATCAGGGCCCATGTCCAGGGCGTCGATACCTGATCGCGGCAGCCGGTGGAACGGGCGCATTGCCACGCGCTCCCGTCGAAGCTCCGGGACACCAGGGAATTGAGGTGCAGCGGCCGTGACCGAACCCGTCGCCAGGAGGCTGGGCGACCTCCCGTCCAGGTCCGCCCCATACGGCCAGGGCTCCTCGGCCAATCTCGCCGACATCCTGGAGCGCGTCCTGGACAAAGGCATCGTCATCGCAGGCGATATCCAGATCAACCTCCTGGACATCGAACTGCTTACCATCAAGCTGCGCCTGCTGATCGCTTCGGTGGACAAAGCCAAGGAAATGGGCATTGACTGGTGGGAGCACGATCCCTCACTGTCGTCACGCGCCAACGACGGCTACCGCTCACTCGCCGAGGAGAACGAACGGCTGCAGGCTGAAATCACGGCGCTGCGCGAAGACCGTGAGCTGCCACGGGTCAAGGACGAGGAGAGCCGCGTTGCGGCTCCCAGGCGCACCTCACGCACCTCACACACCAAACGAGCAGAGCCCAGCCCCGGCAGCGAGAGGCGGGACGAACCATGACCGCCACGATCTCCTACGCGTACGCCATAGCACGGGACTCCGACGGATCGCTGGAAAAAGCTCTGTCCGGGCTCCCTGGAGTGGCGGAGGCGCCGGTGCATCTAGTGCGTGTAGAGCACAGCGACGATGTGGTGGTGGCCGTGAGCCCGGTACCCGAGCGGGACTTCCAAGAAGCCGCGCTGCGAGCGCATCTTGAGGACTTGGACTGGCTGGAGTCCGTCGCCCGCGCCCATCACCGGGTGATTGAGGCCTTGGCCGCCCGCACCGCCGTCCTGCCACTGCGTCTGGCGACGGTATACCTCGACGACGAGCGGGTGCGACTCATGCTCCGGGCTCGTCACGGGACGTTTGCCGGCAGACTGAGCGACCTGGCAGCGCAGGTGGAGTGGGGCGTCAAGATCTATGTCGAAGCGGCCGCTGAGACCGAGAGGCCGGCAGGCCCACCCGCAGATGCGGGTCTGAGCCCCGGGCGGGCCTACCTCAGACAGCGAAGAGCACAGCGACACGCCCGCGAAGACGCCTACCGGGACGCCGAACAGGCAGCCGAGCGGGTCGAGGCCGCCGCCCGCGCTTATGCGGTTGATCGCGTCCAGCACCGGCCGCAGCAAGGCGAACTCGCCCGCGGGCCGGGAGAGAACGTCATCAACGACGCCTACCTTGTGCCGCTGCAGCACGCCGAAGACTTCCGCGCCGATGCCATGCAGGCCGCAGAAGGACTACCCGGGGCACGCGTCGAAGTCACCGGGCCGTGGGCCCCGTACTCCTTCGCCACCCTCGCCGAAGCCGAACCGCTGAAGAGGGCCACGCCGTGAGGGCGGCGGGCAGGCCGGAGGCCACGCCGGAGGAGCCGCTGCCGCAACGGCAGATCGCACTGATCGACCTGCTGGACCGGTTGCTCAGCGGAGGCGTGGTCCTCACCGGTGACGTCGTACTCTCCATCGCCGATATCGACCTCGTACGCATATCGCTGCGCGCGCTGATCGTCTCCATCAGCGAACAGAATCCTTCCCCGTGGCATGCCATCTCAGCACTCATAGGAGATGACCATGACAGGTGAGGACCGTCCGCCCGGAAGCCGCCTTGACGAGATCGCCGATGCCGCCGCCCGCGCCTTCCGCATGCTGCCCGCAGTGCCGCAGGACATCGTGCCCCGGGGCGGTGCGGAGGTGCGAAGGCCGGCCCACCGGATCACTACCGACCCGGACACAGTGGAACGGGATCTGATCAAACTCGTACTCACACTCGTCGAGCTGCTACGACAGCTCATGGAACGCCAAGCCCTTCAGCGGGTCGACGCAGGAGACCTCACTGAGGAACAGGAGGAACGCCTTGGAGCAACTTTGATGATTCTGCACAGTCGTATGATTGAACTCTGCTCTCGGTACGACCTTTCCATGCAAGATCTCAACTTGGATCTCGGGCCTCTCGGAACTCTTCTGCCACCACCCGAATGACCTCAGGGAGAACGAAATGGGTATCGGAAAGAAGTCCAAGAACATTGGCAAAATCGCGGAGGGGAAAACAAAGGAATCGGTCGGGCGGGCCGTGGGTAACGAAAGGTTGGAGGGAAAGGGGAGGGCCCAAAAGATGAAGGGCAAAGTGAAGCAGGCCGTCGAGAAGGGCAAGGACACCTTCAGGCACTGAAAGAAAGACACGCCGCACTGACCCGCTGCCAGACCCGAACAAGGGTGGGCCGGAGTTCAGCGGAGTAGGTGCCGACTCGTTGCAATCGACGCAAATGGTGGCGGGACAGTGCGCGCTCGGTGTACGAGGCGCTGAGGAGGGCGTTTTTCTTCGCTCTTTATGTATGTCCGGGTGGACCTGGCATGCAACGGGCCGCTGAAACGAATGTGCCCGGCGAACGTCTCCGCAACCACTGGCCGCCCTTTCGATGCGGAAATCCTGTTTGTGAGCGATCTTGATTCCGATGTGAACGAGGTGGAACGCGAAGCTGGGAGACCCGTCGCAAGCGATGGAAATGCCGAGGAAGGGAAGCACCGTGAGGCTCCCGGAAACCCGAGGCGAGGTGTCTGCCGCTCTGATCGAGGCGCTCGGCCGGGAACCGGGTAGGCGCAGCCTGCCCGACAAACACCTGGTAGCGGGTACCGACCCGTACGACGACGACCTCCAACTCGCCCTGTACCTCTGCTACGAGTTGCACTACCGCGGCTTCGACGGTGTGGACGGCGCCTGGGAGTGGGATCCGGAACTGCTCAGGGTGCGTGCCGCGCTGGAGCGGGGGTTCATGGCTGCTTTGCGCGCTGACGTGCCGGTGGCCGAGGACATCGGCAGCGCGCTGGACGAACTCGTTCTGGAGCCGTCGGACGCCGACGGCGTGTCCTACTTCCTGCGGGACGAGGGCGAGTTGTGGCATCTACGCGAGTACGCCGCCCACCGCTCGCTTTACCACCTGAAGGAGGCCGATCCGCACGTGTGGGTGATCCCGCGCCTGACGGGCCGGGCCAAGGCAGGAATGGCCGCTGTGGAGTACGACGAATTCGGAGCGGGACGGGCAGAACGGGTCCACTCGAAGCTGTTCGCCGATCTGATGGCGGACCTCGACCTGGACACCTCGTATGGGCGCTACCTCGACGCCGGCTCTCGGCAGATGCTCGCGACTGTCAACCTCATGTCACTCTTTGGACTCCACCGCTCACACCGTGGTGCGCTGGTCGGTCACTTCGCCTCAGTGGAGATCACATCGCCACCAGGGTCGCGGCGCCTCGCTCAGGCATTGAAGCGGGCCGGTGCCGGGCCTGCGGCCGTCCACTTCTACGCGGAGCATGTGGAGGCCGACGCCGTGCATGAGCAGCTCGTACGGCATGAGGTCGTCGCCGGCCTGCTCCAGGAGGAGCCGGATCTGGCACCGGACGTCGCCTTCGGTATTGCAGCCACGGGATGGTTGGAAGACCGGTTCGGGGAGCAGTTGCTCGGCGCATGGCGGGGCGGCGAGTCCTCAGTCTGTGTGCCGCTCTGAGGCCGGCGGTGGGGCTTTCGGCCTCTTCCGTCTTCCGCGGTGGCTCGTGTCGCACCAAGGGAAGATGAGGCTCCGCCGGCAGGTACACAGTGCGACGACAGGCCGGTCCGAGCGTGCAATGTGGCCGTTCTCCTGGACCACTTCGACCGGCCCCTCCACGAGCATGGGTCCGCCCGGCTCCTGCATGACGCGCCGTGCAGCTGCCCGAGGTGCGGTCTCCGGTTCAGTAGGGCCGTTCTGCACGGATCACCACCAGTTCCTCTGCCTCCTGGCCGCGCTCAATCAGGCCCTGGGTCTCCAGCCAGCCGGCCCGTTCTCGCAGGACAGGCCCGAAGGGAACGAACCGGCGGTCGGTCACAGCCACGTCCAATCCGGCTTCAGCCAGCCGCGCCAGGGTCATCGCTGGGTTGCTCAGCACGGAGTGGACCGCGAGCAGCACACCTCCGGGGCGCAGCAGAGCGGGGCCCTTGGCGCAGAGCCGGTCGAGCACCGCCCGGCCGTCGATCCCCGCCTCCCAAGCCCGAGCAATACCGCGGCGCGGCACGCGGACGTTCGCGGATGGTACGTACGGCGGGTTCGCCAGCACGAGGTCGAACCTCAGGCCGGTCGCAGGCTCCGTCAGATCCCCGCGGCTGGCCCGGATGGCCCGCGCGTGCCCCGACAGCAGTGCGTTCAGTCGTGTCGTGAGCACCGCCGCGGCCGACGTGTCGATGGCGATCACGTGGGCAGCGCCGTGGCGGGCGGCGGCGATCGCCACGGCGCCGGTACCGGTACCCACGTCGAGTACCTCCGCTCCGGGTGACAGATGCTCGCACCACAGAGCGGATATCAGCATGGCTGTGTCTTCCTGTGGCATGTAGACACCCGGAGGCTGGAGGAGTTTCATTGTCGCGTCCGGCTCTCAGAGATCACGCAGGGCGGGCGACATCGCGGATTCCATCCGATGCAGTGACGACATCGGCACCTTTGTCGAGGCAGTGCGTCATCATTGTGTATCCGATCAGCACCATGGAACACTCCTTGGCGAGTCTTGGGTTCCGAACACGAGCTGTCCGACTCCGGGGTAACCGGGTCATGTGACGAGGCCGCTCGCCCCGGGCCCGCGAGGACTCACGAGGCTGAATTTCCGCCATCCCGCGATCTCACAACGGCAGCCAGCACCACCGATCGGGCCCACCCGAGGTAGAACTCGGCTTCGGAAATCGCATCGCGGGTGGTCCGCTGCCCCATGAGCACACACAAGGTGTACACGACATCCCTTAGCCAGGTCGTGCGGCTCTGCCAGGACGACAACCTCCCACGCGCGACAGCGCCGCAGCAGCGAAACGACCAGGGATTTGTCCGGGAGCGACATCGCGGCTCCTCAGGCTGGGCGGCGGCCGACGAGCGTGATCGCCGACACCACTCGTAACCCCGAGTCGAGACCGGCGCTTTCCTCAATGGGAGACATGATGAAAACAGGGTGGGGCAATCAGCCTCGGCGACCCGGCGTTGCAATAGCCCGTGACCGCCGAACGTCAGCGACGTTCACCGAACAACGAAACCTGACGCCTGGTGCCGACCGCTCGGCCGGCACCAGGTCGCGCCTCGGAGGCCGTGAACCCGGATGCGGTCGCTCTGGGTGCGCGGCCCACAATGCAGGTACTACCGTCCGGACTTCTTCAGCCGCTCAGCCGCCTTTGCCGCGGTCTCCTGGGCCTTGCCTGCCATTTGCTCGCCGCGGCCCTCAGCCTGCATGTCCTTGTCGTCCGTGACACCGCCGACGGTTTCCTTCAGCTTGCCCTTGATCTGCTTGGCCTTCGCCTTTGCCTTACCCATGACGATTCTGTCCTTCACTGTGGGGATGACGTAATCCACCTTGCGTCGACCACTCCGAGGCCGCAATCGGTGAGGTGTCGCGCTCACGAGCAACCGGAAGGAAGAGCCGCGGGAGCGGCACTCTCCGATCAGTCGGGCGGCTCGGGGACCGGGCGGGAACCGGGACCCGGCGCCGGGGGCGGCTCCGAGTCTGGCTGAGGCTCGGGTTCGCTGGGACCTGGCTCGGACGGCGGCTGCGGGTCGTGTGGCACCGGATCCGGCCGACTGGGGACTGGCCCGGGACCTTCGGGGGAACGTTCTGTGGTCATCGCTCTCGTCCTTTCTCGCGTCGCTGCTTCGCAACATCCCAGCTGACCAACCGCGAGTTGAGCGAGGTCGCCTCGGAGATGGTCCGTGGCAACAGTCGGCATCTCACACGGGGATCGAGACGGTCAGCAAAGGAATTGGGCCGCGATCTGCAAATCGGACACGAGGCCCGCGTATGACCGCGGGCCGGTCCCTCGCCCGCAGCGCGGCCGGGGGGATGCACCGTGGCAGGGAACACCGGTGATGATCCTCGCTGCTCGCCCCTTCGTCCTGCGCGGCGGCGAGGATGTCCCAGTCGGCAGCGCTAGGAGGGCGTCGCGGGATTGCGTCACTTTGAAGGAGCTGCCCACAAACGACTACTTGCGTCGGTCTTCGTCCCGGGTGTCGAACGCGCCCTCCCTCATGCTTCCACCGTGCCCCGAAGTTCGCCCGGTGCGCGTGGCTGTGTCCACTCAAGCTGCCGTGCGATGCACGTTCCGAGCATGCCTCCGACGAGGCGGCACGAGCTCCCGTCTCCTCGCGTCGTCGGGCCAGGCCGGCCTGCCCCAGTGATGGTGTTCGGCAACCGCTACGGCTAACGCATCACTGGATGCTTCGTTGCCGCTGTACGCTCGCCGTCGGAGGGCCAAACGTGCATGCTGACAGAAGGGTCGTGTCCGCCTCGTAAGGTAACGCCATGGTTTCCACCCCCAGCCCGTCCCGGTCACACAGACCACCGGCAGAGGTCACGGAACTGGCCGGATGCACTGTCGGTGCCCCTTGCTGGGCAAGCCTCGCCACGCCGGACCCTCGAGCCGCCGAAGACTTCTACGGCGCCGTACTCGGGTGGGAGTTCCGGCGCACCTCCCTGGGTGAGGACTTCAGGATGGCACTCTGGGCGGGCGTACCCACCGCGAGCCTGGGGTGCACAACACCGGCGTTGCAGGTGGCCCTGGACTGGACACCCTACTTCTGTGTCACCAACGCCGACGAGGCCGCGGCCCGCATCGTGGAACGCACCGGCACTATCGCAGTGGGTCCGGTTCGCCTTCCCCTCGGTCGCGGGGTGCTGGCTGCCGACCGTGAGGGCAATCGTTTCGGAATCTGGGAAGGGCAACTGATCGCCGACTGGGAGTCCTGGCGCGCACACCGGCCGTGGCGACTGGAACTGCGCGCGGTAGACATGTTCGAGGCCGCCATTTTCTACGGCGAGGTGCTCGAGTGGGCCTGCGCCCGTCACGGTTGCTGCGAGGTCCGCTACGAGCATGGCGGCGTCGCGCTCCGGGACGTCGGAAACGTGGCAGCCCGGATCGTACCGGCCGGTACGGTGTTGAGCGGCGAGCGGACGAGTCCGCGCTGGAACGTCTACTTCCCCGTACCGAATGTTGACGCGGCAGCGGAGGCGGCCTCTCAGCACGGTGGTGGAACCATCGGCCGGGCCGTAGCGGGTGATAACCGCACGGCCCTGTTGCACGACCCGCACGGCGCGGTCTTCGGTGTCGAGTCTCCACGCGGCTCCGTGATCATCAGCGCGGCGTTTGGGCTCCGGCCCGGCGCGGATTCCGATTGGTCCCCGCGGGCCGGGAGGCCTGGCGAGGCCGCATAAGCGCAAAGATTCGGGGAACCCACGACTCCAAACCACTCCCGGCGGACCGTTCCAACCCGAAAGGACCTGAGAATGTCTGACAACGACGTGAGTATGCGGAAGGTGCTGGCCATCGTCACGAACTACGGCGTCGAGCAGGACGAACTGCTGGTGCCCCTCGAACACCTGCGGGGCTGGGGCGCCGATGTGGACGTCGCTGCTGTGTCGGCTGACGACGTTCAGACCCTGGTCGGCGACAAAGCTCCCGGAAAAACCATCCGACCTGAACTCACTCTGAGTGACGTCGACCCGGCTGATTACGACCTCCTGCTCGTGCCGGGTGGCACATTGAACGCCGATGCGCTGCGTCTGCAGAATTCGACGACGGAGATCGTCCGCTCTTTCACGTCGTCCGGGCGCCCCGTAGCGGCCATCTGCCACGGACCTTGGGCCTTGGTCGAGGCGGGTGTCACCGAAGGTAAGAGGCTCACCTCCTACCCCTCGCTGAGGACAGACATCGGCAATGCCGGTGGCGAATGGGCCGACGAGCCGGTCGTCAAGGATGACTCCTGCGGCTGGACCCTCATCACCTCGCGCAACCCAGGTGATCTGGAGCCGTTCCTCCAAGAGATCGATGCAGCGCTTGCCGTAGACGCTCACTGAACGTGACCGGTCCTGCCGCTACGCGGCTCCGGCTAAAGGACTCGTTCATGCCACGGCGCAGTACCCCGTAGCTGCTCTCCCACCTTGTTCCGAACCGCGGGCAGCTCCCCGCCAACGCTCTCGAACCAGCCGACGCACCGCTCCGCGAGCTCCTCGACCGTGCCGGAGGCCCAGAAGGCTGATATAGACGAGGAGCGACGACTCGTCCTCGGGCCGTCCGACCTGGCTGAGAGCCCACGGCACTCGCCAATCAGCGGCACTGGTTCGCAGGGCTGCCAAGAAGGCGAGTTCGGCGTCGCCGAAGTCCTAGTAGTGCCTGGTCAGGTTGGCTGTGGCGGTGCGTGTCTTTCAGGTTCGGTGTGGCGTTGATGAAGTGTGACTCCGGACGAGATTGCTGTGGTGCGTGGTGAGTTGGAGGACTTCGCGGCGGAGATGTTCGAGCCGTTCGCGCGCAACGACCAGCGCCGGTGGGGGCAGGTCTACCTGCGAGGGCTACTGACCAACGGGCGGCGCAAGTCGGTCGAGCCGATGGCCGCCCGGCTCGGCGAGGACGGGAACCGGCAGGCGCTGGCTCACTTCCTCACGACCAGCCCGTGGGATCCGTCCCATATCCGGGCGAAGCCGGCATGGAAGATGGAAGCGGCTATCCGGCCGACCGCGCTGGTCTTCGACGACACCGGCTTCCTCAAGGACGGCAACGCCTCGGCGTGTGTGTCGCGGCAGTACACCGGAACGGCGGGCAAGGTCACCAACTGCCAGGTGGGCGTCTCGCTGCACCTGGCCTCCGACCATGCCTCGGCGGCGGTCGACTGGCGGCTGTTCCTGCCCCAGACCTGGGATCCCGCCTCGCCGAAAGCAGCCCCGGACAAGGTCGCCCGCCGCACTGCCTGCGGCATCCCCGAGGACGTCGGACACGTGGAGAAGTGGCAGCTCGCTCTGGACATGGCCGATGAGGTCCGCTCGTGGGGGATCGAGGTGCCCTTGGTCATCGCGGACGCCGGATACGGCGACGCCGCGGCCTTCCGGCTCGGCCTGAACGCCCGCGGCATGCGCTACGTGGTGGGAATCTCCACCACCATGTCGGCCCAGCCAGGCGACGCGGTGCCGACGTGCGAGCCGTACGCCGGGATCGGACGGCCGTCGGCGCCGAAGTACCCCACTCCTGCCCGGTCGGTGAAGGAGCTGGTCATCGCGGCGGGCCGCAAAGCCGCACGGCCGGTCCAGTGGCGGGAGGGCTCCCGGCCCGGCACGGGCCGCTCCGGCCGCAAGCGGATGTACTCCCGCTTCGTTGCCTTGCGGATCCGGCCCGCCGGACGCGAGATCCGCCAGGCCACCGACGGCCCGGAACTGCCCGAGTGCTGGCTGCTGGCCGAGTGGCCGGCTGGCGAGAGCGAGCCGGTCCAGTTCTGGCTGTCCGACCTACCCGCCGACACCCCGCTGACCACACTGGTCCGGCTCGCCAAGCTCCGCTGGCGCATCGAACACGACTACCGGGAGATGAAGCAGGCCCTGGGCCTGGCCCATTTCGAGGGCCGGACCTGGGGCGGCTGGCATCACCACGTCACCCTCGTGTCCGCCGCGCACGCCTTCTGCACCCTGCAGCGGCTGGCCCGGGCCCCAAAAGACGCGGCGCCGGCCTGAGCCTCTACCAAGTCGTCCGCGAACTGCAGACCCTGCTCGCGGTCTGGACCGGCGCCTGCCCCACCTGCCACCGCGACATACCCGCCCCAATACCGACCTGACCAAGTACTACTAGTGCTGGATTCCTTAAAGGTAGTAGATATACCGGCGGCGTAGGTGTCGGGTGGGCGGGGAGGGTCTGCCCCAGATCCAGGGTCTGGCACGGGAGTTGAGCTGAGCTGTTGCGAGTGTGGTGGCCTGGGCGATCTCGTCGGGTCCGGCGAAGGTTTGGCCGGTGAGGGCGGCTTTGCGGAAGATGCGCCACCAGCCTTCCTGGAGATTGAGCCAGCATGCGCCGACGGGTATGAAGACGTGCCGGATGCGGGGGTGGTCCTCAAGCCAGGTCCGGGTGGACAGGCTGTTGTGTGAGGACAGGTTGTCGGTGACTACGTAGATGTCGCCGACTGGGTTTGCTCGCTCGAGCTTCTGTAAGAACTGCTGGTAGAAGACGCTGTTGCGGGAGGATGCGGTCATGGTGACCTGCTGCCCGTCTCGGACGCGGAGGCCGCCGTAGACCCAGGTCTTCTCCGGTCCGCGGCCGTAGTCGAGTTCTGCTTTGATGCGGTGTCCGTCCGGCGACCAGCCCGGCGCCGGCGGGAAAGTACGCGGGATCACCGGCCCGAGCTCGTCGACGCAGACGACCGTCGCATCTTCGGGCGGGCAGGTGTAGAGACCGACGACCCGTGTCCTTTTCCCTCGAAATCCGGGTCCTTCGAACGGATCCAGGAACGGGTGCGGCGCCACCGGACGCCCTCGGCCAGCAGGATTCTGCGGACTTGTGAACGTCCTACCTCGATCCCGTGGCGGCGGGCGGCTTCGGTAAGGGCGTCGAGTGTCCATTCAGGTGCCCCCGATTCGTCCTCCGCGGCCAGTTCACCATCCTCACGCCTGGTCAGACGCCCCTGCGGGGCCTGCTTGACCAGCCCGATGACCCTCGACCGTTCCGCCTCGGTGATCCGGCGCGGACGACCGGCCACCGGCCGGTCTTCCAACCCCTCCACACCCAGCATGTTGAACCGATGCAGCCACCACCGCACCGTCTTTGCATGACAGCCCAGCTCCGCCGCGATCCCGGCCACCCTCAGACCGTCCCAGCTCAGAGCAATGATCCGTGCTCTCATCACCAGGTCAGCCGGCGCTTTCCGCGCTCCCGCCAGCCTGGCGATCACCTTCTCCTCATCCGGTCCCGAAGCAGTCCGAGCCCGCAGCAATCTCGGCACAACGCACCCCCAGCGACATCCCCAACAAAGGGCTTATACCCATAACTTGAGGAATCCAGCACTAGTGTCCTGCGCCGGAAATCTCGGCCTTAAGTTTACTGATGGTTTTCAGTGTCTGGTGGGGTGATCCTGGTGAGGTAGTCGGCGAGGGAGTTGAGGATCTCGTCGGCGGTCTTGGTCCAGGTGAACGGCCTGGGATTCTCGTTCCAGGTGGCGATCCACGCCTTGATGTCGCTCTCGAGGGCTTTGACAGAGGTGTGGACGCCGCGGCGGATGAGCTTGTCGGTCAGCAGGCCGAACCATCGCTCGACCTGGTTGATCCAGGAGGATCCGGTCGGGGTGAAGTGGACGTGGAAGCGGGGATGCCGACCCAGCCATGCCTTGATCTCGGGGGTGTTGTGGGTGGCGTAGTTGTCACACACCAGGTGCACGTCGAGTTCACGCGGTACGGCCTTGTCTATCGTGACCAGGAACTTCTTGAACTCGATTGCCCGGTGGCGGCGGTGGAGTTCGCCGATGACGGTGCCGTCGGCGATGTTGAACGCGGCGAACAGGCTGGTGATGCCGTGGCGCAGGTAGTCGTGGGTGCGGCGCTCGGGCATGCCCGGCATCATCGGCAGCACTGGCTGGGACCGGTCCAGCGCCTGGATTTGGCTCTTCTCATCGACACACAACACCACCGCCTTCTCGGGCGGGTTGTGGTAGAGGCCGACGACGTCGACGACCTTATCGACGAACTGCGGGTCGGTGGACAGCTTGAACGCATCCTGCAGGTGCGGCTTGAGGTCGAACTTCTTCCAGATCCGCCCGATGGTGGACTTCGACAATCCGGTGCGCTTCGCCATCGAGGCGCGCGACCAGTGGGTGTCCTCCCCCGGAGTGGACTCCAGCGTCGCGACGACCACGTCCTCGACCCGGTCAAGCAGGATCGAGGGCGGCCGGCCCGGGCGCGGCTCGTCCGCGAGCCCGTCCAGACGACCCGCGATGAACCGCGACCGCCAGCGGTTGACCGTCGCCTGCGCGATGCCGAGCTCGGTGGCGACCTGCTTGTTCGTCCCGCCCTCCGCGCAGCGCAGCACGATCTTCGCGCGCAGTGCCAGGAACTGCGCGGTCTTCGCCCGCCGCGCCCAGCGCGTCAACTGTGCATGCTCGGCCTCGGTGAGGACCAGGTCCGGCTTGCGCCGGCCCGGCCGTGGCTCGTCGGCCAGGCCCGCCAGCCGGTGAGCCGCGAACCGGGAGCGCCACTTGCGCACCGTCGCGACGTTCACGCCCAAGTCGGCCGCCACCTGGGCACTTGACGCACCATCCGCACACGACAGGACGATCCGCGCGCGCTCGGCCGGACGAGATCCCGCCCCACCACCCGCCCAACGCGACAACTCGGCGCGCTCCTCCCCAGACAGCACGACCTCGACAGCACGCGGACCCCGATGCGACATGAAAACAGCCTACAGACTTACAGCAGCAATTTCAGGTGCAGGACACTAGTAGTACTTCGTTAGGTTGTGGCTCTGTGGTTGCGGTGTTGTCGTTGTGTGTTGGGTAAGTCGCGGTGGCAGGTGGGGCATGTGCCGGTCCATGCGCGTATGAGGTCCTGGAGGGTGTCGAGGACTTGGTAGAAGGTCAGGCCGGCGCTTGGGCTTTTGGGTCGAGGCGCCGGAGGGTGAGGAAGGCGTGGGCGGCGGTGACCAGGGTGACGTGGTGGTGCCAGCCGCGCCAGGTGCGGCCTTCGAAGTGGTCCAGGCCGAGGCCGTGCTTCATCTCGCGGTAGTCGTGCTCGATCCGCCAGCGCATCTTGGCCAGGCGGACCAGCCGTCGCAGCGGGGTGTCGGCGGGCAGGCTGGTCAGCCAGTACTCGGTGGGCGTCTTCTGGCCTGTCGGCCATTCGTTGAGCAGGGTCAGTGCGGGCAGCGCCCCGTCCCACGCGGTGGATCCTCCCGCCGCGGCCATCGCGTGGGTGCGGGCTGCGACACCGGCCGGACGCACGTTTTGCACCAGGAATCTCGAGCGCATCGGCCCCTTGGAGCCTTTGCGCCAGGTCGCCTGCCGGTAGGCCTTGCGGCTGGGTTCGGCGGCCAGGTCTTTCAGCGAGAGCGCCTTGGTGCGGTAGCGGGTGGCGGGCTTGCGTCCGTCTCCGCTCCAGGCCGGCGCGGTGGGGACGGCGTCGTACGGGTGGGCGGATTCATCCGCCCTCACCGCGACGACAAAGTCCAGGCCACGATCGGCCAGACCCTGCCGGAAGGCGTTGTTCTGGCCGTACCCGGCGTCGGCGACGATAACCTGCGGGGCAAGGCCCCAGGAGATCGCCTCGTCGATCAGGTCAAGGGCCAGCCGCCACTTCTCCCGGTGCCGCACCTCCTCGGGCATCCCCGCCCTGGCCCGACGCCCGGCATCGTCCTGCCATTCCTGCGGCACGAAAAGCCGCCACGAGATCGGCACGGAAGCGGTGTCGGACGCGGCATGCAGGCTCACCGCGACCTGGCAGTTGGACTGCTTGCCCAGAGCTCCGCACCACTGTCGGCCCACGGCCACCGACATCTTCCCGTCCTTGGGGAACGACACGTCGTCGATCACCCACACCTCGGGACCCACCGCCGGGACCGTCTTGACAGCCACCGCCCGCAACACCGCGGCGTGGTCCCACGGCGACTGGTTCACGAACTGCTGCAGGGCCTGCATGTCGCCGTCCGGCAGCCGCTCGGCCATCGGCTGGATCGACTTCCTCCGGCCGTCCAGCATCAACCCGCGCAGATAACAGTCGCCCTTCGCCCGCTGATCCCGGCGCGACACCGACGCAAACACCTCAGCCACGAACCCGGCCACCTCGTCCCGGAGTTGCTCGATCTCGCCCAAGTCCACAGGAGCAGCATGACGAAACCAATGCCCAAGATCAAACCAACCTAACGAAGTACTACTAGTGTGATGCGCCAGAAATCGCGGGCTTAAGTCTGTCGCTGGTCCGGTCCTTCGCGGTGCGGCCAGGGCTCGTCGGCGGGCCACAGGAGCGGCCCGCCGACGGAGCTGTCGTGTATTGACGGCGCCCCGGGGCGGGGATGCAGCCGAGTCGCCGTGCGCGTCAGCGGGGCCAGTTGAGGGAAGAGCGTGGTCACGTCGAGTGGCCGTGGAGGGTGGTGAAACTCATGCTGGCTCCCGACGCACCCCTCACTGGATCAGCTCGATGTGCGGGTGGTCCGGGGAGACCGGGCAGACGTGGAGTTGCAGGTCGTAGCCGCCGACGATGTCGATCAAGGTGAAGTTGCCGTCCTGGGCGCCCAAGGGAGGCGGGGCCGGGGCCGTCCGTTCCTCCTCGGGGATCCAGGTGACGCTGGCGGCATCCCATTCCGAGGAGGCGATGGTGAGGAGCGGGACCGCCTCGGTGCCGCACTCGGGGCAGGGGCGGGCGACGGGGTCGGTGACGCCCCAGCGGGTCCAGCCGCCGGTCTTCCAGCCGGGGGCGTGGCAGAGGTTCTTCAGGTAGAGCTCGCCCGGGTCGTCCGCGTAAGTGTTGTACAGCGCAGGGTCGATCGTCTCCCAGCGGCGCTCGTCGTCCAGCTGGTCCTGAAGCTCCTTGCTCAGCTCCATGGGGTGGGGATAGTCGGTGACCTGCTCCGGTGAGAACAGGCACGGCTCCGGCAGGTAGTACACGGACTGGACGATCGGCGGCTCGGGCGGTGCGTCGAGGACATCGGTGACGGTGGCGGAGGAGCGCCAGAAGAGTGCTGTGCGGGGGTGGGCGGCCTCCTCATGGTCGAAAGGGCACCACAGGACCTGGAGGAGGTCGGCGTCGGACGGCCGCGTGAAGGGGATGTCGCGGGCGTATAGCTGGGCGACGGGCAGAAGGGGGATCGGGCCGTCGAACCACGGGCGGCCCACCTTGATCCGCTCCCAGTTCTCACGTTCCTCGGGGGTGGACTCGGGTGCCTCGGGGTCGAGGCGCAGCCGCTCGGTCGCTGCGGCAAGGTCGCGGCGGAGGAGCCGGACGTCGTCCGGGGAGTAAACCACCGGCGCCGCGTGCCTGTCGTGCGGCTCGTCGCAATGCGGCCACGGCTCGTCGGCGGGCCACAGAAGCGGCCCTCCGACGGAGCTGTCGTGCACGGTCGGCGCCCCCGGCCGCGGATGCAGCCGGGTCGCCGTGCGCGCCAACGGGGCCAGTTGAGGGAAGAGCGCGGTGACGTCGAACGGCCGCGGTGGGGTGGTGAGACTCATGACGGCTCCCGTAGGCGCGAACTGGGTGGGATCAGTTACCGAGGTTGAGCGTCCCGGTGTTCCCCAGGGTGTTAGTGACGTAGACGTTGGGGAACAGTTCCTCGGTCGCCCCATTGGCCCGTTGGATACTAGCGTTCATCGTGACGCCCACCGGGATGGTGCTGTTCGCATCCTTGTAGACGGGTGTCACCTCGTAGAGGACCGCGTCGTTCACTCCGAAATCGGCAAGCGGGCCCTTGATCAGGCTCTGCGCCTTGGACTCGAAGGTCCGCATGCTGGGCGTGCCCGTGTTCATCCCGGACTGCCAGCAGGGGACGAGGTTGAACCGAGTGACCTTGGTCGTGCCCTTGCCGCCGAGAATGTTCGCGATGAGGTGGCAGCGGGCCAGCAAGGAATTGGGCGAGTTGGCCGCCTTGAACGCCTGAGCGTCCAGCCAGCCGGTGATGTCACCGGAGGTCTCGCTCCCCTTGGCGGTCGCCCTCCCCAGGCATGCCTGCGCCTTGGTCGGCCGCAGTCCGGCCCCGCTCGTCGGGATGGTCTGCTGGACGAGCGGAACCGGCTCGGTGGTGTTCTTGAACCATCCGTCGCCGTTCGGGAGCGAGCCGGCCGGCGGAGGGTCGTTCAGGCAGCTGGCCTGCGGTCCGGTATCCGGCGTCGAGATCGGCAGCTCGAACTGATCGGCGTCGATCACCCGCTGGTCCTTGAAGCCGTCGGCGAGCTGTGTGTCGGCAAACTGCTTCTCGGTGGGCGTGACATGGGCCTGCACACAGGGTGAGGCGGGATCGTGTTCATGGGCGTCGTTCAGGATGTACGTGTCCCATTCCCCGTTACCGAGGTTGGGGATCACCTGGACGCACTGGGCGCCGGGAGCACCGCCCTCCTTCGCCTCGCCGAAGGGGAAGTCGCCACAGGAGTCGGCGTCGACGATTTCCGTCTGTGCTGTGAAGCCGCCACACGTCCGGGCGGTGCGGTCGGCCACGCCGCTCGTCGACCGCGTCAGAGGGCTGCCCTTCTTGCCCCAGGCGCCGTTGAGGTTCTTCTGCGCCCAGCCGTAGGCGGCGACGGCGCCACCCGGGTCCGACTCCGTAGCGCTCATCGGCACGACGGGCATGATCGAGGGGATGGCGCAGCCCGCCGACGAGGTGCCCCCGACCGCGTCGTCACAGCGGATCTTGCGCGGGTTGTCCCACGAGGCGTTCGGGTCGACGACCGTTGCGCCGGGTGAGGTCACGTACATCTTGTACGAGGTGGTGAACTCCACGGCGGTGTTGGCGGCGGGGGTCGAGGAGTAGGCGACGGAGCCGCTGACGGACTGGCCCAGGGTCAGATCACCGCCGTACCAGGGCGCGGTCTTCGTCGTCGTGCAGCCGGTCGTGCAGGAGGCGCGGAACTTGGCGTTGAGGGCGGTGACATCGCCACTCGCACTCGTCATTTTCGCAGTGATCTGCTCCTGCCAGACTGTGCCCTGCGCGGGAAGGGTCGCGCTGGTGGAGACCTGCAGGGTGCCGCGTCCGATCTCCTTGCCGGTGCTGTCGCGCAGGATGTAGAGGACGTTCACCCCGGTCACGCAGTACTCGAAGCGCTCGTAGGTGTAGTTGCCGGGGTTGGTGATGTCGCAGGTGCCAGTGTCGGCGGCCGCGACTGCGGCCCGGCTCTGCTGTGGTGTCGTGGTGGCGGGGCTCGTGCTCACACACGCCTCGGCGGCGCCTGCCTGGCGTTCCTTCGAGCCTGCCTGCGTGGGCTCGCAGTGCTCCCCGGACTCCGCCCGGAACGCGGCGGTCTCGGTGAGGGGCGTAGTAGCCGGCAGGTACGCCGAGTTGAGTCTGCCCACCCGCTGCGGCTTCTCTTCGGCCCCCTGCTGCGCCGGGCTCATGCCGGTCGTGGTGAGCCCCAGCGTCACCACGGTCAGCAGGGCCAGTACGGTCGATCGGGCACGTCTTCGTCCGGGCCGTCCAGGTCGTATCGCATGCATGATCGTCATACCTCTCCTTTTGGCGTGGGTGCCCCGATGGCTTCGGGCAAGGGACAATGGGGGGCACCGGCACAGCGGTGCCCTCGGACAGCGGACAACTGCCGGACATCCAGGGGATCCGGACCGGCACGGTCAGCAGTTCGCCCGCGTGAGAGTCGTTCTCGTGCGGTGGGGACCGGCTGGGCCGCCGGGCTCGCCGGCGCCGGGATCGTCCAGGCTCGGGCCGAGGCCGTTCGGGTCGGCCGGGTCGCCGAGCACTGTGACGCAGGTCAGAAGATGGACGACAGGGCCTTGGTGGCCCCCGATACGACGTCCTCGCCGACGTCGGCGAGCTTGCCGACGACGGGCTTGATGAGCTTGCCGCCGAGCGCCTTGTCCGCGGCACCGATCCACTTGGACTGGCCGAAGGTGACCAGGCTCAGGCCGGTGCCGATGGCGGATTCGATGAACTCGCCACTGGAGAAGCCGTGTTCGATGCCGGTGAAGAGGGTGCCGAGGGCGCCGGCGCCCATCGAGACCGCGGCGAAGAAGCCTGCGGCCGCGGCCGCAGGGGGGAACACGAAGGCGGCGAGGGCGCAGCCCGCAGCCAGGAACCCGGCGCCGACACTGATCGCGTTGAACGCGTCGGCGTAGAAGCCGGCGTCGTTCCACCACTCGTCGGCGTTCGCGCTGGTGCCATTGGGGTTGATCTGGTTGTTGATGTCCTTGTCGGCCGGGTCGATCTTGGCCTCCCGCTCACGGCGGGCCTTCTCGGCAGCCGCCTTGGCAGCCGCCTTGACCTCGGCCTCACGCTTGGCCGCAGCGATCTGCCTGGCCTCGGTGGCCGCAGCCGCCGCCGTCGCCGCGTCCTTGCCCGCCGCGATCGAGGAAGCGCGGGCGTCGGCGGCCGAAGCCTGGGCGCTGTACGACGACTTGAGGGCGGCGCGGGCGGAGTCCATCGCCTTGTTCGCCGAGTAGTTCGCGGAGCGGGCGGCACCACGGGCGGTCGACGCCGCCGTGCTCGCCTTGTCCGCGGACGCCTTGGCGTCGGCCGCGGACTTGTCGGCCGCGTCCGCGTTCCGCCTGGCCTCGTCGGCGTAGTCGTCGGCCTTGGCCGCGGAGTCAAGTGCCTTGGCCGCCCACTCCTTGGCTTCGGCAGCGGCGCTACGGGCGTCGGCGCCGGCCTTCGATGCCAGGGCGGCGTTCTCCTGCGCCTTCTCGGCGATCTTCGCCGCAGCCGCGATGGAGCCGCGGATCGCCGCGACATGGGTGGCGGTGTCGTGGTCGAGCTGGGCCGTCCGGAACTGCACCAGGGAGACAAAGTTGCGGCGCATCCAGGCGGGCCCCTCCATGGCCACCTCGGCGTACGCCTTGGTGAAGGCACCCCCGGTGTTCATCAGCGTGAGGGTGAGGACCGCGTCATCTTCCCGTATCGCCTCGGGGTAGTCGTGGTCGAAAAAGTTCTGCAGCGATTCGGTGGTGTTGAGGTCGAGTGCCTTGTTCGCCGCGATAGTGACGGCCTTGCCTGGGTTCGAAGCCAGGATGCGACCGATCGCCACCCGGTTGTCCTCGTCGGAGGCCTTCTTCATGCCGCCGGTGAGGAAGTCGCCGACCGCCTTGGAATCGGGGCTCTCCAGGGCGCCCTGGGCCGCTTCGGCGATCCTGGGGCCGGCGATCGTGGCCACGTGGAGCGTGGTCTCCCGGTCATCCTGCCCCTGGGCCAGGAGCCGGTCGAGGTCGATCCAGGCGTACACGTCGTCGTCCGTGCCGGAGAGGGCGAACTGGGCCGCCTGCCGGGTCCAGGCGCCCCTGGAGCTGAGCAGGGCGATGGCCGCCTTGCGCCCCTGAACCGCCGCGACCGCCATGTCGTTCGCCGCCAGCGCCTGCTCGGCCTTGGTGATCAGATCCTTGGTCGCCTGATCGGTCTGCTGGGCCTGGCCGACCTTGTTCTGATAGGCAGTCAGCTCCTTTGTCTCAATCTCAGCGAGCAGCCTGACCTCCTCGATGGCCTGCAGTTTGTCCTGCTCAAGGGTTTCCGCCTCGGCCTTCCGCGCGTTCTGCTCCACCAGCAGGGCGTCCGAGACGGCCTTGGTGGCCGTGTTGGCGGCCAGCACAGCCGCCGCCGCGTGGGCGGTGGACCTGTTGGCGTAGTCGACGGCCTTGCCCGCGTACTTCACGGCCTCCTCGGCGGCGGCCGCCGCCTTGTCGGCGTGATCCGCCGCGGAGTTGGCGGCGTCCCGGGCGGTGCGGGCGGCCGCGGCCGCGATGGTGGCGAGGGTCTGGGCGGTGGAGGCGGCATTGGTGGCCCGGTTCGCGGCGCTGGATGCAATCGCGGCCTGGCGCTTGGCCTCTGCGGCCTCCGACTGTGCGGCGCCGGCGGCGGCGCCGGCCTGGGCGGCGGCGTTCGCGGCGGCGGCCGCGTTGCGTGCGGCGGAGGCGGCGGCAGAACCGGCGGCGGCGGCCTTGGTTCCGGCGACGGCGGCCTGGTCGGCCGCCTTGGCCGCGGTACGCGCCTTGGCCGCGGCGTTGCGGGCGGCGACCGCCGCGTTCTTGGCGGCCTCGGCCTTGCCAGCATCCTTGGAGGCACCGATCGCGGCATGGAAGGCGCGGGCCGCGGCGCTGCCGGCGTTCGCGGCGGCCTGGGCGGCGCCGGTGGCGGCCCAGGAGGCGCGGCGGGACGCCGACACAGCGGCGTTCGAGGCGTTGATGGCGTTACGGGCGGCATCCGCCGCGCCCTTCGCAGCGCCCGCCGCCTTGCGGGCCGCCGCCCCGGACTTCTGCACATCCTCCTTGGCAGCGGCCGCCTCGGCGGCGGCCTTCTCCGCCGCCTCCTTTGCCTTCTCCGCGGCGGTCTGGGCGCGCGCGGATGCCTCGACGGCCAGGTTCGTCTCGCGCTCGGCGCGCTTGCCCTCCCGCACGACGACGGCAACGAGTTCCTCGATCGTTGCCGACTCCTGGTCCCGGGCACGGGCGATGTGCTGCCCGGTCTCGATGAACCACTCCACGTCGGACGCGGTGCCGCTGAGGGCACGGTCGGCGTACTTCTGCACCTCTGGGCCGGCCTGCATCAGCATGGTGGTGACCTGGACCCGGGCGTCCTCCAGGCGCGCGTCGTACTGGGTGTCGGTGAGGAACGCGGTCAGGGTCGGCTGGGTGTCGGCGTTCAGCGCGGCGGTGGCGTCTCGCTGGACCGCCTTGTCGCCGGTGCCCGACACGATAGTGGTGGCCACCCGGAGGTCCTCGAGGATGGCGGGTTTGAAGCCGTCCCTCAGGAAGTCGGCGATGGCGGCGTCACCGTTGTCGAGGGCGGCGACCGCCTCACGGCGCAGGCCCTTGCCCGCGCGGTCCAGGCTGCTGACGATGGCGACGCGGTTGTCCTGCACGGTCTGGTTCGGCAGTGTTTCGGCCAGGAAGGTCTGGATCTCGCTGTCGGAGCCGAGCAGGGCCTCGGCGGCAGCGGCCTTGACGCCTCTTCCGCCCGATATCCAGGCTTTGACCACCTTCGCCCGCTCGGTGTCCGGCAGCGGGACGGGATTCGGCACTGTGCCCTCCACCGCGGCGGCGACTGGGGCGAGTAGCACCGAGGGAGTGGAGGCTACGGCGGTGGCGGCGGCGAGCGCACCAAGCACGCGGCGCCGGCTCCAGAAAGTTGTCTGCATAAGAGAGTTGTCCTCGTATGAGCTGTTGACAGACATGTCGGATCTCACTAGCAGGGCGATTTCCGACGTGCCCGTGGGATGGAATGCCAATGGATGCGAAGTAGCGTGCAGGCAGGGCCTCTTGTAGTGCCGGACCATATCAACTGCTCATACATGAGAAGTCAATTGGGGAGCCCAATCCTTCAACGCGCGTTGGAAATCAGCTTCTGACTGCTTCTCAGGGATCATTTACATGTCCTTCACAATCTTCCGCACAACCTTTGTGGAATGTGATGGGGATCACGAATGACGCGTGAGGTTTGCCGCAGTATGCATGGCTTTCTGCACTCGACCTGGGGGTCACTTCATGTTGGTATGACGAAGCGGATGGTGATCGCCGGGGCAGGGGGCCTCTCACTTCGAGAGGTAAGGGAGCTGTTTTCCAGGGGAGTTGAGGCATGTCCGGCAGGGTGATGTCGATATCGCATTCCTGCGCACCCGAATTCGATCCCGATGATGAACATCCGGCCGTCAGCGACGAATTTGGGGATGCAATGAAGGAATACAGCAGAATGTCCGTGAAGCCGCAGCGTAAGCGGCTTGCGCGGCGCGCACTGGGCGCGGCCGCGGTCGGCGCCCTGGCTTGGATCGCTGCGACCACGGGCATCCCCGGCGTGGTATCGCAGCAGACAGGGCCCACCGCACTGGTCGCGGGGGACGCCCCCGGTTCCGCGGTGGAGGATTTCAGCTATCCGCTGGCGGACAAGATCCTGGCCGAGAGGAACATCGTCCTCAAGCGCGGCGACGGGCACATCACCCTGGCCGACTGTGCGGGTGGCACCGGCCTCCTGGAGATCCTGGCCCGCGACAGGACGGACAAGATCTGCTTCAAGGTGGTGGGCGACTCCGGCTGGCTGGCCCTGGAGCTCCCCGCGGTCTACGCGATCAAGGGCAACGACTACACGACTGCGGTCGACATGACCGTAGGTACCGAGGAGAAGTCGTTCGACATCGCTAAGAACACCTGGACCTCGGTGGGTGAGACCGCGGACCCAGAGGGCCGCGATCACATGCTCGTCGAGATCAGGTCCTCCAAGTAACCCGCCGGCGGAGCCTCGCGCCGGAGCCGCCACGCTCCGCCGGACAACGTACTTCGAGCTCGCCCCGAGTCTCCTGTGTTCGGCTGCTTTCAATTCCTAGAATCTGTAAGGAAATTACGTGTCTGGTAGACGTTCCGGTGCGATACGCGGCATGGCGCTGTTCGCACTTGCCGCCGCCATGGGTGGCACCACCCTCGCGGTACCCGCGCAGGCAGTGGTCGGTACCCCCGCCGCCGCAGGCAGCTACTCCTTCACCGCGCAACTCAACATCGGCGACGGCGACAAGAGCCGTGCCTGTACTGGCGCGCTGGTCGACGCCCAGTGGATCGTGACCGCCGCCTCCTGCTTCGCCGCAGACCCGCAGGCACCCGCCGAGGTCGTCGCCGGGAAGCCCGCGCTGAAGACGATCGCCACGATCGGCCGCACCGACCTGACCGCCACCACCGGCGGCCACGTCAGCGAGATTGTGCAGATCGTCCCGCGCGCGGGACGCGACATGGTGATGGCCCGGCTGGCCGCCCCCGCCACCGGCATCGCTCCGGTCAAGCTGGCCACGACGCCACCCGCCGCCGGTGACGCGCTGAAGGTCGCGGGCTACGGCCGGACCAAGACCGAGTGGGTGCCGGACAAGCTCCACGAGGCCAACTTCACGGTGGACTCCGCCACCGGTGACGCGCTGAACATCACCGGCGCCACGGCCGGAGACGCGATCTGCATGGGTGACAGCGGCGGCCCCGTCCTTAGGGACACCGGCAGCGGCTCGTACGAGCTGGTCGGCGTCAGCAGCCGGTCCTGGCAGGGCGGCTGTTTCGGCACCGAGGAGACCCGCAACGGCGCGGTCGCCTCCCGCGCGGACGGCGCGGCCCTTGGCGCCGCACTGCTGCCGGGGCAGCGGCTGCTGTCCGGTGACTCGCTGATCTCCAACTCTGCCAAGGCCACTCTCCAGGCGGACGGCAACTTCGTCATCGCCTCCAACGCCGGAAAGACCCTGTGGTCCACCGGCACCGGCGGCAACGCGGGTGCCACCGTGAGTCTGGACGCAACCGGCAACCTCGTCGTACTCAAGGCGGATGGCACCACCAAGCTGTGGGAGTCCAAGACGTCGGCCCCCGGCGGCTCCGCCGTCCTGACCGACCGCGGCAACTTCGTCGTCTACACGGACAAGAAGGAGTCACGCTGGTCCAGCGGGACCGTCATCCGCAACGACTACAACAACGACGGCCGCAGCGACATCGTCGACTGGTACGACTACACCGACGGCCACGACGCCATGCACCGCTTCATCGCGGGCCCCGACGGCACCTTCCTGCCGCCGGTCACCAGCTGGACCCGTCCGGCCGGCGGCTACACCGCCGACAACATGAAGTTCCTCACCGGCGACTACAACGGTGACGGCACCGGCGACGTGGCGGCCTTCTACGGCCACACCGACGGTTCGATGGCCCTCTTCACCTGGCTAGGCAAGGGCGACGGTAACTTCGCCGAACCCCTCACCTCCTGGAAGGTGGCGCCCGGCAACTGGACCGCCGCCAACGTGAACCCGCAGAGCGGCGACTTCAACGGTGACGGCCGCGACGACATCTCCGTCTGGTACGACTACGCCGACGGCAGCGACAAGCTGTTCACCTTCCTGGCCAAGCCCGACGGTGGCTTCGCCAACCCGGTCGCGTCCTTCAGCAGGCCGAAGGACAACTGGTGGGTCGAGAACATGAAGTTCGGCACCGGTGACTACAACGGTGACGGCCGCGACGACCTCGCCGTCTTCTACACGTACAGCGACAAGTCCGCGCGCCTGTTCACCTTCCTCGCCAAGCCCGACGGTGGCTTCGCCGACCCGGTCGCCGGCTGGGAGTCACCCAGCTGGGGCGAAGGCGCCCGCTCCACTGTCAACTCCGGTGACTTCAACGGTGACGGCCGCGACGACATCTCCGTCTGGTACGACTACGCCGACGGCTCCGACGGCATCTCCACCTTCCTCGCCGAGGCCGACGGCACCTTCAAGACCCGCACGGTCGCCGCCACCATCCCGGCGGGCAACCTGTGGCGCGAGCACATGAAGGTCGTCGCCGGTGACTACAACGGCGACGGTCGTGATGACCTCGGCTTCATGTACGGCTACGACGCCGGCACGATCCGCATGTTCACCATGACGTCGAAGGCCAACGGCACGTTCAACGGCCATACGGGCAGCTGGTCCTCCACCGGCTCTGCCTGGACCTTCGAGCGGGTCCACCTGGTGGAGCGCTACACCCAGCAGTAACCACCTCGCACCACCCGCACCACAGCACTCCCGCACGGCCCCGGCCACCCAGTGGCTGGGGCCGTGCGTCGTGTGGGGCCTCGGAGGCATCAACGAAGAGACAATCCCTCGCCCGAGGCCTAGTGTCCTGCACCTGAAATTGCTGCTGTAAGTCTGTAGGCTGTTTTCATGTCGCATCGGGGTCCGCGTGCTGTCGAGGTCGTGCTGTCTGGGGAGGAGCGCGCCGAGTTGTCGCGTTGGGCGGGTGGTGGGGCGGGATCTCGTCCGGCCGAGCGCGCGCGGATCGTCCTGTCGTGTGCGGATGGTGCGTCAAGTGCCCAGGTGGCGGCCGACTTGGGCGTGAACGTCGCGACGGTGCGCAAGTGGCGCTCCCGGTTCGCGGCTCACCGGCTGGCGGGCCTGGCCGACGAGCCACGGCCGGGCCGGCGCAAGCCGGACCTGGTCCTCACCGAGGCCGAGCATGCACAGTTGACGCGCTGGGCGCGGCGGGCGAAGACCGCGCAGTTCCTGGCGCTGCGCGCGAAGATCGTGCTGCGCTGCGCGGAGGGCGGGACGAACAAGCAGGTCGCCACCGAGCTCGGCATCGCGCAGGCGACGGTCAACCGCTGGCGGTCGCGGTTCATCGCGGGTCGTCTGGACGGGCTCGCGGACGAGCCGCGCCCGGGCCGGCCGCCCTCGATCCTGCTTGACCGGGTCGAGGACGTGGTCGTCGCGACGCTGGAGTCCACTCCGGGGGAGGACACCCACTGGTCGCGCGCCTCGATGGCGAAGCGCACCGGATTGTCGAAGTCCACCATCGGGCGGATCTGGAAGAAGTTCGACCTCAAGCCGCACCTGCAGGATGCGTTCAAGCTGTCCACCGACCCGCAGTTCGTCGATAAGGTCGTCGACGTCGTCGGCCTCTACCACAACCCGCCCGAGAAGGCGGTGGTGTTGTGTGTCGATGAGAAGAGCCAAATCCAGGCGCTGGACCGGTCCCAGCCAGTGCTGCCGATGATGCCGGGCATGCCCGAGCGCCGCACCCACGACTACCTGCGCCACGGCATCACCAGCCTGTTCGCCGCGTTCAACATCGCCGACGGCACCGTCATCGGCGAACTCCACCGCCGCCACCGGGCAATCGAGTTCAAGAAGTTCCTGGTCACGATAGACAAGGCCGTACCGCGTGAACTCGACGTGCACCTGGTGTGTGACAACTACGCCACCCACAACACCCCCGAGATCAAGGCATGGCTGGGTCGGCATCCCCGCTTCCACGTCCACTTCACCCCGACCGGATCCTCCTGGATCAACCAGGTCGAGCGATGGTTCGGCCTGCTGACCGACAAGCTCATCCGCCGCGGCGTCCACACCTCTGTCAAAGCCCTCGAGAGCGACATCAAGGCGTGGATCGCCACCTGGAACGAGAATCCCAGGCCGTTCACCTGGACCAAGACCGCCGACGAGATCCTCAACTCCCTCGCCGACTACCTCACCAGGATCACCCCACCAGACACTGAAAACCATCAGTAAACTTAAGGCCGAGATTTCCGGCGCAGGACACTAGGGCCCCTCGCCATACTTCTCCAGGTCCTCGACCTCGAACCAGTTGTTGGCGTTCACGCGGAGACTCAAGAACTACCGGGGTGTCTCGTGGGTCCACGGGCGGAGCCATAGACGGGAGCGGTCGTGGCAGGAACAGGAGTCCTGTATCGACCCCGTTCCTGCCACCGCGCCCACCCACCCCGACACCCTGACCACCCGCAACAACCTCGCCAGCGCACGCTGTGCCACCATGGTCGCCCAGGGAGGAGACGGCACACCGTCAGCTCCTGCCCGAGTGACTGGGGCATGAAGTTCATCTCAATTGTGCAGACAGGTAGGAGCAAGTCTGTGCTCCGGGAAGACGCGCGTCATGGACTCAGTCGGCATGTGGGCAAGTGCAGGGCGCTGCTTTAGGGCCAATACCGGTGACTTTGAGGGTGTCGGCTCGTTGTGTTGGGTGTGCCAAGGCCGGGACAGGTGAAGTCGGTGGGGGGCGAGCGGTTTTCGGATCGCATCGCTCTCGGAGTGTTAACGCGTGCGTTTACGCCTGATCTGGTGGACGAGGTGGTGGCGGAGTGCGGGCGTGTTGAGCAGCGTCAGCGGCTGCTTCCGGCACGGGTGGTGGTGTATTTCGTGCTGGCGATGTGCCTGTTCTCGGGGCAGGGGTATGAGGAGGTCGGGCGTCTTCTCACGCAGGGTCTGGAGCGTCAGGGCCGCTGGGTAAAGGGGTGGCGGGTGCCTACGAGCGGAGCGATCGGGCGGGCGCGGCTGCGGCTGGGGCCGGAGGTGCTGAAGGCGTTGTTCGCCCGGGTGTGCCGGCCGGTGGCCGTCGCGGGGTCGCGGGGCGCCTGGTTTCGGGGGCTGCGGTTGGTGGCTGTGGACGGGACGACGTTCGATCTGCCGGACACGGTGGCGAATGCCGGGTATTTCGGGCGTCCGGGGACCGGCCGTGGGCAGGGCAGGAGTGCGTATCCGCAGGCCAGGGTTGCGGCTCTGGTCGAGTGCGGCACTCATGCGGTCTTTGCTGCCGAGGTCGGTCCGCTGGCGGTGCACGAGACCGTGCTGGCCGGGCGCCTGTTCTCTTCGTTGACCCGGGGAATGCTGCTGATGGCCGACCGCGGGTTCCTCGGATTCGACCTGTGGCGGGCCGCCGCGGCAACCGGCGCCGACCTGCTCTGGCGGGTCAAAAGCAACGCGGTGCTGCCTGTGGTGACGTCGCTGCCCGATGGTTCCTACCTGTCGGAGATCGTCGCCGCCCGTGACAAGAACCGGCGGGCCGACCCGGCCCGGGTCCGCGTCATCGAGTACACCCTTGGCCCACGCGGGAAGGACGGCACCGTCTACCGGCTGGTCACCACCCTCCTCGACCCGGACACCGCGCCGGCGGCGGAACTTGCCGCGCTCTACGCCGAACGCTGGGAGATCGAGACCACGCTGGACGAGATCAAGACGCACCTGGGCGGGCCACGTCTGGTCCTGCGCTCCCAGCACCCGGCCGGGGCCGAGCAGGAGATATTCGCGTTCCTCCTCGTTCACCATGCCGTGCGGGACCTCATGCACGAAGCCGCACGACAGGAGGGACACGATCCGGACCGGATCTCCTTCACCCGCGCCGTGCGCGTTGTCCGCCGCCAGGTCACCGCCCAGGCGGGCTTTTCCCCCTCCCGACTCACGCGGGCCCTCGCACAGACTCTGCTTGAAATCGGTCAACGGCTCCTGGAACCACGGCGGTTACGCTCCAATCCCCGTGTCATCAAACGCAAGATGTCCAACTGGGCCCTCAAACGCACCGAACACAACAACCAGCCCCGGCCGGACACCCCAGTAGTCACCCTCGTCGGACCCACCAAACCAGCCCCAACCTCCCGGAAAAAGACCTAAATCACCGGTATTGGCTTTAGGGCACTTGTTCCAGAACCGCTACTGCTTGACAGAGCCAGTGACAAGGACTTGTCATCGCCCAGGAGACCGACCGTCTCTCCGGCAGCCACGAGGGGAAGACTTGCACTGGGCGGGACCGGCTGCAGAAGCGCTGTGAGAAGCCCGCAATTCGGGCGGCCTCGCTTCCTGTCGTTAATTGCGGCCCCTCCGGTGGCCAGCCGGTGGCCGGACGCCATTGACGGTGTAATACGAGGTGACACAGTTCAATCAACCGCATGTGCTTTGATCAGGCAAAACATCACTCTGTGGCGCGACCGGGCACCACGTAACACGAACACTCATGGTCTTGCAATGCGTTGGTCTTGAGGTCCCGCGCTGTCCACGGTTCAGAGGGCGTACAGCGGGCCGGCTCCCCGACACCGAAGCCGACGACGGACAGCCCATGAAGCGGTTCGGTGTTTCCTCTGAGGCGTACTGCGGCAGGGCCATGCCAGGGACTTTTCAGGGACTTTCACGTCTGTCTCGGGAGATTCCAGGGACTTTCCGCCGCGTAGGCAGGGAAGGCCCTGACAGTGCTGAAAGGCAGAAAAGTACTGGTCAGGGCCCACGCGATCAGCACTCGATGATGTTCACCGCGAGCCCGCCCCGCGCGGTCTCCTTGTACACGTTCAACAGGCGTACCGCCGCTGCCGCGCCGGCCGCCTCTGTACTCACCGCGGCCGGGCTCGCGGTCACCGCGACACCCGCCGCCGTCCACGGCGGTCGGAACACCACCGTGGTGGACCATCCGTACGCCATGCTCATAGAGACTCCGGACGGCGAGCAGTTCTGCGGCGGCACCCTGGTGGCTCCTACTGGGTGCTCACCGCCGCACACTGCATCAAGGACGCGGTCGCGCCCCGCGACCTGCTGGGTTGTGCGCCCTTCACCGAACCGGGCGAATCCGCCGCCCTCAAGGTGTGCGGGATCCCGGCCGCCGGGACCCACGACAGCGTCTGCCGCGGCGACTTCGGTGGCCCACTGGTCGCCGGCGGGAAGGCGATCGGTGTGGTCTCCACGGGCAACAAGTACTGCGACGACCTACCCGGTCTCCGTCTTCACCCGGGTCAGCGCCATCGCCGCCGGGCTCGGCCTCCCGGTCGCGTGACCCGCGGTTGACGAAGGGACAGGGCTGTCCCTGCCGCGCACCCGGTCGTCCATCCCGGTGCCCATGAACCAGCGACGGCGCAAGAAGGTCTCCCGGCGGCCCCATCCCGAAACGGTCGCCCACCTCGTCGCAGCGGGAGTTACCGCGGAGCCCGACAGGATGGCCGGTTTTCAGCGGCACGGCGCGGACGCTGTGGGTGAATGAATGGCTACTCTTCGTCAGTTACCGTGAATGATCTTCAGCACCCGAGGGGACACCTGAATGAACCGCATGCGCAACGTGCTTGCCGTGCTCGGCATCACCGCCGGGCTCATCGCGGCCCCCGCCGCGAGCGCCTCGGCGAAGCCGGAGGACCGGTCGTCTTCGTCCAAGGTCCACCACGAGCCCTGCACCGGTGAGTTCCGCGGCGATGCCCGACTCGGTCCCAAGTGGCTTCCGAACACCCGGTTGGCACCCGTGGGCCCGCTCCTCAAGGGGTACAAGCGCACCGGAAACCTGTCCCCGCAGGCCTTCCTGAAGAAGTACTGGGAAGGCCCCGCCGACTCCGGCAGCTGGAAGTACCCGCCCAACGACGGATTCGGTCAGGTCAACGGGCAGATCGACAAGGAGCCGACCAAGCTGCGTCCGGGCCAGCGTCTGGACCGCTTCGGCTCCGAGTACGGCGGCTACCTGGCACCCGCCGGTGACGCTTACGCCGAGCGCGCGCTGCCGCCGCAGAACCTCAACACCCGTGACGCAGCCGTCGCTTGTGACTACCGCGTCTACAAGGTGGCCAAGCCCTTCTGGGTGTGGCAGGGCAGCATCGCCCCGTGGTTCGAGCAGCCGGGCGGCGGTCAGCAGATCAAGCTGGACGCGGTCTTCCTCGACCCGGGCCAGGGTCAGCGGCTGAACGTCAAGTGGTTGCTGGAGCACGACTACCTCACGTCCGCCGGCGCATAGCTTCGGCGTGGACCGCCGGGAGCTGTACGCGGCGCTGAGCCGGGCAGGCGTGGCCGACGGCTACTACCGCATCGAGGGCGTCCACGAACCGGTTCCCACCCCCACGGACTTCCTGTTCCTGCGGCAGGCACCCGACGGGGTGTGGGAGACCGGTGCGTACGAACGCGGTACCTACGAGGTCATCGCACGGCACCCGAGCGAACAGGCCGCCTGCGAGCATCTGTTGCGCCTTCTCCTCTGAGGAGCCGGCGGAGTGGGATGAGCCCGCGGGCGAGGTGAGGGACGACGTCCGTTTGGTGATCGGCCCCGGCGTACGTCCGGCCGCGTCCCGCGCGCGACCGGACGTACGGGTGTCAGCTCTCTGTGTGGACGCCGGTCAGCGCCGCACCGAAGTAGCCCTTGGCGTCGCGGACGGTGATTCCGGCGCTCTTGCCGCACAGGTTGACCGAGCCGCTCAGGACGGGCCCGGAGGCCGAGCCGCGGGCGACCCACACGCAGCCGTCGCTGTTCTCGGTGGGCACGCCGACGATCGTCTCGGCCCTGCCGTCCTTGTTGAGGTCGGCAAGGTGCACCGCGGCACCGAACTGGTCCCCGGTCTCGGCGGCGCCCGGCACGCCCGCGGTGTCCTGGGTGTATCCGGCCGACTTCGCCGTGGTCAGGCCGGAGGCGGAACCGCGCAGCAGCACGGCCGTGCCGGCCGACTTGCGCGTGCCGACCGCCTCCTCGGGGGAGCCGACGAGAACGTCGGCGTAGCCATCGGCGTTCACGTCTCCGATGCTGAGCGACTGGCCGAACCGGTCGGCGTTCTCCGCGACGCCGGGGACCCCCGCCGTGTCCTGGTGGAAGATCTTCGGGCGCTGGGCGGTGGTGATGCCCTGCGCACTGCCGTACAGCACCTGGATCTCGCCACCGCGGTGCGCCGAGCCCGTGCCGCCGGAAAGGGAGTCGTCATCGGCGATGCCGGTGACGAGGTCCCCGTAGCCGTCGCCGTTGACATCTCCGATACGGCCGGAATGGCCGTCGGCGTAGGGGAGTTCGACGGGCCTGGCATCGAGGCCGTCTTCGCCGGGAGGGCCGTTGTCGATGTACACCGATCCGCGGAGGTCGTCGTCCGAGGGGCCCGGCAGCCAGAACCGCTCCGCCCTGCCGTCGTGATTCACATCGCCCATCACCACGCCGCGGGTTTCGCCCATGCGCCATTCCCGGTAGTTGGAGGCGCCCTTTCCGGTGCGGGAGAAGGGGCCGGTGTACGAGGCCCCTTCGCATCGGGAGCCGATGGAGACCTCCGGGGCGCCGTCACCGTTCATGTCCCCGGTGGCCAGGGACATGCCGAAGCCGCAGTACGTGCGTCCATCCCCGTAACCGGCGGGCGGCGAGATGCTCGCGCCTCCCTTCAGCCCACCGGAGCCGCCCCACACCACGGTCACGGAGCCCCGGCCGTCCTTGCCGCCGACATCCTCGCCCTGCGCACCCACCAGGAGGTCCGCGTAGCCGTCCCGGTCCAGGTCGGCGCTGGCCACGGTCCGGCCGAAGCCGTCCCATGCCTCGGGATCGCCCGGGATCCCGGACGTCGCCTGCGTGATGACGGTCCGGCGCGTGGCACTGACCGAAGAGGCCGAACCGTAGAGAATGACGACCGCTCCGGCCTCCGCCACGCTGCCATTGGCCGCCGACGGAGCACCGACGGCCAGGTCGCGGTAGCCGTCGCCGTTGAAGTCGTCCTGGACGGCTGCAGTGTTGGCTCCCTTGTAGGGGGCTGCGGCGGAAGACGCTGTCGGGACCAGCGGGACGGCAACGACAGCTGTGATCACGGCAGCAGCCGTGACAGATCTGCGCAACGGGACTCCTTGACTCATTGACTCAAGCAACGAAACGTCCCCCTCGACACGCGAGGGGCACAAAAGGTTGTACGGACCCGGAGCGCCGGGTCGGCGTGACCGTCCCGAGCGTCCGGCGAAGCGCCACAGCCCCTTCTCTTGGGGTGGGTAGTACGTTCCGATGGTGAACATCGCAACCCGAACGGGTGATTGACCCCTCAGCCGGTGCGACGCCGCGCTGGGGTGCGGCTATCTCTGCTGCTTGTGATCGAGAACTTGCTGCGTGCCGCCACGGCGGTCGCTCTCACCGCCCTGCCCCTGACCATGACGAGCCCGGCGTCCGCCGGAGAAAGCCCGGTCGTACCACGGGCGACCCCATGTGCCGCCGTCGTGGCGCCTGCCGGACATGTCTGTGTGCCCTCGCCGAAGCAGTGCATCACGACGCCGTGCCCCCAGTACGACCTCGTCGCCATCCCGTTCTACCCGCTGCCCCCGGGCGGAGGGATCGTGGCCCCCCGAGGAGCAGCCCGCACTCTCTGACGCCTGCCCCGGGCACGGCGCGCTCCGCTCCTCGCCTCGTGCCCGGGGTCCTCGCCGAAGCGGGCCGCACTGTCGACAGCCCACGCTCAGGGTCCCAGGACAAGTGCCGCAGCCGGCGTGCGGAGCACGGCTCGGGACCGGGGCAGCGGGCTCCACGCGTGTCCGATGCGCAGCCAGGTGCGGGGACCGTCGTGCGTCCGCGACCGGGCGTTGTCAGTGGTCGCAGGTACGTTCGGTCGTGTCCTGCCATTGTGGCGCAGAAGTCGCCCTGGTGCACAGAGGAGTGGTGCGTTGTCAGACTGGGAGAGGTCGAGCACGGCACGGGTGACGGCACCCGCACGACCGCGCAAGCTGGCCAAAGTCCCGTTCGTCGAGCTGGCCGACGGACGCCTGCAGGGTGTGGTGTCCAGCGGCTCGGACATCGGCCGGGTCTATGTGTCGTCGGTCGCCGCCGGCACCTACACGTTCGCCTGCAGCACCAACAACAACCGGCCGTGCGGCGGCGCGCGGGGGTCGTTCTGCAATCACATCCGGGCCCTGGTCAACGAGGCGGTGCTGCAGTACGGCGCCGAGCGCGTCGCCCGCTACCTGAAAGTCGAGACCGCTGACGGGGAGCCGAGCGCGCACACCATCACCGCCGGCATGAGCGACGCACGTCCGCCGCAGGGCGACAGCAAGGCCGCCGCACCCGTCTTCAGCCGGTTCCTGCGCCACCTCGCCTACCTCGAACTCACCCCGACCACCGCACCGTTGCCGGAGATGCAGTGGTTCCCGCCGACCAGGGCGGTGGCATGATGCGCACCGACCTGCTCTCGGAGACCATCACCGGGCTCGATGAAGCCCTCACGGCCGTCGACGCCTTCGACCGGGCGCTCGTCGCCGGCCTGCTCCGTCCGCAACCCGCCCGGACCGCCGGGCTGACCGGACTCGCCCACGCGGTCGCCGGGACCCCGCTCGCCGCCAGGGTCGCCGAGGCGGCGGAGAAGGCGGCGGGCGGAGCCGCGAGCGAGGACCACTTCGTCGCCCTCGCCGCCGCACGCACCGCACTCCTCGGTTCCGTCCACGACGCACTGATGACCCGCATCGAGGAGGCGACCGGCCGACCCCGCAGCGAGGAGACCGTCCCGTCGCCCACCGGGCAGCAGGCGGTGAACCTGCTCGCCGCCGCCCGCTCCTGGCTGTCCGATCTGGCGCGCTCCGGGTGGCAGGGCATCGACCACGACGTGGTCTCCGGGGCGGCGCCGGTCGTCTCCGCGATGCTTCCGGACCCCTCGCTGCGCCGCCTGGCGACGCTCCTCGACGGATTCGCCGCCGAACTTGCCGCGTCCTGTCCGGGCACGTCCCTGGAGCGGATCCCGGCACGACGCTGGGCCGACCTGTGGGCACGCGCGCTGCTGCTGACGCTGCCCGGTGCGGCCGATGTGCCGGTGACCGGTACGGCCACCGGCCGCCTCCTGCCCCTCGGCGTCGACGTCCATGAACACGCGACCGCCGTACAGGCCCAGGTCCACGCGGTATTCGAGCCTGCGGACGGTACGTCGCCCCGCCTGTTGCGTGCCGGAATATCGGTACCGAAGCCCGACACGGTCGTCGGAGCGGGGCTCTGGCAGCTGCTCCGCCCGCACATGTCGCTCCTGGCGGCCGTCAGTGAAGGCCGCTCGATGGACCTCACCGACATGCCGGTCACCGCCGAGGGCGACCTGGTCTGGAGCGACGAGCACGCACGCCGGGGCGAGCCCGCCGATGCCTTCGCCACCGCTCGCGTCGCGCTGCCCACCGCCGCCGACGCGGCGACCGCACCCCTGGACCGGCACCCGGCACGCATCGCCGTCCCCGTGTTCCTGGAGGGCTACGCCGCCCACAAGGATGACGACGCACTGACGTTCACCTTCGCCGGAGACCCTCTCGCCGTCGACACCGACCGCATTCCGACCGCCGGGCCGCTCACCCCCGAGGCCGTCGCGGCATCCGGCGTGTGCATCGGACTGCTCCGCTGGGACGCCGGGACGTACCGCGTCCAGCCCCTGGCCGTCGAGACGACCGTACGGAAGAAGGCTGTCGCGATCCACGCCGGGGGATGGGCCGGCGGCACGACCGACAAGGCCGGAGTCAAGGCCGAGAAGGCCGCCACCGACGCCGTGACCGTGCTGCGGGAGCGTGCGGGGAGGCTGCTGCGGAAATGACGGAGCACACGACGGAACGATCCACCGAGAACACGACCCCGCGGGCCCCGGAGGCGGACCCCCAGGACAACCGCCGCCAGGTGCTGTACTGGCGGCTCCTCGCCCGGCTCTTCGACCAGGAGGAACAGGGCACGCTGGAGTCCGCGAGCCTCGCCGTCGTCGAGGACATCGGCCTGCCCTCCGCACTGCTGGACCCACAGGTCTCCGTCGACTCGATCGTGCAGCGCCACCCGGAGCTGGTCGCCGAGTTCGACGGCCTGATGGCACCCGCCCCCGACCCCGACGACGCACGCGACCGGGCCGCCGAAGTACGACGGGCGGCGCTGGTGTCGAAGGTGCTGCTCAACGTCTTCGCCTCCGCCTCGGGCACGGTCACCGCAGGACAGCTGGCGCGCTGGCAGTCCGACGCGGGCTGGCTGGAGCGCGCGCTCGGCTGCAAACCCGGCGAGCTGCGTGGTGGCCGTGCCGGGGGACGGACCGCAGGGCCTGGTGCAAGCCCGACCGGCAGCGGCGGTGGCGGAACGACCCCCGACCTCAGCCGGCTGATTCCGGCCATCGGCCCGGAACTCGGCACGATCGAGGCCGACCTCGTCAAGCGGATGCACCTGCGCGAGGTACTGGCCGACCCCCGGCTCGCCGCGCAGCTGACCCCGAGCATGTCACTCATCGAACAGCTGCTGCGCGACAAGAACAACCTCTCGGGCGTGGCCCTGGCCAACGCCAAGGACCTGATCCGCCGCTTCGTCGACGAGGTCGCCGAAGTACTGCGCACCCAGGTCGAGAAGGCCACGGTGGGCGCCCTGGACCGTTCCGTCCCGCCCAAGCGGGTGTTCCGGAACCTCGACCTCGACCGCACGATCTGGAAGAACCTCACCAACTGGAGCCCGGAGGAGGAGCGGCTCTACGTCGACCGTCTCTACTACCGGCACACGGTCCGCAAGACGACACCCCAGCGGCTGATCGTCGTCGTGGACCAGTCGGGCTCGATGGTCGACTCGATGGTGAACTGCACCATCCTGGCGTCGATCTTCGCCGGGCTGCCGAAGGTGGACGTCCACCTGATCGCGTACGACACACAGGCCCTCGACCTCACGCCCTGGGTGCACGACCCCTTCGAGACCCTGTTGCGCACCAACCTCGGGGGCGGCACCGACGGCACGGTGGCCATGGCACTGGCCCAGCCGAAGATCGCCGAGCCCCGCAACACCGTCGTGGTGTGGATCTCCGACTTCTACGAATGGCAGACCGAGCCACTGTTCGAGAGCATGGTCGCCATTCACCGCTCGGGAGCCAAGTTCATCCCCGTCGGCTCGGTCGCCAGCTCCGGCCGCGGCAGTGTCAACCCGTGGTTCCGCGAACGCTTCAAGGACCTCGGTACGCCGGTGCTCTCCGGCCACATCCGCAAGCTCGTCCACGAGCTCAAGACATTCCTCGCCTAGAGACAATACCGGTGATTTAGGTCTTTTTCCGGGAGGTTGGGGCTGGTTTGGTGGGTCCGACGAGGGTGACTACTGGGGTGTCCGGCCGGGGCTGGTTGTTGTGTTCGGTGCGTTTGAGGGCCCAGTTGGACATCTTGCGTTTGATGACACGGGGATTGGAGCGTAACCGCCGTGGTTCCAGGAGCCGTTGACCGATTTCAAGCAGAGTCTGTGCGAGGGCCCGCGTGAGTCGGGAGGGGGGAAAAGCCCGCCTGGGCGGTGACCTGGCGGCGGACAACGCGCACGGCGCGGGTGAAGGAGATCCGGTCCGGATCGTGTCCCTCCTGTCGTGCGGCTTCGTGCATGAGGTCCCGCACGGCATGGTGAACGAGGAGGAACGCGAATATCTCCTGCTCGGCCCCGGCCGGGTGCTGGGAGCGCAGGACCAGACGTGGCCCGCCCAGGTGCGTCTTGATCTCGTCCAGCGTGGTCTCGATCTCCCAGCGTTCGGCGTAGAGCGCGGCAAGTTCCGCCGCCGGCGCGGTGTCCGGGTCGAGGAGGGTGGTGACCAGCCGGTAGACGGTGCCGTCCTTCCCGCGTGGGCCAAGGGTGTACTCGATGACGCGGACCCGGGCCGGGTCGGCCCGCCGGTTCTTGTCACGGGCGGCGACGATCTCCGACAGGTAGGAACCATCGGGCAGCGACGTCACCACAGGCAGCACCGCGTTGCTTTTGACCCGCCAGAGCAGGTCGGCGCCGGTTGCCGCGGCGGCCCGCCACAGGTCGAATCCGAGGAACCCGCGGTCGGCCATCAGCAGCATTCCCCGGGTCAACGAAGAGAACAGGCGCCCGGCCAGCACGGTCTCGTGCACCGCCAGCGGACCGACCTCGGCAGCAAAGACCGCATGAGTGCCGCACTCGACCAGAGCCGCAACCCTGGCCTGCGGATACGCACTCCTGCCCTGCCCACGGCCGGTCCCCGGACGCCCGAAATACCCGGCATTCGCCACCGTGTCCGGCAGATCGAACGTCGTCCCGTCCACAGCCACCAACCGCAGCCCCCGAAACCAGGCGCCCCGCGACCCCGCGACGGCCACCGGCCGGCACACCCGGGCGAACAACGCCTTCAGCACCTCCGGCCCCAGCCGCAGCCGCGCCCGCCCGATCGCTCCGCTCGTAGGCACCCGCCACCCCTTTACCCAGCGGCCCTGACGCTCCAGACCCTGCGTGAGAAGACGCCCGACCTCCTCATACCCCTGCCCCGAGAACAGGCACATCGCCAGCACGAAATACACCACCACCCGTGCCGGAAGCAGCCGCTGACGCTGCTCAACACGCCCGCACTCCGCCACCACCTCGTCCACCAGATCAGGCGTAAACGCACGCGTTAACACTCCGAGAGCGATGCGATCCGAAAACCGCTCGCCCCCCACCGACTTCACCTGTCCCGGCCTTGGCACACCCAACACAACGAGCCGACACCCTCAAAGTCACCGGTATTGCGCCTAGAGACGTTCAGACGCTTAGAAAGGCCCCGTCATGTCCGACCTGTTGCGCGCCCCCGCCGAGATCAAGTACGCCGAGGAACTGGAGTGGCTCGAATCCATCGACGACAGCCCCAAGCCCTTCTCCTGGCGGCTGTCCCCGAAGATGGTCCGCCTGTTCATCCTGGGTTCCGAGCGCTCCGACGGCCTGGACCGGGAGATCTCGCAGAAGTGGTACGGCGACCGCAGCTTCGTCGAGCGCTCCATCGTCACGCTCGCCTCCGACCGGGGCCTGCTCCTCATAGGTGACCCTGGCACGGGCAAGAGCTGGCTGGCCGAGCTGTTGTCCGCCGCGATCTGCCGCAATTCCACGCTGGTCGTGCAGGGCACGGCCGGCACCACCGAGGACCACATCAAGTACTCCTGGAACGTGTCGATGGTCATCGCCAAGGGCCAGTCGCGGGAATCAATGATTCCCTCGCCGATCATGACCGCGATGGAATCCGGCGCCATCGGCCGTTTCGAGGAACTCACCCGCTCCACCAGCGACGTGCAGGACGCGCTGATCTCGATCCTGTCCGAGAAGTACATCTCGGTTCCCGAACTGGACAGCGACGGCATCGTCTTCGCCAAGCCCGGTTTCTCGATCATCGCCACCGCGAACAGTCGCGACCGTGGCGTCAACGACCTGTCCTCGGCGCTCAAGCGCCGCTTCAACTTCGTCCGCATCCCGGTGGTGACGAACAAGAAGAGCGAGGTGGAGATCGTCCGCTTCCGCACCGAGGAACTGCTGCGCCGTCACCAGATCGAACTGGAAGTGCCGCCGACACTCCTCGACGTACTGCTGCAGAGCTTCGCCGACCTGCGGGCCTCGGCGGCAACGGCCGGCAGCGACGACGAGAAGCTGGAGTCCGCGCTGTCCACCGCGGAGCAGATCGGCGTGCTCGAGGACGCGGTGCTGCACAGCAATTTCTTCGGCGAGCGCGCCCTGACCGCCCGCACGCTGGCCTCCTCGCTCGTCGGGTCGCTGGCCCGGCGCGAGCCCGAGGACCTGGCCATCCTCAACAAGTACCTGCACGGCGTCGTCGAGCCGCGCAGCAAGGAAGAGGGCGGATCCTGGCCGGATTTCCTGGAGGGCGGCCGCGACGCGATCGCCACCCTGTCATGAGCAGCACCCACGAGGGGACCTTCGAAGGACTGCGAGCCCAACTGCAGGAGGCCGCCGCGTCGTTCGCCGACGGGCCCGACGCCCTGGAGGGCATCCTCCTCGGCATCGTCGACGACGTCGACCACGCGGTGCGCGAGCCGCTCGAGATCTTCCCCGTCTGCCATCACTCGCCCGCCTCGGCAATCGCGATGGCCCGTCGGCTGCGGGAGAAGCAGCCCAAGGTCGTGTACCTCGAACTGTGCGAGGACATGGCACCGCTGCTGACCGAACTGCGCAACTGCAAGCTGCCGGTGGCGGTCCAGTCGTTCGCGACCGAGGTCGACGGCTTCCCGGCCGAGTGGTCCCCGCTGTCGGTGGTCGCACCGATCACCGAGGCCTCCGCCGAGTACCAGGCGATCGCCTACGCACTGGACACGCCGGGCGTCGAGCTGGTCCTCGTCGACCGCTCCTCGGACCACGTCTTCCAGTGGGACGCGCGCGGAACGGAGACCGCCGAGCCGGCCGACCCGGACGCACCTCCCGTCGGGGAGGAGGCCGCGCTGCACGGCGACGCCGTCGGCGTGGAGATCGGAGATCTGCGACCGCGCTTCGCCGAGCTGGAGGAACACCTGCTGCGCCACGGCAAGGTGCGGCACTGGTCGGAATGGTGGCACCAGTACGTCGAGCTGCCGCTCGGCGACAGCGACCACGACACCTACCGCCAGGTCATGCTTCTGATCGGAAGCCTCTTCCGCCGACTCGCACCGGGCGACCCTCACCGGGTCCGCGTGGACGAGGACCGCGAACGCCATATGTGGACCAGGATGCGCGAGCACCTGGCCGCGACCGGCGCCGATCCCGCGGACTGCCTCTATGTCTGCGGCGCCTTCCACGCGGCCAGCCGCGTGGCGGAGTTCGGCGTGCACGGCACGGACACCTTCGAGATCAGCCCACCCAGCGCCACCACGTGGCAGCACGGCCTGATTCCGTCCAGCCACGCGGCGATCGAGGCGCAATTCGGCCTCGCCGCGGGCTCGGTGTCGATTGCCGCCACCGTGTGGGCGAAGAACGTCAGACGCACGCGCGTGGAGCCGTACCGCCTGGCGGGACAGGCGGGCACGAAGAAATCGCGGGCCGGCAAGGCCGCGGCGGATCCCGTACCGGATCTCCCGCCCTCGGACAAGCTCACCGGCTTCCTGCGGCAACCGCCCGCCCTGGACCGGCTGGACGAGGCCGAACTGCTCGGCTGGTCGGTGGAGATCGTGCGTGCCGCGCGCCGCAACGGATACCTCGCTTCCACCGCCGACGCCATCGCGGTGTTCGAGACATCGATCCTGCTGGCCGGAATGCGCGACCGGGCCAGGCCCACGCCGTACGACTTCCAGGACGCGGCCGTCACCTGCATCGAGAAGGACACCGTGCCCGGCCGGCGCGATGTGCGGCGCCTCGTGGAGATCATGATGGGCGGCGACCGGGTCGGCCAGGTCGGTTACGACGCGCTGCCACCCCTGGCCCGCGACGTGCACGACCGGTTGGCGCCCCTTGGGCCGAAGCTCCAGCAGGGGGGTGTGCAACGGGCGTTGCTGGACATCGCGTCCCAGCCGGAACTGGAGCGGTGCTCCGACGTGTTGTGGATGCTGCGCCATCTGATGCCGCAGGGTGCCGCCCGGCCGATCATGGGGGAGCGGAAGCTGGGGGAGCGGCCGATCCAGGAGTCGTGGGACCTCGCGCTCGGTACCTACCAGCGTGCGCTCATCGAGCTCGGCTACGAGGGCGTCAGCATCGAGCAGGTGCTGGAGCAGCGCCTGCGCCGTACGGCGTACGACCGGCGCGCCACCGCGGCGACGGTCCTGGAAGCCGTCGAGGACGCGACGCTGTACCTGCGGAGCCGCCGCCTCGCGGAGGAGCTGGGCACACACGCCCTGGAGGTGCTGTCGGCCGAACGCAGCGTCGACGGCGCACCGGAGGTGCTGCGCCGGGTGCGGAGGCTACTGGCGTACTACCGCACCAGCGAACCGGTGCTGCCGCCCTGGATCGAGTCCTTTGTCAAAGCCGGATACGCCCACTACTGCACCCTGCTGCCGACGGCGTTCACCGACGACGACGCCACCGTCCGCCAAGTGGCGGCCATGCTGGGTTTCCTGTTCAGCATGGAGAGCCTCGCGCTGTCGCTGGGGTGCGACCGGACCCAACTGGAACTGGCAGTGGTCCAGTCGCGCCCGGAGGAGTCGTCGAAGACGGCGCTGCTGTGGGCGGCCCAGGTGCAGCTCGGACGTCTCTCCCGCGAGGACCTTCGGGCGAGGTGCGACGAGCTGCTGAGCAATCCCTTGGTGGTGCCCGCCTATCCGCGCTACCTCAGTGGCTTCCTGTACGCGCTGGATCCCGTCCCGAGCCTCACCGACTTCGTGGTGGAGGCAGTGTCGAACGCGTTCGGACGGCTGCCGGACCCGGTGCTCCTGCCGTGGCTGCCGACCCTGATCACCACTCTGCGATCGGGCGGCGCGGAGCTGGCCCCTCTGCTGATCCGCGAGGCCGGGCGGACCTTCCCCGGCCGGCTCGCGGCGCTGGACGCGTGGGTGCCACCGTGGCGGGCCCAATCGGAGCCGGAAGCCGCGCATCCGATACGCCACGCGGAAGGCGGCCACGGCTGCACGCTGCTCGCCGCGCACCCGGCGACGTGCGACGCGGTGGCGAGTCTGCTGGGGTGCGAGGGGACGTGGGGGACGGCGGACTCCGGCCCGGCAGGTGTGGCACTGACCGGCCGCCATCCGGATACGGCCGTCGCACTGGAGGCGCTGCTGGCCGGCGCATGACCTCGGAGGGCGCAAGCCCACGCAGCGAAGCCGTCGACGGCGGCTACCGGGGCCACGTGTTGCACCGAGCCGGCCGATACATGTCGGCTCGGTGCACCTCCTCGCCGCACCGAGCCGGGTGGATGATTCACCTCGCTCCGGAACGAGCGGGCCGACTGCGCAACACAGCGGGGTGGGATGCCCATCAACGGCGATGGTGCGGTTGAATCCCGCGAACGGCAGCGAGCCCATCATCCGGATCAAGGCCCAGTCTCCCCTACGGCTGCACCACGAACCGGTAGACCTTGGAGTCGCGGGCCTTGAATCCCAGGCGTTCGTACAGCCGATTCGCTGCCTGGCGGGACGGACGCGAGGTGAGGTCGACCGTCCGGACCCCGGCCGCCTCGGCCAGGCGCAGTGCCTCCTCCGTCAGCGCCGCCCCCACGCCGTGCCCCCGGGCCGCCTCGTCGACCACGACATCCTCGATGCGGCCCCGTACACCTGATGGCAGCGGAAACATGATCAGCGTCAGCATGCCGACCGCTCGTCCTTCGACCCTGGCCACCAGCAGGGTGTTGGCGTCGCTGCGCAACAACTCGGCCACCGACTCCCGGTCGGGCGCACCGGCCGTCCCCGAGAGCTGGGGCAGAAGGCGAGAGACTGCTTCGACCACTTCGTCGGTCGCCCCGCGGACGACCTCCACCTCGACGCTCATGGGCGTGACCCTACCGACAAGTCCCGCAAGCGCGGTGGGAGGCAGGTCGCGAAGGTCCGGAGCTCCACCGCGAAGTGCCTGGTCAGCGGCCATTCGGGAAGTCGTGCAAGCTCTGGACGTCGAATCCGGCCGCGTGATTCGATGGCGGGATGACATCGTTCTGGACGGGAAAGCGGATACGCCTGCGCGGTATCGAGCCCGACGACTGGACCGCGTTCATGCGCTTCGCCGAGGACGAGGAGCGGTTGGGAGACCTGCTGAACCCGCCTCGTTCCGCGGAGGGCCATCGTGCCTGGGCGAAGGAGCAGGCAGCCGCCAAGTCCGACGGAGACTGTTTCCAGTTGGCGATCGAAGCCGCCGACACGGGGGAAACGGTTGGATCTGTGGGTTCGTTCCACGCCGACCCGCGGTCGGGCTGGTTCGAGTACGGCATCACGATCGGCGCCGATCACCGGCGTAACGGCTACGCGGCAGAAGCCGTACTGTTGCTGCTGCGCTTCATGTTCGCCGAGCGGCGGTTCCACAGGTGCCAGGCGCGGATCTTCGCACACAACGAGGCGTCGCTGGCCCTTCACCGTCGGCTCGGGTTCGTGGAGGAGGGACGCCTCCGCGACCATGTGTTCTTTGCCGGCCGGCACCACGATCTCGTCATGATGGGCATGCTCGCCGGTGAGTTCGCCCAACTGCATCCGGCGGGAGAACTCTGAGACCGTCCGTCAATCCGGACTCCGTTCCACCTGTCCCGTCATCGGGCGCGTTCAGTCGACCGGTGCCTTGCCGAGGGCTTCGATGTGTGTGGGCCGGGACCGCTGCCGGTACTCCGCCCGGCGGACGGCAAGGGGTGCCATGAGGCCGGTCACGGTGAACAGGGCTCCCACGACGTACCACCCGGGGCGGCCCCAGGTGATGCAGAGCGAGATGAGCAGGCTCGGCCCGAGTGCTTCGGCCAGGCCCGCGCCCAGGCCGAAAACGCCCAGGTACTGGCCGGTGGCGTGCTGCGGTGCGAGGGCGAAGGACACCTCGAAGCCTGCGGCGGAGTGCCACAGCTCACCGATCGTGTGGATCACCACCGCGACCATGAGCAGCGTGGCCGCGGCCCACTGCGGCATCCCCGCGGTCAGCGAGAGCAGCGAGCAGGAGACGAGGAAGGCCAGGCCCGATCGGCGGTAGGCGCCTGCGCCGGCTGCGGGGGAGTCGATGGTGCGGCTGGCCCGCACCTGAAATGCGATGACGATGAAGGTGTTGACGAGCATGGTGCCCGAAATGAGCCAGTGCGGGGCGGTGATGGCCTTGACCAGCCAGAGCGGAACGGCCACGGTGAGCACCTTGAACTGGATGGCCATGATGCCGTCGAGCGCGGTGATCAGAAGGTAGGGCCGATCCCGCAGGGCGACCCGGCGAGGGCCGTCGACGACGGGTCCGGGCATGACCGCGGGAAGCAGGACGAGGACGGCCGCGGAAGCCGCGCAGGCGATCGCGATGCCGACGACCAGGAGTTGGTAGGCGGTACGGGTGCCGACCTGGACGGCCCAGCCCGCGAGCAGGGCGCCGAGGGAGACGCCGATGTTGGTGACGGCACGGAGACGGGCACGGAACCTCTGCGGCCAGTCCCCTCCGTAATGCCTGATGAGCGGGGAGCGGGCGGCCACCCCGGCGGCCTGCGCCCCGGTGGCCGCGCATACCGCGAGGACGAACGGCCAGAAGCTGTCCACCAGGAGGAAGCAGGCCGTCGCCAGTGCCCGGACGACGAGGGCGATCGCGTAGACGCCCCGTGCGCCATGTCGGTCGGCGAGATGGCCGGCGGCCACGCCCATGACGAGCGAGACGCATCCGGCGATGCCGAGTCCGATCCCCACCTGGGCGGCCGGAAGATGAACCGCCTGGGTGAAGTACAGCACCCCGGCGGTCAGATAGAGGCCGCTGCTGATGGTGTAGACGAAGTTCGAAGCGGTGATGACGCGCTGCGGACCGGTATCCGGTATCAGGTGGGGCACGAGGTGGCTCCGCGTTCTGGCCGGCAATGGCGGCAGGGGCAGGGGCAGGGGCAGGGGGCGAAGGCCGGGGTGTCAGCTCTCTCGGGCCGTGCTGTGTCCGGGCGGTGTGGTGACTGGCCCGCATCGAGGCGGCTCGTGGCTGTGCCGACGCTCTGCGCCGGCCGAGACGATCAGGGCAACAGCGGTCATCGTGGTGAGGACGCCCCACGCCGGTACGAAGCTGTGCGTGACGTCCTTGAGCAGGCCGAGCGCGGGCGGAACCACGACGATGGCGACCTGGTTGACGGACATGGCCAGACCGAGGGCGAAGCCGGTCCTGCCCGGCGGAGCCGACTCGATCACGTAGGCGACCCAGGGGCCGTACCAGCCGAATCCGAAGAACCCGAGCCAGACGAGCACGGAGCAGGCGATTACCGGTGATCGCCCCAGAGGTGTCATCAGCACCACCATCCCCAAGATCGCGGCGGCCATGCAGATCATGACGGAGGCATACCGTCCGGAACTGCTGCGATCGCTCCGGGCGGCCAGGCAGATACGGCCCACGACGCCTGCCCCTTGGGCCACCACCAGGACCAGGGCCGCCGGGCCGGCGTCGACGGACGCCGTCTCATGGAGGTACAGCACCGTCAGGATGCCTACGCCGCACTGCACCGAGATCAGGCTCGTCCCGGACAACATGATGTTCGCCATGGACGGTTCGCGTAACATCCTCAGCCGGTCCCCGAGTTGCCGCCCGAGCGAGGCACGCGGCGCTTCGCTCTGCGGGACGGCTCGCGCGGGCGGCCTGCGGTAGCAGCCCATGAAGACGGCGGCCCCCAGCAGCGCGACGAGTCCACCGGCCACGAGCGTCGACCGCCAGCCGTGAGCGACCGCGAGGAGGGGGAGCACCGCTGAGGCGAGCGCGGCGCCCAGTGGCAGACCCGCCTGGCGGATGCCCATCGCCAACCCGCGCCGGGAAGCGTCGAACCAGGACGCCACCGATTTGCTCCCACCTGGCTGAACGGTGCTGTATCCCGCGCCCACGACCAGCAGGACGCAGAGCAGGGCCCCGTAGCCCGGCGCGAGGCCTCCCGCGCACAGCCCCACGGCGACCACGCAGGCGCCCACCCCGACGACCCAGCGCTCGTCGTAGCGGTCCAGCAACTCTCCCGCCACCAGCAGACCGACCAACGGAACCAACTGGGCTGCCGAGATCAGCAGACCCAACTGAGCCGTGCTCAGATCGAGGTCCCGCTGAAGGTGGATGCCCATTGCCCCGATGCCCTGCACGAAGAAGCCGGATGCCGCCTGGGTGAAGGTGGCGATGCCGAGGACGATCCAGCGGTAGTGGGAAGCGTCGCGTATCAACGCTCTTCACCTCCCGCGGCCCGGGACGGCATCACGGATTCGACCGGGACTGGTCCGAGGCCGGACGGGCGGAGCATGAGCGAGGGTGTGTGGGTATCGGCGTCGGGCAGGTCGTTCCGGAGGAGGCGGGGTGGCGGCGGACCGGTCACGGGCGCCAGTACAGCGACGGGTCGGGGTGGCTGGTGAAGCCGAGCTCGCGATAGAGCGGTTCACCCCCGGCGGAGGCATAGAGGTCGACTCGGGCGACGTCGCTCTCCCGGAACCAGTCGAGCAGGCACTGCATGATCGAGCGGCTGTGACCGAGCCGCCGGTACGCCGGGTCGGTGACCACACCGATCACCTGCCCGATCCGGCCATTGCGCAGGTGCGGGCCGGGCAGCCGTTGCTCGATCGTGCCGATCCCACAGGCGGCGAGGCCGCTCCCACCCTCCACGACAAGGATGCGTACGGCATCCGCGGCCAACTGCTCCTTCAGCACCACGGCGAGGACGTCCAGCCAGTCGTTGCCTCCTGACGCGGGGTCGAAGAAGTCGCCGCCGAGATTCTCGAACAGCATCACCCGCAGGCGTACAAGCTCCGCGATGTCGTCCTCCACCGCCTGCCGTACGGCTGCGGGGTCTCCAGTGCGTTGTGTCATGCCGATCAGGTTGGTGTAATGACCTTATGCACCTCAACCCTTACGGCGAGGATGTCGTGAACCTGGCTACGGATCTGGCCAACCGGCGTCCGGCGACCGCCGAGGAACTCGCGGATCGCTGCCGCGCCGCCGGCCTGGTGGTGGACCTCCCGGCCACGTCGCAGGACCTCGACCGCACCCAGGAGGCGCTGGACGCGTGGGAGAAGGCCGTCGACGCCGATGACGAGCACGAGCGCGCCGAGCTGCTCAACCGGATGCTGGCGGCGGCCGCCGCCTACCCGCGGCTGACCGACCACGCCGGAGACGGCTGGCACCTGCACTACCGCGACGACCGGCAGCCGCTCGGCTCCCTGCTGTTCTCACTGATCTCCGTCGGCACCGCACTGCACCTGGCGGGACGGGGCATGCACCGGCTACGACGGTGTGCCGTGGCCGAGTGCTCCACGATCTTCGCCGACACCTCCCGCACCGGTCGGCAGCGCTACTGCTCCCAGCGGTGCGCCAACCGCGACGCGGTGCGCCGACATCGCGCGCGAACCGCACCGTGAGCGCATCGGGGCCGCGTGATGAGCCATCGCCCGATCCGGCCGCTCGCGCCCTCACCGCAGTGCGGGTGGGTTCGGCGGGCCACTGCGTGCAGCCGGCCCCGGGGTAGGGCCTGCCGCACCCCGTGCGCACCGGCCCGCCCCACCGCAAAGGCGGTGGTCAGCGCCATGGGAGGTGCACTCGCGCATCCATAGTCTCGTCGGCGTAGGGATCTCACCAAGAGGTCCGACGGACCAGGAGGACAACCGCCGATGACCACCTCACGACGTCACGCCAAGCTGGCCGTGATCGCCGGGGCCGCCGCCCTCGCGTTGATGACGACCGCCTGTGATGACGCCGCGAAGTCCGCCCCACCGACCGACGCCAAGAAGTCGGCGTCACCGACCGATGCCGCGAAGCCTGTCCCGTCCTCCGACGCCACGACGCAGCGGAGGATCGACGCCGTCACCGAGCAGGGCATCCCCGGTGTACAGGTGGTGATCTCCGAGCCCGGACGCGGTACGCGCACCCTGCGCGCGGGGACGGGCAACACCGACACCGGGAAGCCGTTCCCCGACGACGCGCGGGTCCGGATCGGCAGCAACACCAAGGCGTTCGTGGCGACCGTCGTCATGCAACTCGTCGACGAGGGGCGGGTCGACCTGAACAGGAGCGTCGAGCATTATCTGCCCGGACGCGTGCGGGGCAACGGGAACGACGGGAGCCGGGTGAAGATCCGCGATCTCCTGCAGCACACGAGCGGGCTGACGGACTACGTCGCGGCGGGCGGCACGAAACCGGAGGACATCAAGCCCGGACAGCTGCGGATGGCGGAGAGCGAAGAACCTCAGCGGCACTACACACCGGACGAGCTGTTGAAGATCGCGATGTCCTTGCCGCCCGGCCCGGCCGCGAAGGACTTGGCGGTCTACTCGAACACGAATTACGTCCTGCTCGGGATGCTCATCGAAAAAGTGACGGGCCACCCCGCCCCGGAGGAGATCACCACGCGCATCATCGATCGGCTCGGACTGAAGGACACCTACTTCCCGAAGTCCGGGGAGGCGGGCATCCGAGGCCCGCACGCCCATGGCTATCACCGGATCGGCAAGAAGCAGGTCGACGTCACCGATGGCGACGTGTCGTGGGCGTACACCGCGGGCGCCATGGTCGCGACCGGCGCCGATCTCAACACGTTCTTCACGGCGCTGCTGCACGGTGACCTCGTGTCGAAGGACCGGCTCGCCGAGATGAAGCGCACCGTCCCGCTGAACAAGAACCCGAAGGACCAGTACGGTCTCGGGCTCGTCCGCGTCCACAACTCCTGCGGCCAGGAGATCTGGGGGCACGGCGGGGGAATCCCCGGATTCATGACCGCGGGCGGTGTCGACCCGAAGGGCCGTGCGGTGACACTGACGTTCAATCACGTCCCGATGAGCGAGAAGTCCAACGAAGCGGTGATGCGGGCCATCGACGCCGCCGTGTGCGGGGGCTGAAGGAGACTGCTCAGTACGCGCTCCGGGCCCGTCGTGTGTGCGACGGGCCCCGAACCGTCCTGGTGCACGACGGTCTCGACGCTGCCCGGCGTTCGTTTCATGAGACCGCGGATTCCCGGGCCGCGAACCACAACCCGGCGAAAACCCGATGGACGGGACGCCCCGGGCACTGAGACAGTCCGACCGTGACCGCCACCCCCGCATCCCCCGTACCCACCCCCTTGGCCGACGGCCTCGTCCTGCGAGAGGCACGACCCGAGGACCTCGACCAGATCGGCGCCCTCCTCGCGGAACGCGGCGAACCGGCCGATGCCCTCGATCACCGGCTGGTCGTCAAGGATCCCGACGCCGGCTGGTCCGCCTGCGCCGTGGTCGTCGACGGCGACCGGGTCGTCTCCACCGCAACGCTCCTCGACGAGGACGTACGCATCGGCGGCATCCACCTGCCCGCCGGCCAGGTCGAACTGGTCGCCACCGACCGGGAATACGAAGGACGCGGACTCGTCCGGGCGCTGATGCGATGGGCCCACGACCGCTCCGCCGCCCGCGGCCATGTCATTCAGGCGATGATCGGAATCCCGTACTTCTACCGGCTGTTCGGCTACGAGTACGCCATCGACATCCCGCCGGCGCTCACCGTGCACGCCGCACCGCCCGGCGAGGGAGAACCCGCACTCCGTGCCGCCCGTTCCAGTGACATCCCCGCCATGGCGGCCCTGCAGGAAACGGCCCAGAACCGGTTCGACGTGGCCATGCCGCACTCGGAGGCACGCTGGCGCTGGCTGCTGGCCCACGAAGCGAGCAACCTCTGGGTCGTGGAGCGCGCCGGCGCCGTCGTCGCCACCGGTCGCACCACGCTCCCCGAAGACGAGGTACTCCTGGCCGAGGCCGCCGCCCTCGACGAGGCATCGGCACGGGAACTGCTCCGCGGTGTCGCCGCGTCGGCCCCCGACAGCCGGATGCGAGTCGTCCACCGGGCCGGCACCGTGACCGCCGCCGCGTGGCAGGATTTCCTCGTCCACGAGCCGCCCACACAGGCGGAGCAGTACTACGTCCGCGTCCCGGACGTTGCCGCGCTGCTCGACCGGCTCCGGCCGTTGCTCTGGCACCGCCTCACCACGGCCGGGCCGGACCGCACCGGCCGCGACATCGTCATCTCCACCTTCGACGCCCACTACCGGATCCCGGTCCGGGCCGACGGCCTCGGCCGGGTCGTCACCGGCGGTGCGATGCAGGGACCCGGAGCCGTGGGAGGCGCGGCAGTGGCCCCCGACCACCTGCCCGCCCTGCTGTTCGGCCCCCACGGGATCGAGGGGCTGACCCGGATCCGGCCCGACGTCTACGCGGGGGACGAGGAGCTGTTCCAGGCGCTCTTCCCGCCGGTCACGGCCGATCTGCTCAGCTACTACCTGCCGTACTAGACCTCTCGACCTGGCGTATCCAGACCTCTACGACTCCGTACCAGACCTCGGGAGACAGGCGGCACGACCGGTCCGAGCCTGCGCCGAAATTCGGTGGCCCGGGTGCCTCGACACCTGGACACTGACTGGTCATGTCTGCCAAGCCTGCAATCGGTCCGATGTGTACCCGGGATTCGCTCGCCTCCGATCTCCGCGCAATGGGCCTGCGCCCCGGTGAGACCCTCCTCGTCCACTCCTCGCTCAGCTCGCTCGGATGGGTCTGCGGCGGTTCCCGCGTCGTCGTCATGGCGCTGCTCGACGTTCTCGGCGACAGCGGGACTCTGGTGGTGCCGACCCATTCCGGTGACAATTCGGATCCGGCGGAATGGGGGTATCCGCCCGTGCCCGAAGCGTGGTGGGCGGACATCCGTGCCTCGATCCCGGCCTTCGACGCACGGACCACTCCCACTCTCGGCGTCGGCGTCATACCGGAGACCGTCCGCAACTGGCCGGGCGCCGTCCGTAGTTGCCATCCGCAGACGTCCTTCGCGGCCGTGGGCCCACGTGCCGCCGCGATCATGGACGGCCACGCACTCGACTGCCGGCTCGGCGAGCACAGCCCGCTCGCCCGGCTGGAGGAGGGCGGGGCGCGGGTTCTCCTTCTGGGGGCGGGCTTCGATTCCTGTACCGCGTTCCACCTGGCCGAGTACCGGGTTCCCTCGCCGCAGACGGACAACTCCTTCGCCGTCATGACCCCGCAGGGCCGCAGCTGGGCGACCGTGCGCGAGACCTCGATCTCCGCGGAACGCTTCGACGACCTGGGTGCGGCCTTCGAGAAGGAACGCCCGGTGGTGCGGGCCACCGTGGGCGGCGCGGAGGCCCGGTTGTTCGACCTGGCGGATGCCGTCGCCTACGCCGAGGGCTGGCTGTCCGAGCACCGGCCGCGGACCGCCACGATCTGATCGCAGTGGAGCTGCTTACGGGCAATCCTCACAGCCTTCCGTTGCTGGTGGAGGATTGCCTCGATCGGTCGTGGCGCGGGATCGGTCGCGGGAGCCGGGGTGCTGAGGTGCGGGGAAGCAGCCCGGGGTACACGGTTAGATCATGAACTCGGCTCTGCCGACCGCCACGCGCGTCCGTCACCGACCGGCGGACACCGTGCGACGGTCGGTGACGAGGAGAGGGGCGAGTTCTTCGGCCATGGGAAACGGCGGCAATGTGATCGCGGAACTCACGGCGGACCATCTCGACATGGAGGAACCGTTCGCACGGATCGAGGCGCAGCCCGCGAGCCGTAGGCGGCGGGAATCCCGAAGGAGCATCGAATGCCGGCCCTCGGAAGGATCAGGCCCGTAAACGGAGCTCCCTGCTGGGTCAGCCTGATGGCACGCGATCTGCACGCGGCCCAGGCCTTCTACACGGACGTCATGGGTTGGGAGTTCATCGCCAGCACCCTCGGGAGCAACTTCTGCGTGGCGATGGCGCACGGTCGGCCCGTCGCCGGGATCGGATGCTGCTCTTCTGCGGCCACGAGCCCTCCCGCCGTCTGGACCCCGTACTTCGCGGTGGACGACGCCGACGAGACCGCGGACCGGGTCAGGGAACGCGGCGCCACACTCGCCGTCGGGCCCGTGAAACTGGGGGAGGGCCGAGCGGCGATGGCCGCCGACCGCGACGGGGCCGTCTTCGGTTTCTGGGAAGGCACGGCCCTGGCCTGGTCGGTGGGGCAGGGCAGCGCCCCCGCTCGGCTGGACCTGCAGACCCGCCACGCCTTCGAAGCGGCCATCTTCTACGCGGAGGTCTTCGGCTGGGCCGAACCGCCCGGCGGCTGCACGGTCGACTACGCACAGGAGCACGTCCGCGTCACGCTGGAAGGGCGTACGGTTGCCACCCTGCGCGGCGGAGGTATCGAAACCGCCGCGGACCCCAGGATCCGGCCCCGGTGGAACGTCGACTTCCGCGTCGAAGACAGCGCACGGGCCGCGGCCACTGCCATCGACGCAGGCGGTGAATCGTCATTGGTTCCCGCACGCGACGGCCCTTCGAAGGATTCCTTCATCATCCGTGACCCCGACGGCGCCCTCTTCACCGTGTCCGGCCCATGACGGCAACCCCTCCAGGGCCGATGGACAATGCCGACCGGCCCCCATCGTGTTTCAGGGTTGCGGGTACGGCTCCGGAGCAACAGGGCGCTCCGGAGCCTGGTCACCGTGCTGGGGGTCCCGGAGCACGCCGGGATGGAACCACTGGACGCGGTCGTCGCCCACATCAAGGGACAGCAGCTGCTCATCGTGCTCGACACCTGCGAGCACATGGTCGACGCATGCGCCGTGCTCTGCGACATACTCCTGCGCGAGGCCGCCGAGGTGTGCGTCCTGGCCACCAGTCGGCAGCCACTCGATGTGGCCGACGAGCAGACGATGCCGATCGCCCCGCTCGGAGTGGACGACGCCCTGGAGCTGTTCACACAGCGAGCCGCCCGCGTCCTGCCGGGCTGGACCGTCACCGAATCCAACCGGGCTCAGACGCTGGCGCTCGTGGAACGGCTCGACAGAATCCCGCTCGCGCTCGAACTGGCCGCTGTGCGTCTGCGGGTCGCACCACTGGGGGAGTTGGTGGCCCGGCTGGACCGCCGGTTCGAGGTGTTCACCGGCGGGCAGCGTGCCGCCTGCGCCCGGCATCAGACGCTGCGTACGACCATCGGCTGGTCCTACGAGCTCTGCACCCCGGCGGAGCGCCTGTTGTGGGCACGCCTGTCCGTCTTCGCCGGGCCCTTCGAGCTGTCGGCTGCGGAACGGGTGGGCGGGGGCGACGGACTCCCGTCCGACGTCGTCCTGGAGGCGCTGTTCGGCCTGGTGGACAAGTCGGTCGTGCAACGGGTCGGCGAGGACGGGGCGTGCTACCGGCTCCTGGACACGATCCGTGAGTACGGCGCCGAACGCCTCGACGAGGAGAGCAGCGCGGCCCGTGTGCGCGGGCGGCACTTCGAGCATCATCGCGACACGGCCCGGCACCTGTGGGACGAGCTGGTCACCCCCGCCCAGGCCGAGTTGCACCAAGCGGTGCGCAGCCAGATCGCCGACATCCGGGCCGCGATGAAGTACGCCTTCACGGCCACGGCCACGGCCACGGCCACGGCCACGGGCAGCGCGGCGGAAGGGCTGAGCCTTGCCGTGCAGCTCGCCCCCCACTGGAGGGCGACCGGCACCCTCTCGGAGGGGCGGTACTGGATCGAGAAAGGGCTCCAACTGGTGCCCGAGGACTGCGCGGAGCGGGCCTGGGGCCTGTTCATGACCGGAGTGATCGCAACCTGGACCGCTGACCTCGCGGAGGCGCCGACCTTCTTCCAGGAAGCGCGGAGGTCGGCGCTGAACTGCGACGAACAGCGCGTGGCGCTGTTCACGGAGCCGTACATCGGAGCGATGCGGGCGCTGTGTGGCGAGATCGACGAGGGACTGGCCGACCTGGAGCAGGGGCGTCGGAGGATCGTCGCCGTGGGCGACTCATTGGGCATCAGCATGGTCCACTACGAAGGTGCGCTGCTGCGGGCCGTACTCGGAGACACCGACGGGGCCCTGGAACTGTGCGAGACGGGGCTGGCTCATCTGCACGGCACGGGTGATCGTCAGTTCTACGGATCGACGCTCATGGCACAGGGCCTCGTTCTCTGGCTCGCCGGGCGCCACGAGGAGGGTGCCGACGCGTTGCGGCAGGCGCTGGAGGCCATGAGCGAGATCGGTGACGTGCTGGTCGCCGCGCTCTGCTGCCTGGGCCTTGCCTGGCATGCCGGACAGCAGGAACGCTATGCCAGGGCAGCTTGGTTGCTGGGGTACGCGGAAAGCGCGCGGCGGCTGAGCGGTGACCCGGTGGCCATGCTGATGTCCGTGCTGGAACAGCAGGAGGCGACCCGGAATGCCGTGCGGGAAGCGTTGGGAATCACGGAGTACGAACGCTGGCACGGTGTGGGGGCGCGGTTGTCGGGGACCGAGATCCTGGAGGCGGTGCGGGCGGACACCGACAGGCCCTCGGCGGTGCGGCGCCTGCCCCGCAGCCGGCAGGAGCCCGCGGCGGCCGATGTGCTCACCCCGCGGGAACGGGAGGTCGCCACGCTGGTCGCGCGAGGGCTGTCCAACCGGGAGGTCGCCGAACATCTTGTGATCTCCAAGCGGACGGCGGACACACACCTCGAGCGCATTCTCACCAAGCTCGACATCGATTCCCGTACCGAGATCGCGTCGGTGCTGAAGGCCTGAGGCCTGTCCCCCGTAGATGACCTCCGAGGCCCACAGCGGCTATCCCATGACTGCGCGGGCCGCGTCGAGAAGGGCCAGTCTGTTGTCCTCCAGGTAGTCGCGCACGCTCTCGCCGTCGGGCAGGCCTTCCCACACGGTCCGGTTGAGGTCGAGGAAGTACTTGCGTGCCGCGTCGTGCACGGCCAGCGGAAACTGGATGCGGATCAGCCGTTCCGCCACCCAGAGTCTGTTCATGGAGTCTCGGGTGGTGAGGAACCAAGGGGTCGTGTCGTCCCACTCCTGCGGCCGCCTGAAGGCCGCGCGCTCCGCCTCGGCCCCCGCCTCGACGAACCGCTCCAGCAGCGTGAGCCGCTCCGCACGCCGGGCCTCGGACAGTTCGCTCTGCTGCCGCCGCTGCTCCACCCGCTCGGCCGAGCGCTGCGTCGCCAACTGGACGAGGAAGGACAGCGCGCCACCGAGCGCGACGCCGCGACACGATCGCTCAAAGCCCGGGTCGGAGCGACACTATGCTGTGGGCATGGTGGAGTCGTTGCCTTCCGTGGTCGCGGTTCGGTGGCGGCCGAGTGCCGGGTCCGTCGTTCGGGTCGGGCGCCGCACGCTCGTGGAGTCGCTGTATCTCCTCACCGCGCCGTTGAACGCCGCTGTCGGTCTGCTGCTGGTGGTCGGCGGCTTGTGCGTCGGAATGGTTGGTTCGTTGTTGCCGAGCGGGTCGCCCATCGCGGTCCGGGCTCTGGCCCTGGCGCGGTGGCCCGGCGATCTGGAGTGGTGGCGGATCGGCAAGGTCCGTTCCCGGGCCGGCGGGGCGCGGGGCGCGGGCCAGCGGCCGAGGTCGAAGGAGACGGCCGACGCGGCGGACCCTGGGCTGTGGCTCGACCTGGCACACGCGGTGATGGTGCTCCCCGTCGTGCTGGTCACCTCGGTGGTGACGGCGCTGTGGTGGTTCGTGGGAGTCGCGACCGCGACGTACCCCCTGCGCAGCCAGGTCACGCCCGGGTCGCTGCGGCCCATGACTCTGTACGCGGGCAGCGACCAGTCCCACGTCGCCTTGAGCCTGGGGTTGACGTCGCCGTCCGAGCGGCTCGCCTTCGCGATCACGGTCGGCGTACTGCTGCTGCTCACCCTGCCGCTGATGACCCGGGTGTGCACCGCCGCCCAGGCCGGTCTCGGGCAGGCGCTGCTGTCCAACATGTCCGCGTTGCACCGCAGGATCAGCGGACTGGAACAGGAGCGCGACACCGCCCGCGCTCAGGCCGTCGCAGCGGTGACGGCCGAGGCGGTCGCCCTGCGCCGGCTCGAACGCGACATCCACGACGGGCCACAACAACAGCTGGTCCGTCTGGCGATGGAACTGGGCCGGGCCCAGCACAACTTCGACAGCAAGCCGGAACTCGTCCGGGCCGCACTCGCCGACGCGGTCATCCAGACTCAGGAGGCGCTGGACGAACTACGGGCCCTGTCACGAGGCATCGCCCCGCCGGTCCTCGCCGACCGAGGACTGCGGGAGGCACTCTCCGCTCTGGCCGCACGCTGCGTCGTACCCGCCGAGCTCGACGCCGGTCCCCTGAGCCGTCGGCTCGACGCCGCCGTCGAGACGGCCGCCTATTTCGTGGTCGCCGAGGCGCTGACGAACGTGGCCAAGCACAGCTACGCCGGCCGATGCACAGTCGGTATGCGCCACACTGAGGAGGTCTTGCGGATCTGGGTGACGGACGACGGAGTGGGCGGCGCGGCTTTGGCAAAAGGACACGGACTACAGGGACTGGCCGACCGGGTGCACGCGGTCGGCGGCCGGCTGCGGGTCGACAGCCCCGAGGACGGCCCGACGACGGTCACCGCGGAGTTGCCATGTCGCTGAGCCCGGACGGACCAGCACCTGAAGCACTGCCGGACGTCGCGGCCCGGGATCCCCTGCGGATCGTCGTCGCCGACGATGCGGTGCTGCTGCGCGAGGGGCTGGTACGCCTGCTCGCCGAGGACGGCCACGACGTGGTGGCGGCGGTCGGTGACGGCCCCTCCCTGGTCGAGGCGGTGCTCGCACACCGCCCGGACGTGGCGGTCGTCGATGTGCGGATGCCGCCGACGCACACGGACGAGGGCCTGCGGGCGGCGGTCACCGCCCGTGGACAGCTGCCCGGCGCCCCCATGCTGGTGCTCAGCCAGTACGTGGAGGTGTCCTACGCCGCCGACCTGCTCGCGGACGGCTCCGGCGCCGTCGGCTATCTGCTGAAGGACCGGGTCGCAAAGGTCGAGGAGTTCCTGGACGCCCTGGACCGCGTCGCCCGTGGCGCGACGGTGCTCGACCCCCAAGTCGTCGCCCAGTTGCTGGCCGGACAGCGCCGGGACGACCCGCTGGGCGCGCTGACCGCACGTGAACGGCAACTGCTGGCACTGATCGCCGAGGGCCATTCCAATACGGCCATTGCCCGGCGGCTGGTGCTCTCCAACAGCGCGGTGGAGAAGCACATCGGCAACATCTTCGCCAAGCTCGGCCTACCGCCCGACGACGCCCAGCACCGCCGGGTACTCGCCGTCCTCGCCTACCTCGATGCCTGGCGGCGGCCCCTCACCACCCGCCCTTGAAGAAGGCCAGAAGCGCCGGCGCCGGGTCGGCTGTAGTGGCCGTGTTCGCCACGGCGACAACGATGACGGCCAGCGACAACAAGGCCGACAGGAGACCGAACGACCTGAACACGCGCCTCGTTCGCCTGTCGGACGCTCCTGTTCTCGCAAACCTCTTCCACGACGCCACGCTCATGCCGGCCAGGACGACCGCCACAGTCGTGGCGGCCACGGCTATCACCGCGTGGTATCGGGAGAAATCGCCGACCATCACCTCGAGAGCAGGCGGAGTTCGGTCACCAGTATTCGGGTAGTCAGCCAGACGCTGCCTGACTTGATCGAGCGTATCGGCGAGTTCTCCGTGGGACGCGTGGATCGGCAGCATGGGGAGCAGTGAGGAAAGAGGCGCTGTCGCGCCCTGGATGTTGGCCATTACCGCCGCCAACGAGCACAGCGCGAGCACCGTGACGACAGCCCCGGCCGACGCGAGGGCGGCCCGGCTTCCCGCTTTGAGCCCGCCGGCCCGCAGAAATGCCTTCCAGAGAAGAACGCCGAGCGCGATGAACACGACCAGCAGGATCGCAGCGATCACGGCCTTGACCACGTGGTAGTGGAGCCAATAGTCGACAACGTTCTCCAAGTCCGGAGAGAAGTTCCGATCGCCGGAACTCCAGTAGTCGACGAACGACTCGGAGAAGCTGCCGATGAGGTTGCGCTGACCGTCGAAGCCGCCGTCCGACGTGATCGTCGCCAATGGGCGGGGGGCGATGACGAAGGCAGGGACCAGGACCACGGCGAGAGCGACGAGCACAGCGATTGCGCGACCGGAAAGACCTGCGGAGCACGATTGTCCGTGCGTGCTGGTGGGTTGTGACGTTGTTGTCATGCCGATGACCCTTTCGCAACGGCGCTCACCCGGTCACTGCGGTCCGCCGCCCACTTGGGGGTGTGGCCTGCCACACCTCACGCCGTGATCGGCCGGTCAGGCCCTGGTTGTCGGAGCGCGGCCGGCGGTAGATGTCCAGCTCGCCGGACGCGGTCTGTCCGTCGGTGAGTTCACCGCTGCTGTCGGCATCACACCCGCCGACATCGCCGTACTGGGTAGCGGCCGTGCGAAGGCGGTGCGGTTCACGACGCTCGACGCGATCTGCCGCACGCCGGGTTGTCGGCCCGGCGACGTACTGCACTGGGTACCCGACGACGACGGCGTACACGACGGATGACGGACAGCGGTTGGCGGTGAGAAGGGAGGAAGGGATCACGGCGGTCTGCCGATGCCTGGTGTCAGTCGGCGTTCGGAGCAGGTGACGCCGACCCGGCCGTACGTATGCCCGTCCCGCCACCGGTACGTATGCCGACGCCAAGAGGGTGACAGGGCTGGACGGCACAGATACGTGTACCGACCTGCGATTCAACGCCCGTCGGGGGGCCGTGCCGTGCGGCAGGCTGGGCGTGCCGCTGGGGACGTGGAGTATCTGCGCTGCAGGGTGGATGCGGCTGTCGCAGGCCCGAGTGCTCCCACCCCCAGCGGCGCCGGAAACATGTGCCCGCGCCGTCGGCGGTGCTGGCGCATGATTCCGGCTGACCGCATCTCCCGGCGGCAGCTGGTGGCCCCGGGTCAGGTGGCGGGGCAGTGGTGTACACGGCTGGTGCTGTCGTCGCCGGCGGTGAGGGCGATGGGCCGGCGTCGTGGCGTCGCCGGCCGAGGAGACCCCCAACTGTCGGTGTGCTCACGTCTGTCGCTCGCCGGCCGACAGGTTTGCGTGGCGGGGTGGCATGCGGAACGGGCACAGCATGTACTCCGTCCTGTGCTGTTCAGAGGCAGACAGTGTTTTCCGGGCGCTGGGCCCGGCACGCCGTGCTCTCCCCGACTCCTCGCCTACCGGCGGCGGATCTCGACCATGAAACAGCCGAACTCCACCGCGCGGACGTGTACCAGGGCCACTTCCGGATCGGCGAAGACCTCGTGCAGTGCGTGGTCCACCTCGGTGGCCCGCTCCTTGGGGATCTCGACGAGTCTCCCGCCGAGGATGTGCCCCCGGGCACCGTAGGCGCGCAACACCCGGCGAGCACCGTGCAGTTCGACCGGATAGCCGGGGCCGGTGGTCGGCCCGTCGCACTCCTCGGCGTGGACGAATACCGGGCCGCACTCGTCATACGGCCCGGGCTGGGCGCCGGTCTCCGCCGCCCAGCGGCGCAACGGCGCGTACGAGACGAGGACGATCCGCTCACCTGCCTCGCTGTGCCGCAGACAGCAGCGCAGTGGGGCACCGCCCTCCGGATCGGTGACGGGTTCCCGGGCGCAACCGGCGTCGTCCTGTTCCCGCAGTTGTTTCAGTACGGCGGGGGCGATGGCCCGCGCCTCATGAGTCGTGGTCATGGCTCCAGCATCTGCAGGAGCCCGTCCCGACGCTGGCGGAAATCAGACGTCGCTCTGGAAGGCGCCGGACCCCGTGAACCGATGCGGGCCGCACGGCGCGGCCAGGTCCTGTACGGCCTTCACCGGTGTCTTCCGACGGCTTCGTAAGTGTCTCTCGTGGACGGTCACTTGGGGGAGTCCGACGCCGCCGAAACTCCTCGACCGCGCCCGTCTCGTACCAGTTCCGCGCCAGGACGAGAAGCCGCTCACGGGAGGCTTCCGAAAGCCGCAGCCGGGGCTCGTCCCCCAGCACCGCCGAGACGATCGCCGGAGAACCACCGTCCACGGCGCGCCACAGCGGCGTGGTTCCGTCCGGCAGCAGCCGGTCGGGGTCCGCGCCGCCCTCCACCAACGCGCCGGTGACATGCTCGTCGTACGCGGCCACGGCCACGCACAACACCGGGAGTCCGGTCGCATCCACCGTGTCCGGATCCGTACCGCTCTCGACGAGCAGGGACCGCACCGCCCTGGCATCGCCCGCTCGTACCGCCGACACGAGTTGACCGTCAACTCCGCCCTCGCCCATGATCCCGTCCCCCGATCCGTAATGACGCCGCCCAACAGCGGCCTGGGTCCCGATGGCGTACCTCAGGCGCTCATTTCCTACGGTCCGGACTCCAGCCGTAGACCATCGGAGAGCTCTCGACGACCTCACTCGGCCAGACCTGCCGAAGCCGGTCCAGCCTGGCCCGGTGGTTCTGGACCCAGTCGTCCTGCGGCTGGATCGAGAAGAGCGTGCTGAGCCGGTCGGGGTCGTGGACCGTCACGCTCACGGACCGGTCCTCGTCGAGCCGCATGCCGAGCTCCAGTCCTCGGCCACCGCCGATTCTCGCCATACCCCCGGGAGCCAGCCCGTCGAGCTCGTGTTCCCAGGAGGCGAGATCCCGCTGGGAGAGGTGGAGCTCAAGCCGTGCGTCGAGGAAGTCGGTGGACACCAGGACATCGGCGCGCAGGATGTCGTGCCCGGTGAGAACGCCTGGCTGACAGCGCCCGGTGACGCGGACGACACACCGGTCGCCGTCCGCGTCCACCAAGTGGATCAGGTCGACCGGGTCCGGCTCTTCCACTGTGTGCCTCCGTATGGTCCGGCTGGTGCGAGTAACGTGCATCCTCTCCCATGGGAGTACGCGCGGATGCGGGAGGCCCCGTCGAAGGGGCTCCGCGACCAGCCGTTCCGCGGCCTCCTGGTTCCGGCCGAGAACCGACCGCAAGGACCGCAGGGAGAGGGCATCGTGGCGGACCAGCAGATCGAGGCACCGGACAGCACCGCCGCGCGGTTCGCCCTCCGGCGGGCGATGCACGTCCAGGTCGACCCGCCGCCCCATGTGTTCGAGGACGAGATCGGCCTGCGGCCGGCGGCCCCGCCACCAGGTGAAGGGCGAGCCTGCGGACACCAGGTCGTCCCGCCACCACTCGACACTCGCGAGCAGGTGCCGACGGGCGGCCGGGCCTGTCTCCGCCTCCCAGCGGGCGAGCCACGGGGTGACGGAAGAACTCGCCGTCGATCAGCTCTCGAACACCTCGCACGCCGGGGTCGGCGGAGACTCGTCCCGCAGGCTCCGGGGCCACCACGCATCCAGGAAACCGGCGACGGACCGGCCCTGCTCGCCGGAAAAGTCACATGGCACCCCGTCAAGACCCCAGCAGGCTGCCCCAGCCGAAGAGAGCGACGCCAGCGGGCGACAGTACGATCGCGCCGGCCACATCGGCCGTCCAAGTACACGGACGGGCATTCCCCTTGGCGTCCGGATTTCATGGGCGCGGGCTCGGCGGCACCCGGGAGCGAGGATTTCGCAGAGGCTGCGCGTGCCGACGTCCGCTCCACTATGGTGACGGCTGGGCCGTGACTGGCGCTGAGGTGGCGTACCACCGGGGAGCGGCCTGACATTCTGTCGATGCCGTGCGCCTGGGCAACTCACTGCGAGGCTCAGGAGTGGCACGTGGCTCAGACGCAGACAGGTCGGCTGATGGACGGCACCGGCCTTGCCCGCCGCATCATCGAAACCAGCTCCGCAACCGCTGCGGAGATCCATAGGCGCACGGGGACGACCCCGTGCCTGGCCACCGTACTGGTCGGAGAAGATCCGGCCTCGGTGACCTATGTCCGGATGAAGCGCGCCCGGTGCGAGAAGGCGGGTATCCAGTCACGGCATGTGGCCCTGCCCGCTTCGGTCAGCACCAGTGGCCTGATCGAAAAGATCACCGAACTCTCCGATGACCCCGGCGTGCACGGAATCCTGCTGCAACACCCCGTCGGAGCACACATCGACGAACGCGCTGCCTTCGAGGCAATCGCTCCGGACAAGGACGTCGACGGGGTGACCATGCACTCCTTCGCAGCGATGAGCTTCGGCCTGCCCGGCTTCGTGTCCTGCACCCCCGGAGGAATCATGCGTCTTCTGGAGGAGTACGGCGTGGAGCTCGCCGGTAAGCACGCGGTGGTGGTGGGACGCAGTCCCATCCTGGGCAAGCCCGCAGGCATGCTCCTCCTCGGGCGGAATGCCACGGTTACCTACTGCCACTCACGTACCTCCGGCCTGTCCGAGATCGTCCGGCAGGCAGACGTCCTGGTCGCAGCTGTCGGACGACCGCGTTTCCTCACCGGTGCGGACATCAAGCCCGGTGCGGTCGTGATCGACGCGGGGTACAACCCGGGCAACGTCGGGGATGTGGATTTCGAGTCCGCCAGGGACCGGGCCGGTCTGATCACCCCCGTCCCCGGCGGTGTGGGGCCCATGACCATCGCCGTACTCCTCGCTCAGACGGTAGAGGCAGCAGCACGCCGGATCGGCGCGAGCCGACCGTAGGCTGCGGTTCCTGACGGCCGGGCCGACATCACTCAGCCGGACTCCAGGGCGTCACGGACGATGGCGGCGGACGCTCGGGCGGCAGTGAGGACCGGGGCCGTGTCGTGGGCCGCTCGGGCGAGCATGAAGGCGCCCTCCAGCAGGGCGATCACCGAGCCCGCGGTGTCCCGGGCGGTGTCCGCCTCGATGCCCGCCCCGGAGTAGAAGTCGGCGAGGGCCTCGATCCACGAGGCGAAGACATCCGCCGTCGCACGACGCAGCCCCTCGTGCGTACTGGCCACCTCCAGGGCCACGGTGGCGATCGGGCACGGGTCGGCGAAGTCCAGCTCCCGGAGAGTCTCGGCGGCGCCGGTGAAGGCGGCAGCGGTGGCGGCTGCCGGATTCGCCTCCGGGTCGGCGAAAAGGCTGCCGATCAGCTCCAGGTAGGCGGCTCCGGAGGTGCGGATCACCTCCTCGCCGAGCTGCCCCTTGCCGCCGGGGAAGAAGTGGTACGCCGAGCCGTACGGGGCACCGGCCTCCGAGACGATCTGCTTCATGCCGGTCGCCGCGTAGCCCTGCCGCCGGAAGAGCTCGGTGGCGGCGGTAACAATCCGCTGCCTGGTGTCGCCGGTGGTCCTCATGCCGGATAGTCTCTCACTAGATCGGTCTATCAAGTGACGGTCACGGGGAGGCCAAGCGATGCCGGAGATCGAACTGAGCGCCGGAACCATCGAGTACACCGACACCGGCATGGGAACCGGCACCGGGGAGGGCGTGGGCGAGACCCTGGTGCTCCTCCACGGGCTCGCTTTCGACGACTCGGTCTGGGATGCCCTCGTGACGGATCTGCGCGAAGACTTCCGCGTGGTCGTCCCCGTCCTGCCGCTCGGCAGCCACCGCCGACCGATGCGGTCGTCCGCGGATCTGTCGGCCCAGGGCGTGGCGCACCTGCTCGCCGAATTCCTGGAGCGGCTGGACCTGCGCGAGGTCACGCTGGTGCAGAACGACGCGGGCACGGCCCAGCTCCTGCCCGGCGTACGCGACGAGCGCATCGCCCGACTGGTGCTCACCTCCTGCGAGGCCCTCGACAACTACCCGCCGGGCATCCAGGGCCGCACGCTGTCGGCCGCGAGCCGAGTGCCAGGGGGCCTGTTCCTGCTCCTCCAGTCCTTCCGGGTGCCCTTCCTGGTGGCGATGCGCAGCTCACTGGGCGGCATGACGGCGCACGGGATCCCGTACGAGCGGGTACGCCGCTGGTACCTGCCACTGCTGACCGACCGGGCCATCCGCCGGGACCTCGCCCGCTTCCTGCGCTCCACGCGCAAGGACACCTATCTGCGGGCCGCCGAACGGCTGCGGCACTTCGACCGGCCGGCGCTGGTGGCCTGGGGTGCGGAGGACCGGATGATGCCGCCCGAGACCGGCCGACGTCTTGCCGAACTGCTGCCGCAGGGACGATACGTCGAGATCCCCGGGGCCGGAACGCTGGTCCCCATGGACAACCCGGCGGCACTCGCCCGCGAACTGCGCCGGTTCATGGAGGAGAGCGCCTGACGGCGGGAGGCCTGTGTCTCTCCGCCCGGTGCGGGTTACGCATGCCGTCGGGTCCGGCGCTGATTCACCGCCCTTAGGCTGTACGGAGCAACACCGCGCGGGGAGGGCCCACCGCGCCGCATCGAAGCAGTGCCCGTCGCTTTCCGGGCCGCTGCTCCCGCTTTGCCGACACGCCCTGGCCCCCAAGAGAGGAAGCACCATGTCCTTCGCTCCCCTCGGCCGGCACAACGGCGAGCACAGCGACTACTGCAACACCAGTCTGTGCTGCCGCTGCCAGCAGCGGAACTGGACGACCCAGCAGGGCAACGAGAGGCTGTGCGGCCTGTGCGCGGCCTGCTGCCGTGAATGCGGCAGGGCGCCGGCCCCGCACCTGGACGGGCTCAGCGACGGGATCTGCGTGGACTGCCGGGGACTGTGCACCCGTTGCCACAACCCGCTGTCCGACGGAGGCGTCTGCCACTGCCAGCAGTGGAAGCAGAGTCCGGGCAGCGACCCGATCCGCTTCATCATGCAGGGCTTTCCCCAACCACTGCTCCAGGCCCTCGGGCACCGGGTCCCGCGCACCCTGCCCGACATTCTCTTCGAAGAGCTCGAGCGCCGGACGGCTGCCCAACTCCTCGACCGTATCGAAAGGCGCTGGAGCAACCGCTGGTCCCACGCGATCCACGAGCGCGACGAGGAGAACCGCCGCCGCTGGGCGCCCCAGGAGATCGCCGAGGCCCTGGTGAGCCCCGGCGCCTGCTCGAACCGGGCATGCGAGGACGGCTACCTGCTCGCCGACGGAGCGCCCTGCCCGTACTGTCAGCGGCCGGCCCACCGCTTCGTCCCGGCCACCGCCGACGCGATCTCCACCTCGGAGCACGCGCGAGCGACCGCCGCGCAGATCCGGCAGGCGCTCATCGGCAACCGCTCCGCCGGAAAGAAACCCAACCGCGGGGCGCAGCCGGGCGCGTGGCCGACTCCACCCGCCGGGTGACACCGCAGGCCGCGATTCCGTGTCGATCACGGCCGGTGTCCGCCCCGCGGCGAGTCAGGAGTGACCCGCGGTCCGCGGACCGCGGGGAAGAGCCTGGCGCGACCCCGCGACCCGCAAGGGAGAGCCTGGCCGCCGTGCGCGCCACGTCCTCACGCGTGCGCCGCGTATCGGGCGTCCGCGGATCGCGGTGGTCACGGCGGCCTGCTCCTCCTCGTACCCGGTGGGCTCAGTGCGCCGGGGTGGCCGGCGTCTTCGCCGCGGCGGCGTTCTCCTGCGCGAGCCGTTCCATGCCGCTCTGCGTCTTGAGCGGCTTCTCCTTGATGAACAGCACCGCGATCAGGGCGAGGAACGCGAAGGGGGCTCCGATCAGGAAGACATCCGCGGTCGCGACCCCGTACGCGTGCTCGACCACCTGCCGGGCCGGTTCGGGAAGCTTGGTCAGGTCGGGGACGCCATGGCCGGCGCCCCCGTTGTCCGCCGCCCCGCCGAAGCCCTTCGCCATCTCGCTCGCCACCCGGTGGCTGAGCACGGCGCCCAGCGCGCTCGTGCCGATCGCCCCACCGAGGCTGCGGAAGAACGACAGCACCGAGGTCGCCGCGCCGAGCTCCGACGCGGGTACGTCGTTCTGGGCCGCCAGTACCAGGTTCTGCATCAGCATGCCGACACCCACGCCGAGTACCACCATGTAGATGCTGAGCAGCCCGAACGAGGAGTCCGCGCTGATCGTGGAGAGCAGGCCCATGCCCGCCGTCATGATGATGCCGCCCGCGATCAGGAAGCCCTTCCACTTGCCCCGGGCGGAGATGATCTGCCCGGCGACGGTCGTGGAGATCATCAGACCGAGGATCATCGGCAGGCTCATCAGGCCCGCGGCGGTCGGCGTCTTGCCGAGCGAGATCTGGAAGTACTGGGAGAGGAACACCGTGCCGCCGAACATGGCCACGCCGACCAGCAGGCTCGCCACGGTCGTCAGCGTCACGGTGCGGTTGCGGAAGATGTCCAGAGGGATGATCGGTTCCTGGACCTTGGACTCGACCAGCACCGCGGTGGCCAGCAGGACCACGCCGGCGGTGACCAGGGCGGCGGTCTGCCACGATGCCCAGTCGAACCGGTTGCCCGCGAGGGTCACCCACAGCAGCAGTGCGCTGACCCCGCTCATGATGAGGACGGCACCGAGATAGTCGATCTTCACCTCTCTGCGGACCGTGGGCAGCTTCAGGGTCAGTTGGAGCAGCACGATCGCGAGCAGCGCGAACGGCACGCCGATGAAGAAGCACCAGCGCCACCCCAGCCAGGAGGTGTCCACGAGCACACCGCCGATGAGCGGTCCAGCGACGGTGCCGACCGCGAACACGGCGCCGAAGATGCCGGAGTAGCGGCCGAGTTCACGAGGCGGAATGATCGCCGCCATCACGACCTGGGCCAGCGCCGTGAGGCCGCCCGCGCCGATGCCCTGCACCACGCGGCTCACGATGAGCAGGCCGACGCTGTGCGAGAAGCCGGCGACGAGCGAGCCGACGATGAACATCGAGAGAGACAGCTGGATGAGCAGCTTCTTGTCGTAGAGGTCGGACAGCTTGCCCCAGATCGGGACGGTCGCCGTCATCGCCAGAAGCTCGGCGGTGACCACCCAGGTGTACGAGGACTGGCTGCCGTGCAGATCGGCGATGATCCTGGGAAGTGCGTTGGAGACCACGGTGGAGGCCAGGATGGCCACGAACATACCGGCCATCAGGCCCGACATGGCCTGGAGTATGTGACGACGCGTCATGGCTGGTGCGGCCCCCTCGGGCGCACCGGCGGTACCGGTTTCGGGTGTGACGGCAGCACTCATCGGCTGGCGTTCCTCATTCTCTGGATTTTCGGTTGATCGGATGGTCGGGGTGATCGGGTGAAAGCCCCCGGTGGAGGCTCAGGGATGCGCTTCAGTCGTTCAGACCGGCGGCCAGCGAGGCGAACGCCTCGTGATAGATGCTCTGGAACGTGCGGGTACGGCCGGAGGCCACCCAGAGCTCGACGGCGGCGCGCACGGCGGCGATCGCCACGTGCGCGAGAAGCCTGGGACGGAGATCGGACTCGGGATCCTGGCCGAGGCGCTCGGCCACGGAGGCGATCAGTGCGCGTTCGTCCGCACCCTGGGCGGCCAGGAATTTGGACAGCAGTGAAGGACTCTTCCTGAGCACGGCCATCTGGAGCTCCCAGCGTTCGTGGTCCTCCTCGATGTGGGCGAGCTCCTGGCCGATCGCCTCGCGCAGGGCGTTGAGCGCCGTGAGTTCCTCCGGTGCGTCGAGCACCGCCCGACGGATCCGCTCGGCGTTGTCCTGGGCGGGACGGGTGATCGCGTCCTCAAGGCACGGGAAATAGTTGAAGAAGGTGCGCATGGATACGCCGACCGCGTCGGTGACCGCTTCCACCGTCACGTTCTCGAAACCGCGGTCTGCGGCCATGCGCAGCGCAGCGTCCGCGAGGGCGTCACGCGTCGCGCGCTTCTTGCGTTCACGCAGCCCGAGAGGCATGTCGGCGGCACTCATGAAGTGCATGCTATGCAAGTTTGCGCGTAGTGCAAAATTCTACGGGCGGCGGGGATGACCCCGCCGCCCGCTCCGACCCGGAAAGCCGCTCAGGGCGTCTCGTGCGCCGAGCCCGGGTACACCACTCCCTCCACGGAGAGGAGTTCGGCGATCCGCTCGGTGAGGTCCTGCGCGAGCAGCGGTCCGCCGTCCGCCGAGCGGATCCCGGGGGTCTCACCTGTAAGCACCCGGCCCACACGGCCGCGCCCCGCGCTCAGCACCTCGCCCGTGACCGGCACCCCATCGGCGAGCAGCGCGGCCACCACCGGCGCGACCGCCTCGGGCGGCGCCTCCTCCCGCATCCGCTCCAGTACCTCGGGCGGTACGCCCTCGGTCGCCGCGGACATCCGTGACCAGGCCACCGGAGCCACGGCGTTGACACGGATGCCGTGCGGGGCCCCCTCGGCGGCCAGCGTCCGCGTCAGCCCCACGATCCCCGCCTTGAGCAGGGAGTACGCGGCGTTCCCCGCCATCCCGTACAGACCGGCCGCCGAGGTGACCAGGACGATCCGGCCCCGTCCGCGCTCCGTGAAGTGGGGCCAGGCGGCCCGCGCCAGCCGCCAGGCGCCGAAGGAGTGGATGGCCGTCATCCGCTCCAGCAGGCCCTCGTCGATCTCGGTGAAGTCCAGCCCCGGCCGGTAGATCCCGGCATTCGCCACGATGCCGTCGACCGAACCGAACTCGGCGCACGCCAGATCGATCAGGGACTGTGTCCCCTCCACCCCGCTCGCGTCCGCGGTACTGGCCACCGCCGTCCCGCCCGCCGCCCGGATCTCCTCCACGACCCGCGCCGCCGGGCCCGCGTCCCGGCTCCCGGTGCCGTCCGTCGCCGTTCCGAGGTCGTTGACCACCACACGGGCACCGCGCCCGGCGAGGTCGAGGGCGTAGGCCCGGCCGAGGCCCCGGCCCGCGCCGGTGACGACGACGGAGCGCCCGTCCAGCCTCAGGGTGTCCCGCGTCATGCCGACACCTCCGGGCCCAGCGCGAAGCCCCGGTAGCCGGATCGCGCGACCTCCTCGCACCGCTCCCGATAATGGTTGAGCCCGCCCGCGTACGGCATGAACACCCGTGCCTTTCCCTCCACGTTGGCACCCACGTACCAGGAGTTGGCGCGCGGGTAGAGAGTCGTGTCGGCGACCTCGTTGACATGGGCGACCCAGGAATCCTGTGCCTCGCGCCGGGCCTCGATCCGGTCCACCCCGTCCTCGCGCAGCCGTCGCAGGCAGTCCACGATCCAGTCGACGTGCTGCTCCACCGCCCGCACCATGTTGACCAGGACCGAGGGGCTGCCCGGCCCCGTGACCGTCAGCAGGTTGGGGAAGCCGGCCACCGCGAGGCCCAGATAGCTGCGCGGTCCCGAGGCCCACTGGTCCTTCAGGGACCGGCCGTCCCTCCCGCGGATGTCGATGCGGGTGAGCGGGCCGGTCATGGCGTCGTAGCCGGTGGCCAGTACCAGCACCTCGGCCGGGTACGTTCCGGCCTCGGTGCGGACGCCGTCCTCGGTGATCTCCACGAGCGGTTCGGCCCGCAGGTCGACGAGGTCGACGTTCTCCCGGTTGTACGTGGAGTAGTAGCCCGAGTCGACGCAGATGCGTTTGGCGCCGATGGGGTAGTCCAGCGGGACGAGCTTCCGAGCCGTCGCCGGGTCGTCCACGGCGTCCCGGATCTTCTCGCGGACGAACTCGGCGAGGTGTTCGTTGGCCTTTCCGTCCGTCAGCACGTCGGTGAAGACCGACATGATCTCGGTCCCGCCGATGGCCCACTTGCGTTCGAAGGCGGCCCGGCGCTCCTCCTCGCCCACATCGAGGGCCGAGCTGCCGGTGGAGGCGATGTAGAAGCCGGAGAAGCCGGTACGGGCATAGGCGCGCAGCTCCTCCAGTTCCGCCTTGGCCCGCCAGCTCTCCCGGCCCGACAGCGGCCGGTTGCGGGCCGGCAGGCTGTAATTGGGAGTGCGCTGAAATACCGTCAGATGACGTGCGGTCGCAGCGAGTTCGGGCACCGCCTGAATGCCGGAGGAGCCGGTTCCTATGACGGCGACGCGCTTGCCCGCCAGGTCCACGCCCTCGTGGGGCCAGCGGCCGGTGTGGTGCACCTCGCCGCGGAAGGCGGCGAGGCCGGGCAGGTCGGGAACGCGGGATGCGGACAGGCAGCCCACGGCGGTGACGAGGAAGCGCGCGCGGGCGCGGCGGCCGTCCTCGGTCGTCAGGAGCCACGTCCTGCTCTCCTCCTCCCACACGGCGGAGGCCACCCGCGTCTCGAAGGAGATCATCGGTCGCAGATCGAAGCGGTCCGCGACGTGCCTGGCGTAGCGCAGGATCTCGGGCTGGGTGGCGAAGCGCTCGGTCCAGTCCCACTCGGCGTGCAGCTCGGGGGAGAACGAGTAGCAGTAGTCCAGGCTCTCGACGTCGCAGCGGGCTCCGGGATAGCGGTTCCAGTACCACGTACCACCGACGTCGTCGCCCGTCTCGAAGGCGTGGCAGCTGAATCCGTGCGCGCGCAGCTGGTGCAGGGCGTAGAGGCCACCGAAACCCGCGCCGACGACGAGCGCGTCGTACTCCGGTACGGGGGGTGCTTGGGCGGTCATGTGCGGCTCCTTGCGGGGGAGTGGGTTGTCAGACGGCGAGACCGCGGCGCAGCGCGTCCAGCGCGCCCTCGCTCATGCGGCGGGTCACGGCCGTGTCGGGCACGAAGCCCGCCGCGCCGTGGAAGGTGCCGGGAAACAGGTGCAGCTCGGTGGGGACACCGGCCCGCACGAGGCGCTGGGCATAGTCGAGGCCCTCGTCGCGCAGTGGATCGAGGTCACTGACGGCGACATACGCGGGCGGCAGCCCCGACAGGTCCTCGGCGCGGGCGGGCGCGGCGTAGGCGGGTACCGGGGCCGCCGGGTCGCGGTCCGCCCCGAGGTAGGCCCGCCAGCTGTGCACGGCGTTGGGGCGGTTCCACACCGGAGTGTCGGTGAACTCCCGCATCGAGGGGGTCTCCAGGCGGTCGTCCAGCTCCGGGATGTCGAGCAGCTGGAAGCACAGCTCCGGGCCGCCGCGGTCCCTGGCGAGCAGGGCGAGGGCGGCGGCGAGGCCGCCCCCGGCACTGATCCCGGCGACGGCGATCCGTGCCGGATCCGCCCCGAGGCCGGCGGCGTTCGCGGCGAGCCACTCCAGGGCCGCGTAACAGTCGTCGGTGGCGGCAGGGTAGGGGTGCTCGGGGGCCAGCCGGTATCGCACGGCGACGACGACGGCGCCGAGTTCGGCCGCCCAGCGCGCCGCGAGGGCCCGGTCGCCGTCCCCCTCCTCCAGGATGAACCCGCCACCGTGCACGTAGAGCACGGCGGGCAGTGCCGTCCCGGCCCCCGTCGGACGGAAGACCGTCACCGGAACCTCGGGGGCGCCCGCGGCCCCCGGAACGCGGTGCTCGCTCAGCTCGATGCCCTCGGGTACGGCGAAGGGCGGCGCGGCGGCGCCCATCGCCTCGACGGTGGCACGCGCGGCGACGGCGTCGCCGACATCGAGGGCGGGCAGCAGGGAGAGCCACGGGGCGAGTTCGGGATCGACGGGCAGGGGAAGGGACACGGGGGCCTCCGGCGGACGACACGGAGCGGCCCCGGACGGAACGAGGGCCGCCCGGGTGAGCCGCTGCTGACGTCCGTCAGTCTGTGTCCGCGGTCCTGCCCACGGCATGCGCCGGATGGCGCGGGAACGGCCCCCGTCCGCGCCGCTTGGCGCCTTGCGCCGGGCGGACGGAGGGGGAAGGGGCGCCGGGGTCGACGGCGAACTTCGCCTCCCAGGCGCCCTCGCACCGCCCCTCCCATGCGCCACCGCCTCGACGGCCCTCCCACGCGCCTCGCGCCAACCGTGTCGACGGCCCTACGCCGGGTTGTCCCGCAGACGGCGCAGGGCGAGGGCCAGCGCGAGCCGGAATCGGCCCACGGTCTCGCCCAGCCCGTAGCCGAGCGCCGCCTCCGCCCGCGCGACGCGCACCGCCACCGAGTTGTGGTGCAGGTGCAGCTCCCGTGCCGCCGCGCGCAGCGAATCCGTCTGCACCAGGACCTCCAGCGTGGTCAGCAGCTCCGTGCCGCTGCCCGGCTCCGCCGCGAGCGCGTCCAGGACGTCCAGGTCTCCGATGCCGGCGATGGCCGGGCCGGACAGTTCCCTCGCGAGCACCTCGAAGGCGCCGAGCGAGGAGTGGTAGATCGCGGGCTCCTCCACGACCGGGGCCAGGCCCACGTCCGAGCGAGAGGTCCCCGCGAAGCGCAGCGCCCGCACCGCACCCTCCCAGGAGCGCGGCGCCTCGGTCCCGGTGACCTCGGGACCGACCCCGATCCGGAAGCCCGCCGGGGCGAGCAGCCGCTCCGGCAGCGGGCCCGCCACGGCCACCGCGTGCACGGAGCCGAGCGCGGCCGTCCGGCGACGGCCCGCCGAGGCGGGTGGGAGCCGTTCGAGGAGTGGTGCCATCCCCTCCGGGCCCCGACCGCCGTCGACGGCCAGGAGAGTGAGGGGGCCCGAAGGGGCGAGGCCCAGCAGCCGCAGCGCGCGGGCCCGTTCGGGCAGCGGTGCGGTGGAGCTGATGACGGTCTCCAGCAGCGCCGGGTCGAGCGGCACCGCCTCGCTCCCGCGACGGCTCAGCACGGCGTCGCAGGCCAACGCCAAACGCTCCAGGAGCAGTTCGTCGAAGGGCTGCGGGGTACCCTCCCGTGCCAGCCAGGCCCGCTGCCCGCCGCGCAGTTCCCGGACGGCCGCGCCCGAGGGAGGCCCGGCCGGCCGCGTACTGCCGTCCGGTCGGGCCGCGAGACCGTCGGGACCGGGCCCGGCCAGACCGACCGGACACTCGGCGACCCGGGCCGCCATGACCAGTACCCCGTCGAGGCCGAGCCGTTGCTCGACGAGTGTGTCGAAGAAGCCGATGAGCCGCATGGCGCTCTCCGCCCCGGCGTTGAGCCCGGCCAGCCGCAGCACGAGACCCCGCATGTGCCTACCCCGATCTCCCCCGTCGCAGAGGTGCTGTGATCTTGCGACGAGTGTCGTCCACCGCGGCGGGCTGGGGAAGAGGTGCGGCCGGCCGGGGCTCCGGGGAGCCGGGGGACAGGTCCCGAGGCCCCTTCTCGGTGAATCGGCCGACACACCTCTCCGGCCCGAAGTCCTGCGAGCGGCGTACCGGAGTCCTGCGAGGGGTGTACCGCGGGGAACAGCCGGAGGGGCGCGCGCAGGGCGGTCAGGCCGGCCCGCACCTCGAGAGCGGTGACGACAGGGCGCGTGTGCGACTGCATCCGGTCGGGAGTGGGCCAGCAGGGTCCGTGCGGGACCTGCCTCAGGTTCTGGGTCGCTCCGCGGCCCCGTATCCGGCCGAGGCCGAGCCGCCGCCCACTCGGAGCACGGGTTCGCGGACCGGCAGGAGGCCGCGAAGACGGGTGTACTGCGCACCCAGGTGATGGTCACGGCATCTTCGAGCGGATCAAGGCCATCGCCGCCGACCGCATCACGGTCGTGGTCACCCACCGGCCGGAGAACACCAGGACCGCTGATCACATCGTGGTGATGGGGCATGGCCGCATCGTCGAACAGGGCCGGTACGAGGATCTGGTCCACGCAGGCGGCACCTTCGCCGAGCTCCTGGCACTTTCACGGGACCGCTGACCCGCACCGCACCGGATCACACTTCACCCTCCGCGGTCGGTTCCACCACCGCGTGACCGAGCTGGGGGCGGATCCACTCACCGTCGCGCGTGATGCCGAGCACGCCCCCGAGAAAGGCCATCCGGAAGACGCCGGCCGGCGTCTCCCAGCGGAACGGGACACGAGAGAGATGTGAGGGAAATTCCTCCTCCGCGGTGGTTCCCGCTCCGAACGACTTCCGGGGGACGGGGCCGTCATCGGTGTACCGGTGGGCGAAGAAGGCGGTGATCCAGCCCGTGACACGATCGCCGCCGGATGCCGACTCCCACTTGTACAGCGAACGCCAGAAGTCCTGGTCGGCTCCCCACCCCGAGGCCGTCGCGCCGATCGCGTCCAGCACGGGGTGCAGGGCCTCGAACCACGGCCGCAGGCCTTCGAACCACCCTTCCAGTTCACGTACGCGGGCCGCCAGAAGACGCCAGTCCCGGTCGGAGCCCTCCAGCCTGATCCGGGGGATGCCGCAGAGCGAGAACCACTGGAAGCGGTAGTACGGGCTGACCACGTCCATCAGCGCCACCAGTGCGGCCGTCGCGTCACCGGAGGTGGTGGTGGAGAACGTGGGCTGGAACAGATCGGCCACGTCGTCGCCGATCCGGGCGCGCAGCGGCTGCTGCACCAGGTTGACCGAGCGCTCCCAGTCCAGCGCTGCCAGGTCGTCGCGGACGGCGATGACCTGCTGCTGCCCCGGTGTGGTGGTGAACAGCCCCTCGTACGTACGGGGGTTGAGACGGATGTGGACGGCCGCCTCGTGCACGACGGCGTACCAGAACAGGTCGGGTGACAGGCTCAGGGGCAAGTGGGCCGTGAAGCACAGGTGGATGGCCCGCAACAGGAGGCTGGAGGCGGGTTCCTCGGCCTCCGGAGCGCCCGTCGGCCAACCGACGAGCCGGTCGGTGCTGCGGTGATGGATGCGTGCCGGACCGGGCAGCGCCGCCCGCAGGAAGCGTTCGTTCCCCAGCTCGGTGAGCTCGGCAGCGAGCCGGGCGGCACGGGCATCGGCGTCGGCGTCGGCGTCCTCGCCGAGCGGCAGGTCTATCTCGATGGCCATCCGTATCCCCGGCAGCATCCCTCAGCAGCAACGATCAGCTGCGATTCTAACGAGCCGGTCCGGGGAGCATGGCGCGTCGCCCGGGGGCGGCGGAGGAATGCATGCTCATGCCGCCGTCGACGACGAGGAGTTGGCCGGTGAGGTAGCGGGTCTCGTCGGAGGCGAGGACACCATGGTGTGGCCGATGTCCTCGGGAGAGCCCAGAAAAGAGAGGGCGTTTCCCTTCTTCAGCGCTTCGATGACGTCCTCGGGCAGGTTGTTCTCCAGGGCGGGGGTCATGACCGCGCCGGGGGCGACGGCGTTGCAGCGCACGATCCGCGGCCCGTACTGGACGGCGATCGACTTCGTGATGCTGACCACCGTGGCCTTGACGGCGCCGTAGGAGGTCTGCAGGACGTCACCGACGAGCGCGGCCACGGACGCCGTGTTGATGACGGATCCGCCGCCGGCGCGGATCATGTGGGGCACCGCGTGCCGGGCGCCCAGGAGGGTGCTGCGCACCGAGCAGTTTCTCACCCTGCTGGTGGAGTTCAACCAGAGCATCGAACAGCTTGAGGGGCTCACCTGGTCCCGCACGGGCCGAGCGGACAGCCCTCGGCCACGGACTGACCCGGGAAGTACGGCACGGGCCGGGGGTGCGACGATGCGGGCAAGCGTGAGTTGAACCCAGCTGATCGACGTCGAGAACCCGGCCACCCCGGCCACCCCTGCACCGCCCACCGCGAGCACGCACTGGCCGAACCTGCCTTCTGCCGGGGCGTGTTCGAGGCCGGTGGTTCCCGGGGCTGCTCAGTGGAATTCGTGGACCAACTGAATCTCACCGACGATGTGCTCGTTGAAATCGTCGAGCTCTTCGGCGGGAACCCACAGCTCAAGAATCGTTCGCCCGCCGGCCTGCTGGACGGGGTAGCGGCGCAGGAACTCCGACTCGACCTCGAAACGCGTGACGAAACCGGCTCCGTCGTGCTTCACGTTCCAGTCCCGCGCGATTCTGATCGCGTAGTCCTCGTTGAGGACCGGGTAGAAGATGGGCTGCTCGGGAAGACGAGGTGGCCATCCACGCCAGTTCAGTTCCCGGACCAGATCCAGCTCCTTGGGGCCAGTCGGGCGCCACAAGGTCGTCGTTGCTTGCCGGCTGATCATGACAATCGCTCTCTGAACATCGGAGGCCGCCGGAATCGGCTGGTCGGGGACCGGACGATACCCGCACCGCACGCCGGTCGGCCATGACGTTTCCGTACCCGGCCTTGGCTGCCACGGGGCGGCGCTGTCGGGTGTGGCATGTGCCTGGCGAGTCCGACTTCGCGCTCCGCCAAATGGACCCACCGTCGCTGGGTCGCGCCCGCCATGATCAATAACCTGACGCCCGGCGCGTGACCTCGCGCCTGTCGGACAGAGAAGGCGAGCGACTCCCAGTGGAACTCCCGAAGTTGCAGCGCATGGCCTGTGTCACCGCGGCGGCCGCGCTGCTGACGATGCTCGGCAGCGCCCCGGCCGGTGCGGATGGCGAATGGCAGAAGGTCGGCGGCGACGCCCGTAGCGGAGTCAGCGGTCTCGCGTACGAGGGCCGTACCGCGGACGGAGCCGGGGTGCACGCGCTGATCGTGCACGACAACAAGCGGTCGGGGCAGCAGCGTCTGTCCCGGATCACCCACCGGGAAGTGACCGTGTCGCCGTCGAGCTGGCTGAGATGCGAGGCGAGATCCGTACCGGGTTCGCCGAGCTGAATGGGCGGCTCGATCTCGCGCTGCAACGGACCGCGGCGACCGAGTCGGATATCGATGCGCTACAGAACCGGGTCGCCGCTCTGGAGCGTGGCCGGTGGCCGCTGCCGGCGATTGCCGCTGTGACCGGTGTTGCTGGGGCGGCCACCGGCCTCGTCGCGCTCTTCCGGTGACTGCCCCCCTTTCAGCTCCGGGGGTGGATGGTCCGTTCCCAATGTCCGGGCACCTGCGGACAGCTGTCCGGGCTGATATCCGGACACTTGCGGGCGCCCAGCCCGGCCCGGTCGCGGACAACGCTGAGATCTGCACGGACACGCGTCCGGACACCGACCCGAACATGTCCGGACAGGCGCGGCTCGGCAAGCCGGCTTCGAAACCGCCCCCGTCTTGGCGGGGCCTCTCCGTGCTGGAGGGTTGGCAGTGGCTAGTGCGGTCACCCCTTGGGACGGCTGGTTTTGATGGGACGCAGCGGAGCCGCACCTCCTGCAGGAGGTCCGGTTCGGCGCTCTTGCGGAGACCTGGACTGGCTGTCAGGCTCCGCTCACACCAATCCCAGAGACCGGACAACAGGGGAGAAGGATATGAGGAACACGCTCAGAGCGTTACTGGTCGCTGCTGCCCTTGCGGCCGGAATGGGCGCCGCGCCTGACACCGCCAGCGCCGTGCCCGTCCCCCCGAACGCCTTGGCCGCCACCACGAGTTCCCCAGCCTCGTGGGTATGCGAGGGAGTGCCCTACCCAGGCACGAAAGTATATTTCCAGCAGAACAGCCCCGCGCACGTCCTGCCCATCGGCAGCTCCAAGATCGCCTTCCGCACCGGCGGGTGGCAGACGGTCACCGCTGAGTGTGTCAATTACGACTATGGCACCACGTGGTGGGAAATACAGGGCGGCTACTACATCTACGAGGGATACCGGGGCTGACCACCGGACTGGCCCTACGTGGGCCCTGTGGTGGTCATTCTAGGACCCCGAGTTCGGTGTCCGGGCCCTCTCTGTCAGCCTTGGGTGAGACATCCCGTTCTGCGGGGTTAGCCTGAGAGGGCACGACAGGAGAACCGTCCCTTATGCCCAGCACAGAGCCCGTCGGGTCCGACCCGGCGCCGAGGCCGAAGCGCCGCACTTTCACCTCGGAGTACAAGCTGCGGATCGTCGCCGAGTACGACGCCGCGCTCAGGAACGAGAAGGGTGCGGTCCTGCGCCGGGAACGGCTCTACCACTCGCATGTCAAGGAGTGGCGGGCCGCCCGGGACGCCGGGGCCCTGGAAAACCTGGTTGACCGCCGGACCAGCCCGGCCCGGGCGAAGAAGTCCGCCGCGGAGGTGGAGAACGAAAAGCTGCGGCAGCAGGTGGAGCGCTTGCAGAAGGACCTGGCACGGAACAAGGCCGCACTCGAGGTGATGGGAAAAGCCTCCGCGCTCTTGGAAATGATCTCCGAGAGCGCGGACTGAAGCCTGCCGCCGACCCTGTCGTGGACGAGGCGTTCACCGGCGTCGAGGTTCAGCTGGGCATCACGGCCGCCTGTCGGCTGACCGGCCGCTCCCGCGCCACGCACTACCGCCGGCTCCGGCCCCCGCCACCACGCAGAACACGTGCCCCACAGGTGCAGCCGTCGGCCCTGACGGCCGAAGAGCGGGCTGCGGTACTCGAGTTGATGAACGGCGACGAGTACGCCGAGCTGGCGCCCGCGCAGATCTGGGCCCGCGAGCTGGATGCCGGGCGCTATCACTGCTCCGTCTCGACGATGTACCGGATCCTGCGCGAGCAGGATCAGTCCGGTGAGCGCCGACGGCAGGCCACCCATCCCGCCAAGGCGGTGCCCGAGCTGGTCGCCACCGGGCCCTCACAGGTGTTCACCTGGGACATCACCAAGGCGGCCGGACCGGCCAAGAGCGTCTGGTATCACGCCTACGTGATCATCGACATCTTCAGCCGGTACATCGTCGGCCACACCGTCGAGCGAGCCGAATCAGCTGTGCGGGCCGAGGAGCTGATCCGCGAGACCATCGCCCGCAACGGCATCGTGCCCCAGACCGTGCACGCGGACCGCGGCACCTCGATGACGTCGAAGAAGGTGTCCCAACTACTGATCGATCTGGGCGTGACGCGGTCGCACTCGAGGCCGAAGGTCTCCAACGACAACCCTTACAGCGAGGCTCAGTTCAAGACCACGAAGTACATGTCGGACTATCCCGAACGGTTCGATTCGCTGGCCCACGCCCGCGAGTGGTTCGACGCGTTCATCGCGTATTACAACCATGAGCACCGGCACTCGGGTATCGGCTGGCACACACCCGCCTCCGTCCACTTCGGGACTGCCGAGGAGGTCCGCGACCAGCGCGCGGTCACCCTCGCCGAGGCATACGCCCGTCACCCCGAACGCTTCGGCCGCCGCCCCAGACCACCCGAGATACCCCAGACAGCCTGGATCAACAACCCGGCCAAACGCAGGGAACCCACACCACAAACTTCATAGCGTCACGACCGTCTCACTGGACTTGAAATCTTCCGCCCGGGAGCTCGGGGTCAGTTCGGAGTCACTGCGGGGCTGAGTGAAGAAGGCCCGCGCTGCCCAGGACACCGGATCGGGACCTGGTTCCGTGCGGGCGGGGCGGGCCGCCGACGATCGGGACGAGGAGCTGAAGCGGCTGCGGGAGCTGTTGCATGCAACCGGTTGACTCCGCCACTGCCTTCTTCGTGAAGGAGAGCGACCGGTGAGCAAGATATGCCGGTTCATCCACGCGGAGAAGTCGAACTATGCGGTCACGCTGCTGTGCAAGGTGATGAGGACCGCCCGCTCCACGTACTACGCGTGGGTGGCCGGGCGGCAGGCCCGCGAAGCGCGGCGGCGGGCGGATGAGGCCCTGGCCCACGAGATCGCGGTGATCCACCTGGCTTCCCGGCGGAACTACGGCGTCCCGCGCGTCACCGCCGAACTGCGCCGGCAGGGCCGACTGGTCAACCGCAAGCGGGTGGAGCGGGTCATGCGGGAGCACGGCATCGCCGGGCACAGCCGGCGCACCGGACGCCGCGGCCTGACCAAGGCCGACACCAGGGCCGCCCCGTCGCCGGATCTGATCGGCCGGGACTTCACCGCGACCCGCCCCGGTACGAAGATCGTCGGGGACATCACCTACATCCCCACCGCCGAGGGCTGGCTCTACCTCGCCGCGTGGCTGGACCTGGCGACCCGGGAGGTGATCGGCTACTCGATGGCCGACCACCATCGTGCCGAACTCGTTGTCGATGCCCTGGACATGGCTGCCGCGCTGGGCCGCCTGGAGCCCGGCTGCGTGATCCACAGCGACCGCGGATCGGAATACACCTCCGGCCAACTCCGCATGAAAATCGGCGTGCGTTCGCGGCGGAGATGCTCGGCTCTCTGGCCCGGCGGGATCAGCTTGCCGACATCGTGGGCGTACGCCACCGGCCGCAGGCCGTCCCGCACGGTCTCATGGAAGATCCGGCGTGACTGCCGCCATTCACCAGCTACGGGTTCGGTAAACCGCTTCGCGCGATGCAGAAACCAGCGCCTCTTGACGGAGGAAACGCGAAACCGCTTCGTTAAGCGGCAGCCCTGTCAGTCCTTCGACGAAGAGAAACTGTCCTTGGGGGTTGACCTCTAGCCACGTCGGAATTTCCCCATTGAGCTTGAGGTCAATAACCCCCATGCGTAGATTGAGGTTTCTCACAACACGTCGAATGCGCGAAACGGTGGCGCCATCCAGGCGGTATATCTCGAATGGGACATTCAGATTACCGCGCCAATCCAAATCTTCCGAGCTGATCGATACCGCAGATACATATTCTCCGAATACGTGAACCCGTAGATGCGTAAGACCAGGCACGTATTCTTGATATATGGCTGGGCACAGTCGAAGGCGCTCGCTGGATGCTAGATGCTCTGGCCTAAGCTTTTGTGTTAGAAGCACGGTTTTGTCGCTCGGGCGCAGCGACTTAACCACAACCTGATGACCAAGCTCCGCACAAAAATGGCGAATGGCCGACGGATTATTGCTGACAAGAGTTCGGGGAACGGGAAAGCCTGCACGGCGAGCTACACGCATCTGATACAACTTATTCTCGGCCGCTCGCGTCGCGAAGGGATCACTTACCCATGTCCCCTGAAACTCGGCAAGAAGGATCCCAAAGAGTGCCGACGTAGCACTGCCTTCTATCAAATCCACGTGGTCAGCGTCAGCAACCTCGACATCCAACGACTGAGGAACGAAAACGCGGCGGAACCAAATGGCGTCCACGTTCCGGATGTCAACAAGCTCGTTGTCTTTGGTCGGCAGAAGAGGGGGGTGTTTCGACCCGCCCTCTTCTGTCCACGCTACTCCACCCCCTTGGCAAACCTGATTACTCTCGATGATGTGACAACAGATGTCTCCATATTGCTCGAGTTCCTTCTTGGCTGCAAGCGCATGGAGATCATTCTGCTCGCTCACGATGGCTATGCATCCAGAGCGACGACCCATCACCATTTATTGCTCCTTGGGCCTCGAGTCGCTGTCGTCCTTCTTTGGGCACTTGGATGTTGTCCCCGTTGCCGCCGCCGGGAGTGTGGCTTCGATGCCTACGAATTCACGAAGATCCTTTTCCCACTCGTCAAGGCGTTCCACAGGGACGTCCTCGAACTCAGTGGGCTGGAACATGTACACCGATGGCATCATTTGCGGCTTGACTGTAGTCATGGAATTCCCTCTCAGCGCTCTAGCGGGAAGGGTTGAATCCGGGCCGATGATGACACTCAGGCCTTTCACCACAATTATTACTCCGGCCACCCAGTACCGCCACCCGGGATACCTGTCGACTAACTACAGTAGTGCTGTGACCGCGAAGGTTCACCGGGTCCGGGTGGTCAGAGTGAGCCCCGAGTCGGGATGGTCTGGTCAGCCAAGCCAGATCCGCCGGTCGGGCGTATGCCGAGCGGCCCGAACTCGTCACCTTGTGGTGCCGCCCGTCTCATTGCGCGCAATGAGACGACCAGGCCTGAGATCAGCAATCTGCTGCAATCTCCAGACGCTCGTCGGCTATCCGTCGCATCCTGGTCGTCCACTCAGCACAGATGGAGGGCGCTATGACGCTCAGGTTCATCGGCACTACCAGCGACGACGGTGATTGCCCCACTCTCTACGAGGTCGAGGAGACCGGCGACATCGTGGTCCAGGGCGACAAGCTCACCGACCCCGAGCATCTGGAGCAGCTCCGCGACGTGAAGGACGCGGAGACGTTCGTGGTGATCCCTCGGGAGCTGCTGACCCGCTTCGCGCCCAAGGAGTGACGTGCCGGACCTGATTCCGTTCAAGGAAGCCTCTCACCTCTTCGAGGATTTCGAACACACCGCCTGGCGATTGGAGACGCGCCGAGGGTACGCGTCCGACAGGAACGGGCCGAGCTGGGGCCGCTGGCAGAACGGTGAGGACGTCAGTATGGATCCGCCGGACGCCTGGCGTCGGAACGTGGCAGCGAAGACAGCGGCCGGGGCGCGGTTTGAGCGGGTGCGCCTGGTCGACGATCCGCTCACGCAGGGGCAGCAGTTCCTGTTGGCGCGGGCGCCCAGGAACGTCGCCGCCGGTGAGGACATCCGCAACCTCTGCCGCGCGGATGCTGACCGACTCGGCCTCCCTGACTTCGACTTCTGGCTGTTCGACTCCCGCACCGTGATGCGGTTCGTGTTCGATGACGACGACACCACCCTCGGCGTGATCCTCACGGAGGACCCGGCTGAGGTCGTGGCAGCGTGCCAGGCCCGGGATGCCGCTTGGCATCATGCAATCCGTACTGCCGACTTTGCCAAGGCGGTACGTTCCAGCGTGTGAGTACCGACTTTCAATCCGCCCGGGTTGCCCTCGGCGCGAGGCTCCGCGAGCTGCGTGCCGAGGCCGGCCTTGACGGCAAGGGCGTGGCCGAAGTCCTCGGCTGGCAGCGCTCGAAGGTGTCGCGTCTGGAGAACGGGAAGCAGACCCCGTCGGCCGCTGATCTCGCGGCGTGGTCGCAAGCGGTGGGCCGTCCCGACATGGCCGGGGAGCTGAAGGGCCGTCTGGCCGGCCTGGAGACGCAGTACCGTTCGTGGCGTCGGCAGTTGGCCGGCGGGCACCTAGCCCGGCAGGAACTGGGCGTTGCCGAAACCGCAGCGACTCAGATGATTCGCGGGGTGGAAGTCGTCCGCATCCCCGGCCTGTTCCAGACCGCGGACTATGCCCGGCACGCCTTCCGGGCGAACGCCGAGTTCAGGCAGACCCCTCGGGACGTCGAGGAAGCCGTACGGGCCCGTATCCGTCGTCAGGATGCCCTGTACGAGCGAGGCCGACTGTTCCGGTTCATCGTCTGGGAGGGCGCCCTCCACATCCTCACGTGCCCGCGCGACGTCATGGCCGCACAGCTTGAACGGCACGCAGGGCTGATCGGCCTGGACACCGTCGAGATCGGCATCATCCCTTTCGGCGCACAGCTACGACGAGCACCGACCCACGGGTTCTGGATCTATGACCAGCGGCTCGTCATCGTCGAGACGATCAACGCCGAGATGTGGCTCGATGACGAGGAGAACATTGCCTTGTACGAGCGGGCATGGGACTGGCCGGGCGAGGCCGCGGTCTACGGGCAACAGGCGCGGAGGCTGATCACCCGCGCAAGGGCCTCGCTGGACCTCACGTAAGCAACCGGCACCAATCCGTCGGGCCGCGCGCGCAATCCGGCGCAATCGGCGCGCGGGATCGGAATCAGCGCTTCTACGGTGCTGGTCATGCCCCCACGGACACGCAATCCGGGTTCGGAGTGGCTGGCTCTGTCTGCCCCGGACCCGGCGGAGATTCACCGGGTATGGGCGCAGGATCAGCTCGCTCATCTTCCTTCAGGTCGGCTCTGGCTGGCGGTCGAAACCGACCTTCTGCGATCTGTCGACGCGATGCAGCGCATAGGGCCGGACCGTCTTGGTCCGGTGCTCGTCTACCCGTCGGCGGATCTGGCGTGGTGGCTCGTCCCTTGCGGGGCCGAGGAGTCACTGGACGACCTCGGACGGCTCACCGTCCAGCCGGAGGGGTGGATGCTGCGCTGCCCGCTGGCTGATCGCTGCATTGACGGCCGGGGGTGGATGGAGCGGCCCGACGGCTCCGGCTACCTCACGGACCCGGCCGCCTTGGGGGCCGCGTTCGGGCCGGGCGGTCCGATGCGCCTGCCCGTCTCGGCGTTCGTATGACGACGCGTGAGTCTCCGGGCCTGCCCGACGTCGAATCGCTGAGTACGCATCAGCAGCGCGGTGTGACCTGCGTGTTCTGCGGGACCAGCCTGCGCCCGGGGTTCCTCCGTGACCTGGGGGAGCGCGTGCGCGAGGTGTACGGAAACCGTGTCCGTTGGTTCCCCCGGTCCTGTCTTACCTGCCCGAAGAAAGGAAAGCCGTGACGAGCCTGACGACTGGAGCTGAGCGGCTGCTCGCCGTAGAGCACTGGTTTTTATCGACGGTGGCGGACCGTCGCCGTGTGCGCGTGGAGTGGGAGGAACGCTTAGTCGCGCTGCTGCCGTGTGGGCCGCTGTTTGCGGCTGTACGTATCCCGTCCTTCGTTGTCCAGGCCGCGGCTGGGAGCGATCAGCAGGATGCCGTGGACCGGTACCTCGCTGAGGCGCTGGCGGGCGGTCCCGTGATCTGCGACCGGCACGCGGACCAGTACTACGCCCTGGTCCCGGTCGGCACTGTACGGCGGTGGCACGTCCCGGGCACCGTGTGCCTGGGGTCGGGGCAGGAGCTGGGCGTGCCCCGCCCTGGCCTGGGCGGCGCCGACGGCACGCGGGTGTATTGGTCGGTGCCCATGGACTCGGCCGGCGAGCTGTGCTCACCTGCCGCCGTCGCGCAGGCCGTGATGGTTGGCCGCCTGAGGTCGATGGCTCATGGATAGGGCGACCATCCGCAGGGACTGTACCGAGGCTTACGACCTGGCATTCAACTCCGTGGACACGGGTTTGGAGCCGCCGACCGCGCAGGTGGACCGGCTACGGGATGCCCTGTCCGGTCACGTGCGGAGGCTGGCCGACGCGGTCAGCGAGGAGGTTGCCGACGCTGCACCCGGGCCACTGCGCGACATCGTCACCAAGGCCCTTGGCCTCGCGCAGGACGCCCTGGCCCAGCCGGCCCAAGGCGGGGCGCTGGACTTGCTGGTCTTGCCCCAGGTCGCCCGGATCTTGCTGGTGATGCACGAGGAACCGGAGATGTTCGGCGCCTCGCCTGAGCTGCCCGACTTGCTCGCCGACGCATGGGGGCCTGCCGATGCTGGGTGACCACTGCGAGCAGCCGGCAGGGCAGGGCCAAGCCGAGAAGCTGCCCACCGTCGGGGCGCCCGCCTTCATCCCTCCCTCGCCGCTGCCGTACCTACCCGAAGGAGCCGATGTGTCCATGGTTCTGAGTGAACCTCTCCCCGCTCAGGGCGATGAGGCGTATCGCACCCTGGTGGGCCATACGTACAACTGCTCGGCCTGCCGTTGCTCGCCCTGCCCGGTCGCAGTCCGACTTACCCGCGCCTGGCGGGAGGCCCGCCGATGATGTGTGACTGCTGCCAGCAGCCGATGACGCCCGAGGAGTCGAAGTCGGTCGATATCCCCGGTGCGACCGGCCCCGGCATCACGATCCACCTGCACAAGTGGCCGTGCTCGCTGCCCGCCGCGTCGCGGCCGAGGCCGTACCCGCACGAGCGGCTGTACTGATCTCCCGCTCGCGGCTGCATTTCGCGGAGACCAGCTGCGGGCGGGCTCCCGCCCGCACCCGAGGCCGTCGGCGGCCAGAGGCGCGGGCGGGCCATTTCCACCCACCATCGAGCAAGGAACCCAGCATGGGTATCAGAGACACCATCAAGGCCGCCAAATCTGTCGTCGCACGGGACCTCAAAAACTCGTCCGACCCCGACAACCCTGTGCGGACTCAGGGGGCAGTGGCTGACCGGCACATCCGGCAGCACACTCCTGACTCCCTATACGGGGAGGACGCGGACCCCGCGGACGACAAGTAGCCCGCCGGACGCACGGCTGAACCGCCTGGCGACTCGGGCGTGCGCCTGACCCGGGCAAGCCACTGCCCCGGCGCCGAGAGCGGGGTGCCAGGGCAGTGGTGTTCCTGCCGCCCAGCCTCTCGGACTGCACAGTGACCGACCTGGACGAGCTCGACGATGAGGCGGCGCTCTCCCGATGACTCCCGCCCGTGGCTACGCCGATGGCCATGGGAGGGCCTCCCTCGCTGCTACGAGAAAGGAACCCAGTGCCCCAAGACCCCACCCAACCACCCCAAGTGAGCGGCACCGGATGCATCGGCTGCGGTATCAGCACCGGCATGTGCACCGACCCGAACCGGCACGGGCTTGATGTGAGCCGTGGAGAGGGCGGGCCAGAGGCGGCCCGCAGGCTACTGCTCATCACTGCGGCTGTCGTGCTCGTGCTCGTGTACGTGGCGGTCACGTTCGCTGCCATGCACCGTCCGATCTGACAGGGCGGAGACATGAGACTCCCTCCTGTACCCGAGGCCGGCGGTGGCCGGGGTGCAGGAGGGGCAGACTGAGATCAGAAGCAGGGAAAGGGAGGTCCCCGTGAACGACGAGCCGTTGGACGAGTGGGCTGAGCGCCGGGACGCACACCGGCCCGCGCCCGGCGCGCACAGAGCTGTTCCTCTCGGCGACGGCCCCGCGCGGGGCGGCCACGTCGACCCGGGCACGCCGCGGGGGAAGCTGGAGTGGGACGGTCACCAATGGGTTCCCTCCGGTGTAGCTGAAGACCATGCTGCGGCCGTGGAGGGGACCGGTCCCCAGGATGCGGCAGCTCGTGTTCGCCTTCCGTTTCCGCGGTTCGGTGCTCTGCCACCTGCTCCCGAGCCGTGGAGGCCCACCGAGGAGTGGTGGCGTCCCTGACCCGGTGACGGCGGCTGGCCCGGCCGGAGCCCTGCCCGTAAGAGCGTCGCTACTGATCTGCGCTATCCGGACAAGATTCGTGCTGGATTGGCTCGGCTTCTGGTCTCGTGAGAAGCCGCAGGTCGCACGATGAGGGGGCCAGTTCCCGCCTGTGTTCCCACGGGAACACGGAGACTGTGCGAGCCGTGGATTCTCGGAAGAATCCGGGGGTGTTCGGCGGAATCCGTCGAGGTCAGTCACGTTTCCGCAGGTCAGGGCTCAGTTCAGACAACCCACCGGGAGGGCTCCGACGGTATCTCCCCGATCACCTGGGACGGCCCGGAACCCGTCGACCTGGAGGCCATCGAGGCCATCCCCGGGATGCCGGGGGAGTACCTGGCGCTCGCCAGCCGCGGCATCGTCTACCGCCTGAAGGTCACCGGCTCCACGGCGGCCGTCCTCGGCTACTCGCCGCTGCCGGGCATCGGTGAGGGCGACGACTTCGAGAGCTTCGCGCTCGTCGCCCGGGGCGGGAACCTTGCCGCCCTGTGGGCGGACCGGGGAGCCGGCGCGGAACGTCCCGCCACGCTGTACGCGGCGCCGCTGTCGTTCGCTGCGTGGGGACAGCCGCAGTTCGGCGCCGTCACACGCCGGGCCTACCTGTCGGCGTACCCGACGGGCGAGGGCGCCCGACACATCTCCGACATCTCGGTGACCGGTTCCGGCCGGATCATCGTCAGTTCGGCATCGGACGCCGGTGACGACGGCCCGTTCGACTCCGCGGTGAGCGACGCGGGCCGGGTGACCGTGTCGGCCGCCGGCCAGGTGCGGATCACGCTGGCGGCGCACCCGGCCGTGCTCGGGACGTTCCCGCGGTACAAGATCGAGGCGGTGGAGTGTCTGCCCGGCTCTGCCGATGCCCTCCTGGGTACCGACGACGAGAACCTCGGCGGATACGTGCGGGCCATGCCGTTCTGCGGAGCCTGAGACCCGTCGCCGTGCGCTGCTCGCTTCGCGCTGCCCGGTCCCCGGGATGCGCGTGCTGTGAGCTGATCCGGGACTCGCGTGATGTGGCGAACTCCGGTCTCCGGGACCCGGTTCGGGTCGCCGGGACCGGAGTTGCCGTTCGGGCGTGGTGCGGGCCCGAGGGTGTTGTCGAGGAACCGCTGCTGCGAGGGCCGCGGGTGTTCACGGCCCTCGCCCGACTGTTACGCGGCCGGGATTCGGCGGGCGTAGGTGAGGAAGGCCGCCCCGCTCTTCAGGACGGTGTGGTCGGTGAGTTCCCAACCGCACGGATCGAATGCCGCCTTGTGGGAGAAGAGCGGAATCCCGGTGCCGATGGTCAGCGGGCTCAGCTTGACGATCAGCCCGTCGATCTCGGAGTACAGCGCACCGGCCAGCTCGGCACCGCCTATCAGCCAGATGTCCTTGCCGTCCTGCTTCTTCAACTGCCTGACGGTTTCCGCCGGATCGTCCGCGACCAGCTCCACCGCCGGGTCCGGGCTCTCGCTCAGCGTCCGGGAGAACACCAGATGCCGCAGGTGCGGGTAGGCGTCGGTCAACCCGGACCGGAGACCGATCTCGTAGGAGCGGCGTCCTTCGAGGACGGTGTCGAAATGCGTGCCGTCGGCGGTGACGGACAGTGCGGCACGGGCCGGAGCGGGCAGGGTTTCCGGGTACTCGGTGATGAGGTGCTGAACGTAGTCCTCGGGCACCGGCCAGAAGCCGTCCGGACCGGTGGGGTCGGAACCGTCCGGTCCCGCGATGAAACCGTCGAGAGTGGACGCGATGTAGTACACGAGCTTGCGCACGGATTACCTTCCATTGACTGAGCTGCAGAGGCAGGGGCAAAGGACGAGCGGCGGGCAATGCGAAGCGGACGCAAGCCGCACCCCTCGGCTCCTGGAGGCTCCATGATCACGCGTGCTTGTGACGGAGCAAGGGCGATTCGAGGAAAACTCAAAGACTGATCAAGGGTGCGAACCGGCGGATCCTGATGGCCCAGACACCATGCCGGTCATGGCCCGGCCCGCGGCGACGGCCGGGCCGACAGGGAGCTGACGCGACGCCGGTGAGCCGGCCACCGGCCCGGGAGCCGGACGGGCTACTGGATGCTCCAGCGGTGCGGGTGGTCGGGAGCGGCGGGGCAGACGAAGACGTTGCGACACCCGGCCGGGCGGAAGGGACAGGTCGTACTGGTAGCCGATCGGCACATCCGCGTTCTCGTCGGCTCCCTGCTGCAGGGCCAGGACCTCGCGCTCCCGGTGTATGTCCGCAGGACACCGGCCACGTCCACGACCGTGGGCCTCGGTGCACACGGGCCACGGCTCGTCCGCCGGCCACAGCATCGGCCCACCCACGGAACTGGCCGACACGTCCGGGTTCCCCGGCCTCGGGTGCAACCGGGCGGTGGTGCCCCGGTACCCGGCCAGCTCAGGGAAGAGCGTCTCGACATCCAGCGGCCGCGGCGGTGTGGTCCTCGTCATGGACCCGACCCTGGACATCCAATGCCTTCGGTGACCGGGCGCCCCATGCCGACCGCCCTTCCACGGAAGCCCGGAGCCCGACTCCGCCGAGCGGCCGTCCACCGGGCCGAGGTGCTCCGCGGTCACCGACGAACGCCGCCGTTCCGTCCACCGCCTGCGCACCCGCTCGCCCCTAGGGAAGCCCTGTAGGGCTGGCCCTACGCAAGGCGGGTGGGTGGCCTCATGTCCCTGTGCCACCGTCAGTCGGCAAGATCCACACATGACTTCACAGCGCTACCACGCCCGGCTCCTGGTCGGTGCGGCGATCCTCGGCAGCGGCGCGGCACTGACCCTGCCGGCCTCGTCCTCGACGGCCGCGACCCCGACCCGACCTGCCACGACCGTGCCGGCCCCGGTCCATGACACCCACACCCGGCCTGCGCAGGCCGGAACCGTCGTCTCCTTTCGCCAGGTGGCCGAACTGACGGCACAACAGGTGACCCTGGAGCTCCGAGGAAAGATCGACTCCTCCCAGGTCCGCTACGGAGTGACGGCGTACCAGGTCGTCTACCGCACCACGAACAGCGCGGGCGAGCCCACCACGGCGAGCCAGCTCCTCGTATTACCGAAGACCGTCGGGCATCGTCTGCCGACCGTCTCCTGGCTGCACGGAACCATCGCCTACCGCAAGGACGTCGCCTCGGAGAACCCCGCCTCCGACGACCGACTCGCCGCGTACCTGTTCGCGTCGACCGGACGCGCGGTGTCGGCCCCCGACTATGTGGGCCTCGGCGCGGGCGAGAGCTTCCACCCCTACGGTGACCCACGGGCCACCGTAGCCGCCAGTGTCGACGGGCTGCGCGCGGCCCGTGCCTTCGCCCACCGAAACGGCCGGGAACTCGAGCGTACGGTCCAGGTCAGCGGGTTCTCGCAGGGCGGGCCGGCGACGATGCTGGTCGGCCGGGCACTCCAGGAGGAAGGCGCCGACCACTACTTCCGGCTCGGAGCGCTCGCCCCGGTCGCCGGCCCGTTCCATCTGTCCGCGTTCGAGGCGGCGGCGGCGGACGACAAGATCGCCAAGTCCGGTCTCTATCTCGCCTACTTCGCCACCGCATGGAACAAGACCTACGGCCTCTACGGCTCGCCGGGCGAAGCCTTCCGCGCGCCCTACGACCAGATCGTGGAGGGCCTCTTCGACGGTGACCACACGACCGAGCAGATCGCCGGCGCGCTGCCGCCCGCTTCCAAGGACCTGTTCACCGAGGACTTCCTGGACAAGATCCGCACGCCCAGCGGTACCCTCAAGCTCCGGCTCAACGCGCTGGACACCACGTGCGACTGGAAGCCGAACGTACCTGTGAGCCTCTTCCATGCCCACGGCGACCAGGACGTCGATGACTCCCACTCCGAATACTGTGCGCAACAGTTGACGGGCAACGGCGCCGATTACCGGCTCACGGACGTCGGCGACTTCGACCACAGTGACTCGGTGAGGCAGGCCCTTCCGCGCATCGTCCGCTTCTTCGACGAGACCGCCGACGCCGGCTGAGACACCCTGCTCGACCTTGCCGGAGCCGACCCTCACCCTTGCGTCCGGGTCGGCCCCGGCCCGATGGCAGTACCAGCGCCAAGGCAGGTCAACCATCGGGCCTTGGCGTCGACTCCGGCCTTGGCGTCGACTCCGGCGTCGGCTTCGGAGATGTGCTGCCAGCTCCTGTCAGCGACGCCCCGGCGAACCTGCTCCTGGAAGTGTGGAGCTGGTGGCCGGCAGCTTCTCGTTCCCGGGGCGTCCCCTCAATCACCCCGACTTTCCCCGTCACGACCTCCTCCGTTTCGCCGAGGAACCGGATCCCCGTTTCCGCTTTCCGGCGCTCGACGACCCCGCATCGTGCGCCGCCCTCGTCGAACGGTTCAGCCACGACCCCGACGTCCAGGTGCGAGGCCGCGCCGCCGTTGACCCGCGGCTGTCACCCGCATCCGCCGTCAGGCTGGCCGGTGATGCCGGCCACAGTGTCCAGCACTCGGCCCGGCAGAACCCGGCCCTGCCGTCGGACGTCCTGGTCTCCCTGCTCCTCGATGAGCACAGTGCCGAGGACGCCGCCCAGAACCCTTCGATTCCGACGGCGGTCATGCACCGCGTGATCACCCTGGCCGCAATCCCCGAGCGCGAGCCCGGCCGGTGATCCGTGGCCGGGCGAGGGTTTCCGTCAACTGGCCGTCCATGAGCCGGAGATCAGCGGCTTCGCCCACCTGCCGCGGGTAGCGCGCGGGTCGGGCGAGTGGTCACCGGGCCGGTCACGGAGATTGCGGCGTTCGGCACCCTCGTCCGTATCGAAGACCGGGGGACGACTCGAAGGGCCGGTGTATTGCCCCTTCGTGGGTTCAGGCTCCTGCGCATCACCCATGCCTTCACAACATCTCTTTCGAAAGGACTGTTGTAGGTCTATCGTCGGCGCACGGCCGCTTCCTCCACTCCCTCCGCCAAGTGCTCTGCCTCCGCCGAGTCCTCGGAACGGGACATCGAACTCGACACCGCTGCCCTGCGCGTACTCGCTCACCCGTTGCGCCTGAACGTGCTCACCCTGCTGCGCGAGCGCGGTCCCTCCACCGCCACCCGCATCGCCGACGAACTCGGCATCAACCCCGGCGCGGCCAGCTATCACCTGCGCCGCCTCGCGTCGGGCGGACTCATCGTGGACGAGCCGGACCGGGGCACCGGACGGGAACGATGGTGGAAATCCGTCCATCGGCAGTCGATCCACGATCCCGTGACCGCGCCCGCGGAACAGCGCGAGGCCGGACGCGCGTACGTACAGGCAGTCGCCGTGGCCGCTGCCGATCGACTGCGCCGGGCCGCGCAGGAGGTGGCGCTGCTTCCTGAGGAATGGCTCGACGCCACTGCCTACAGCGACTTCCTGCTGTATCTGACCCCTGGTGACGTGGACCGGATGAGGGCCGAGATCTTCGAGGTGATCTCCCGCTACCGGCACGGAGCGAGCGAAGCGCCCGAAGGCTCCTCTCCGGTGGTGCTGCAAGTGCAGGCGTTCCCGGTGCCCGGTACGGCTCAGCCGCCGACCGGCGACGCGTGAGCGCCCACGACATGTCCCTGTCCGCGCGGCCCGCGTTCCGGGACGTCAATGTACTGCGGTGGCTCACCGCGTACACGGCTTCGGTCACGGGCGACGTCGTGTACTTTCTCGCTCTGTCCTGGGCTGCCACTCGCGTCGGCGGGCCGTCGCAGGTGGGCCTGGTGGTCGCGGCCGGGGCGCTTCCCCGCGCGGTGCTCATGCTCGGCGGGGGCGTAGTGGCCGACCGTTTCCGGCCGCGCCGGGTTGCCGTCGTCAGCGACGCGATCCGCTGCGCGGTGATCCTCGCCGTGGCTGCGGCGGTTGTGGCCGCGTCACCGAGCGTGTGGCTCCTGGTCGCGGTCGCGTTGGTCTTCGGTGCGGTCGACGCGGTGTTCATGCCGGCGGTGGGCGTGCTCCCGCCGCGCATCACGGCGCCTGAGCAACTCGCCCGGGTACAGGGGATGCGCGGGCTGTCGATCCGGCTGAGCAACGCCGTCGGCCCCCTTCTGGCGGGATCCGTGCTGGTGATCGGTGGTGCGGCCGGTGCGTTCACGGTCGCAGGCGTTCTTTTCGCCGTCTCGCTCGTCGTTCTGCTCACGGTGCGCATCGCAGCCGAGACCGAGGCGGTGTCTCAACGTGCCTCCACCTGGCGTGAGTTGGGTGACGGCCTGCGATATGTCCGCCGCCACCGGATGCTCGCACCACTGGTCGCGGTGATCGGGCTGAGCGAGATGTGCTTCAGCGGCCCGGTCGCCACCGGCCTGGTTCTCCTGGCGGACGAACGCGGCTGGGGCGCCTCGGGCATGGGATGGGTCGCGAGCGCATTCAGCGTCGGAGCGGCGGCCGCTGCGTTGCTGCTCACCGTGTCTCCCCGGATACCGCGCGCCGGACTGACGATGTCCGGCGCGTTGCTCGGCACCGCCGCGGGGGCGGCCTCCCTGGGGCACGCTCCCTCGCTGCCCACCGCCGTGATGTTCGGCGCCTTGATCGGCCTGACCAGCGGGTTCACCACAACCGTGACCGGTGCCCTGATCCAGACGGAGACCGACTCCCGATACCTCGGCAGGGTCACCTCGGTCACGACCCTGTGCACGCTCGGCCTCGCACCCGCACTCTTTCCGGTCGTCGGCGTCACCGTGTCCCTGTGGGGAGCGGACGTGTTCTTCGCCGGATGCGGCGCGATCTGCCTGCTCGCCGCGGCACTCGGCCTGTCTGTGCCCATGCTGCGACGCGCCGAACTCCGACCGCCCAAGTCCGCGACGCCGGCTGGACGGTGACCATCCGACGCCCTCGTCCCGCACGGCCGGGCCGACACGTAGCCCCGAGGAGGCCGACGCGGTCGTACACGAGTGCTCCACAGGACCTCGCGTGCCCCGGGGGCTACGCCGACGGCAGGAGCGCCAGAGCCTGCTTCGCGTTGTGCTCGGCGACGCCGAGCATGAACGCCCGGTCGGGAAAGTCACCGTCGAGGAGGCGCAGTGGACCGGCCACCAGCGACAGACGCATCGCGAGCATGTAGAGGTCGAGCCGCTGCGGATCGAGACCGGGCCGGGCCAGCGCGGTGTACCGCTCGCCGAAGCGGAGCTGGAGGAAGACGTGCTCCCACTCGATGTCGAAGTACATCAGGTCCTCGATGTCGAAGTACATCAGGTCCTCGATGTCGATCAGGACGGGGCGCCTCTCGGCGTCGATCAGGACGTGGTCGGGCCCGAGTTCTCCGTGGATCAGTCCGTATTCCGTGCGAGGGCTCACCCGCTCGGCCAGCTCCCGCAGACGGTCGCGCAGTGCGGCGCCGGCCGTCGCGATGCTGCCGTCGCGGCCCGCCGCCTCCGCAAGGTCCCGCAGGGCGCGGTCGAGCACCCGCCGCTCGCACGAGACCTCGGACACGCCGTCGCCCCGCTCCAGCAGGTCCACCTTGCCGTAATGCCGGGCCCGGTCCCGGTGCATCACCTCAAGCATTTCGGCGAGGTCGCCCAGGGCCCCGGCGCCCCGCCCGGGGTCGGTTTCGAAGAGTGCTTCGAGCGTGCCGCCGGAGACGTCCTCGACTACGGCGACGTCCGCCGGGAAGCGGCGCCGGCTGTCATCCGCCAGGAGCACCTGCGGAGTCCGTGCCCCGAGACTTTCCAGAGTCCGTCGTGCGGTCAGGAACGGAACCATCCCGGAGGCGGGTGCGAACGGGTCGGCCGGATCGGTCTCTCGCGCGTCCGGCCAGAAGTTCTCGGCCTCGGCCCAGCTGTAGACGATCACACTCTCTGTACGGGGTCCATCGAGGCGGACCCGGTACACGCCTTTCTTGCTTCCCCCGCGCAGCCGGTCCACCGCGACAACGCGGCGTCCCGTTCCCAGCGCATCATGCACGAGTTCCGACAGGTCTTCGATCTCCGCGAATTGCCGCATCGGCAGAACCTACAGAAGACGGAGCCGCGCCTGCCACTGGATACATTCTGCTGCCACCGAGCTCTCTGTTCCCGTGGTTCATCGACGTTCCCGTAGCGCATCGGCACCGCGTACGGCCGGCCCGTCGCACCGCAGGCCGGACTGCTCGGCACCCTCCGGATGACGGCCTGGCTCCTGGCCCACCCGGCCGTCGGCGTCGGCGTTCTTGCCCGCCCGGTCCTGGGGACCAGGCTCCCGGCCGTCGGCCTTCCGGTGCCATGATGACCGTCATCGGCGGTCCCTGCTGGCGGAATGCCTGGTCGGGCTACGAACCCGCCTTGCCCGTACGCGTACGAAGGGGAGCACATGGGAGACCGACCGCAGCAGGAACAGGCGAGCCCCGACGTCCAGAAGCGTGTCCAGAACAGTTTCGACCGCCAGGGCCTCATGACCCACCTCGGCGCACGCATGACCCACATCGGCCCCGGCCGGGTCCACATCGAGCTCCCGTCCGGTCCCGAGGTGACCCAGCAGCACGGCTACGTCCACGCGGGTGCCACCAGCGCCATCGCGGACAGCGCCGGCGGTTACGCGGCGCTCACGCTCTTCCCCGAGGAGTCCGAGGTCCTCACCGTCGAGTACAAGATCAACCTCCTCGCACCCGCCGCGGGTGACCACATCGAAGCGATCGGGACTGTCCTGAAGTCCGGACGCACCCTGACCGTATGCCAGTTGGAGGTGTACGGCGTCCGGGCCGGCGGCGATCGGAAGCTCGTCGCCAACGGCCAGCAGACTCTGATCCGCGTGGACCGGCCCGCGGGGTGACCCCGCAGCCCGCCGACGGCAGGTGGACAGGGGAGCGATCCGGCGCTCCTCGTGGCCGATGTGGCGCCGGCCGGGCGATTTCCGGCGCTCACGTCGGCGGACGGACCGGGACGATGGCACTCAGCCCTTGATCAGCGGGTCATAGGGCTCGTCCTCCGCCGTGAAGACCAGGATGAAGTCCTTGCCCGTCCCAGTGGCGACCTGGTGCAGGCGAGCCAGGACCGCGGCTTCGCTGGACAGGGCGAGGCCGAGAGCCTTGGCCGCACGGTCCCGTCGAGCTGTCAGGTCGGGCATGTCCTCCCGATACTCGGCGGCCAGCTCGCAGCTCTCCTCCTCGGTGAACGCGCGGCAGTCGCGCCACCAGGGCGCGACCAGGAGGAGCCGCAGCAGCTCCGGCAAGCCGATCGCGACCAGAGCGGCGCCACCTTCGGAGTCTGCGTACAGGACGGGTCGCTCCTCGCCGCCATCGCCGCAGAAGAAGTACGTGCCCCCCGCTCCATCACCCGCGAAGCCCTCCAACGCCGCGCCCGACGCGAGGTGGACGTTCTCGACATGGTCCCCTCGGTCGAGGTCGAAGTCGCCCGGCCAGGCCAGGAAGTGAGCGGCCTCGTCGTGTTCGACGATGGCGGTGATCAGCGAGTGCATGCGCCGAACCATAGCCTCGATACACCGACGTGGTGTGAAAGTGCTCTCCTGGTGGACTTCGGCCGGGGCCTGGGTCGGGAGCCGGCTGTGGCGCCGGACGGGGGAGAGCTCACCCTGCTCGGCCCGGTCAACCCCCTCTCGGCCACGAGCAGCGAGAACCCGTACCGCTCGGATCGCGGATACGCCGCACCGGTCGGACCGTCGCGGCCTAACCGGCCGTTTCCCAAGGCGCGTTGAGGCGATCCTGCCGACTACTGCGACGGGGGTGTGTGGATATCGATGTCGGTGATGAGGCTCCCGCCGTCCGCGTCAAGGATTCCGCACAGGCGGTTGACCGGCGTGTACAGGGGCCTGGCATCGGATTCGATGCCGTCTTCGTCCTCGAAGTCGAAGAGCCGGTCGAACGGCACGGTGACGAACGGCCACACGGCCGGGTCGGCTGTGGCGGAGTCGGGGTGGAACTGCCACCGGGTGCCGCAGGTGCGGTTGTGGACCTCGCCGACATACCAGGCGGCTGTCTGGAGGAAGTCGCTGCCGCGTTCCTCCCATGCCTGGTCACTGCTGGTGTAGCGGGAGCGAACGAGGGCCTCCAGGAGCTCAAGAGAGGCGGGGGTGAAGTCCCATTCCCCGTGGTGCTGTTGGGCCCACGCGGGAAACTCCTGCTGCTGGATCTGGAGCCAGGCGTCCAGGACGGGGTTGCTGGAACGGATCCGGTCCAGCTCGGCCAGCTCCTGGTGCTCGTCCTCGGTCATCTCCATACCGGCCGACCCTACTCGGTGTCCCCGCCGGTGCGGCAACGGCCCGCGTGTCGTGTCGCCAATCAGGTTGCATTCAAAAAGAGTTGAGGTACAGACTGCCTCGTTGGCGGTGTCATGTCACGGGGGGCTCACACCGCTCTCACGTGTCCCCCAAGCCCCCTCAGGTAAGGGACAAAGAGTTGAAATCCATACGTTTACGCGTGAGGGCGCGCCTGTCGTCCGCTGTCGCGGTCGCCGCCGCGGCGACTCTCACGCTCACCGGCCTGCCGGGCCTCACCTCCAGTGCGGATGCCGCGCCGGCCAAGAAGCCACCGAACCCGGGGATGCTCTGCCGGGACTACTTCGACCTGGCCGAGGACCTCCAGGCCATCGTGGATCTGCCCGACGCGGATGCTGATGCCTCGCGAGCCAAGTCCCAGTGGGACACCTACGAGTACGAGAACCCGGGCAAGAAGTGGGACGGCCTCGGTCCGCCGTCCGAGGAGGACGTCAAACGGCTGGAGAAGGAGGCCAAGGAGCCTCCGAAGTCCCGGGCCGTCGACCGGGTCTGGTGGAAGTGGATCAGGGCCAGCAAGAAGAACCCGAAGGCCTACGGTGACTTCACCTACTGGCGCGACATCATCCTGATCAAGAACGCCGGAAACGACCCGCGCGGCAAGGCGTTCGAGAAGAAGATCATCAAGGATCACGGGCTCGTCGGCGACGACTGGATCTGCCAGAAGGAGTTCGACTTCACCGACCCCGACACCGGCGACACCCACCGGCGTCAGGCGGACGCCTGGAACAAGAAGACCGGAGAGGCGCTGGAGATCAAGTCCAACGGGCGCCCGGACCCCAAGCAGAAGCCCGGCGACATCGCCTGGTCCAAGCAGGAGAAGAGCCCGGTCAAGTCCCTGAAGTACGTCTTCGCCGAGCCGCAGGAGGAGGCTGCCAGGAAGCACCTGAGCGAACTGAAGAAGAACGCCCCGGGCAAGGTCACCGAGTACAACTACCGCTCCCGGAAGGTCGAGTTGGCCCCGGGCGGTGGCGTGCGGGACAAGACGACCACGATGCAGCCCCCGGGTTCCAAGGGCGTCACCGGCGGCGGCGCGCAGGACCTGATCCGCGAGTCGCGCCCGAACCCGAAGGCCATGAAGGAGTTCCTGGACCGCAAGAACGCGGCCGACCCCAACCGGCTCCAGCCCAAGGGGCCCGGCGGGGTGGACTTCACCACGCTGGAGCTGCGGTACATCGGCAAGCCGGTCAAGGGCAAAGGCGTCGACTACAGCTTCTCCGCCAAGGAAGTCCCCGAGGACACCGCCGGCTGGGGAGGCAAGGAGAAGGCGCAGCTCATCAACGACGCGTTCTTCACCTGGCTCGCCCTGACCCCGGAGAAGTTCTGGGTCAACCTCAACCCGGACCAGCCCGACAAGATCATGGACAGCGCGTTCGGGAAGACCGACGCCGGCCGGACCCTGCTGGAGGCCGACCTGGAGCTGAAGAGGGACTTCGCCGATGCGATGAACCCGACGAAGCGCCCGGAGGCCGACGAGTACTGGAAGTCGCTGCCCCGTAACTCCGAGGGCGTCCCCTGCTGGTTCCAGGTCCGCAACTGGATCGAGCCGGACACCGCGGTCGTCCGCGAGGAGAACGGCGGCATCCACATCCTGGACACGCCGCTGAAGGTCAAGGCCCAGTACCTGAAGATCGACAACATGCCGGGCGACCCGTACCTGTGCGAGTTCAACGAGGCCGAGAAGAAGGCCACCGAAGACCGCATGAACCGGCTGATCATGCCCGAGGTCGAAAGGCGCGTGAACAACGACGCGCGCTATGCCGACCTGCGCCGCGTCTACACGGCCCGGGTGGCGGCGGAGTTCATCCGCCAGCAGGACGCCAAGACCCCCACCGATTACCACAAGGTGATCAACAGCAACGACGTCTCCTCGTGGCCGCTGCGCGGGGAGAACAAGGACTGGACGCGGGAGAAGGTGTACCAGGCGTACCTGAAGTCGCTGCGTGAAGGCGAACAGCAGTGGGAGCACGACGCCGGCGGCGGCCGGTACACCATGAGCGTGGGCGGAGTGGACTTCTCCAAGCAGCCCAAGCGGAACATGACCAAGCAGCGCTTCGACACCGATCACCGCTATCTCCCTCGCGAGACGAAGTCGTCGGTGCGCACGCTGACGGACAATGCCAAGGACGGCGACGCGAACCTCTTGCTCTTGGGAGGCAACACCGTCTCCTCCGACATCTCCAGCGGCGGCGACACCCCGGGACCGGACCCGAAGCCGACTCCCACGCCGACCAAGCCGGGTGAGCCGACGGGCAAGCCCACCGACCCCGGCACGCCCCCGGCCACCGGCAGCAACGGCGGCGGCACGGGCGGGAAGGATCCGGAAGGCGACCTCGCCGACACCGGCTCCAGTGCGCCGGTCGGACTGATCGCCGGACTCGCCGCAGCCCTCGCGGCCGTCGGCGGCGGCCTGGTGTGGTGGAAGCGCCGCCGCACCGCCGACCAGGAGTAGCGTGACCGCAGCGCTCATTTAGCGGCTTCGGCCCCGCACCCTACGACCGGGTGCGGGGCCGAAGCCGTCCATCGGTTCTCTCCCGTCAGCGCGGGGACGGGGGCACGGCCCCCGGTTTCGCCGATGGATTCAGGCTCCGGCGGCCGGGGACGGCAGCCACTCGCCGGCTCAGCGGACTCGGTCGTGGACGAGAGTCAACGTGCCGTGCTCGCCCGCGGCCTGGCTGACGAGCACCCACCGCCCCGTGGGCAGAGGCCGTCGTCGAACAGGCGCGGACCGCCGCCGAGGAAGACCGGAAAGACCGTGAGTGCCAGCCGGTCGACCTTGTCGGCCGCCAGCAGCGCCTTGATGACGCTTGCGCTGTGGAGTACGAGGATGTCGCCGCCCTCGGTGGCCTTGAGGTCCGCGACCACCTCGGCGGCCGGCTTGTCGACGATCGTCGTCCGCTCCCACGACGCCTGGCCGAGGGTGGAGGACAGGACCACCTTGTCGGTGTCGAGGAGCCACTTGGCGAAGCCCTCGTCGCGTGGGTCGACACCTTCCGCACCGATGACGGTGGGCCAGAAACCGACGAAACTCCCGGCGTTGACCCGTCCGAGCAGGGCCGTCGTCGCCGACTCCCGGACGCTGGTCATGTGGTCGCGGGCGACATCGGTGTGGGCGTACGGCATGACCCAGCCATTGTCCTCGGGGGCGCGCGGCCCGGCGTAGTGGCCGTCGAGGCATTCTCCCGCACCGGACGCCCGTGCCGGCCCGCCCTATCCACCGCTATTCCGCTGAGCAAATTCCTTGCCCGGCCCGCTCGATGTCGGCCGTCGGATACGGCGTCCGCTTGCTCTCGGAAAGCAGGCGGCCGTGGAACCCGTCCAGGACGACGGCAGTCCGGGCGTGCCGGTCGATGATCGTGGCGATCACGGGCGGGACGCCCTCGGGCCTCTCGCCCGCGATCCAGTTGTGCAGAAACGCCCCGTGATCCACACTGCCGCGCAGACCGTCGGGCAGATGGTGCCGTAGCAGATGGTTCGCGATGTAGTGGCCGTCATATGCGAGATGGTCGGAGAGGAACTTTGCCTCGATCCAAGAGAGTTCGAACTTTGAGCTCAGGGCGAGGCCGAAGTCCGCGAAGTAGATCGACCGGCCGTCGGTCAGGACATTGTGGAAATGGGCATCGAAGTGGACGAGCCCGCGGGATCTCATGAAGTCGGCTCCGCGCATCAGGGCTTCCTCCGCCCACGCGTACCTCGGGCCGTATTCGCCTTCCGGCGCGGCCGCCCTGTGGGCGCTGAGCCACGCGGCGAGTGTGTGCGGCACGTGTTCCAGGAAGATCACAAGACTGGAGGAGGACCGGCCGATGGCCTCCAGCCGCTCACGCACGGCTGGCGAGCCCTCCCAGTGTGCGACCGCCCCGTCGATACCCCCGAATTCGTCGGCGAATCCCTGGAGAGGGGAGTCCGGCAGGACCCGCCAGTGGTACATCAGCGGAAAGCTGCCGTGCTCGCCGCCGAGGACCCAGCCAGTGGTCATCGTGTGCACGGCCAGCTCACGCCAGGCCCCGAACCCGGATGAGCCCACCCCGTACTGATAGAAGGCCGGCAGCCCGAAGACGTTCGCCGTCGACCGTACGTTCTCCGGCCGCATCTCGACGTCCGTCAGAGGGACCCGTTTGACGAAGACCCTGGCCCCACCGACTTCGAGCTCCGCGGACCTGCCCCCGATGGCGGACCCGAGCGGGATGGCCGCGGCCACGACTTCGCCGAGTCGACGGTCGCTCAGCAACGACAAGTGAGTGGATACGGATCCGTATGTGGCCAGGCGTGCGGCATGCTGCGGGCCGGAACGGTCCATGAACGACTCCTCGATGCCCGAATACCCACACCAGTGCCCACACCAGCGGTCTCGCCGACGCGGCCGATCCTATCCGTGGCAGTCGCCCGACATTTCCGGGCACTCGATGCGTCAGCGCGATGAACCCAGTGAGAACTGTCCAGTTTCGCCCTGAACATCGCGCTCTCCGCAGCCGCGTTGACTCTCGGCGCGCTGCGGCTGCCGAAGACTCCGCGTACTCTGCCCGGCGGCCACGCGGGCATCGCCGCGCGCCTCGACCTCCCGGGCTTCGGCCTGTTCGCGGCGATGCTCGTCACCCTGCTGCTGTTCCTGATGAACCTGGGCGTCGAGTCGATGTACCTCCTCGCGGCGGCCATCGCGTTCGCCCGGCGCGAGCTGCGCGCCCGCGAGCCCTTCATCGACCTGCGGGTGCTCGGCGGAAACGCACTTCTGCTCCACCTACGGGCGTGGTCTGGTGGCGTACGTCGTCTCCTACGTCTTCCTCTACGGCTTCACCCAGTGAGTGGAAGAAGGCCGCGGACTTTCCGCCGCCGAGGCCGGACTCGTGCAGATGCCGATGTTTGCGCTGGCCATCGTCGTCTCCACGCTCACCGGTCGCCGCGAGGCCGTACGGGGCAAACTCGTCGTCGGCGCCGTGGACCAGATCGTCGCGTGCCCGCTGATGCTGTCCCTGCACGCGAGCAGCCCGGTCTGGATGCTGCTCGTCGTTGCTCTGGTGTTCGGTGTGCCGCAGGGGCTCAACAACCTCGCCCTGCAGCACTCGTTGTACCGGCAGGCCGATCCGGAGCGCATGGGTGCCTCGTCCGGGCTGCTGCGCACCTTCTCCTGCATGGGCTCGACGGTCGCGTCCGCCGCATCGGCGCCCATTCGCCATGCCCCCGCCACCCACACTGCCCTCCTCGTCATGGACGTCCAGAACAGCATCGCGCCGCACATCTCCGACCCGGAATACCTCCCCCGTGTCACCCGCGCGGTCGCGGCGGCCCGGACTCCGCGCTGCACTGCCTCCTCGTCGACAAGGTGTTCGCGCGGCGTGGGGACGTCCCGAGCGTCGACGAGTGGGTGAAGTCGCTGTCCACGAAGCAAGCCTGACGGGGCACCCGGCCGTGTCGTCTCAATGAGACCGCAGGGTGGCCTGGGCGCGGACGACGGCGGCCGGCTGCGGCTGTCGCCCGCTCCACGAGCTGAATACCCGCAGGATCAGGCGGAATAGCCCTTCGGCGGTATCAGGGTGGCGAGTTGATCGAAGGAGAGCCAGTAGATCTGGTTGCCGCTGAAGGACGCCGGGTCGGCGATGAGGACGGTGCGGTTCGCGTCGTCGTACCCGATGACCGTGAAGTAGTGGTAGATCGTCTGGTCCGACGGATAACCGGGCGGCTGGTTCCCCGGCGGGGCGACGATGTTCGTCACCAGCGGGTAATTGTTGTCGATGTCCAGGACGATGTCGTTCCACAGCAGGTCCCGCTGGGCCCGGGTGGGTGGATCGTTCGGCATCTCCTTGGTCTCGTACCAGCCGGTCCCGAGGTTCGCGTTGAGCACGCCCGTCACCTGGCTGATGTGATCGGTGCCTGCCTCGGTCGTGCCGAGCTGCCGGGCCAGATCCGCCTGGCCGGGCGGGGCGATGCGCGCCGACAGTGCGATACGGGTCGCGGCGGGACCGCACCAGTAGCCGGTCTCCTGCACCTGATAGTCGATCGACAGCGTGTGCGCGCTCGCCGTTTCCACACCACCGACCCGCAGACGCGTGCCCGGATCGTGGTGTCCGCTGATGACCGGGGTCCCGGCCTTCGAGCCGTGGGCCAGCACCGGCACCGAACCGGGGCGGGCGGCTTCCGCCTGGGCTGCGGCCGGGGCGACGAGCGTGCTGGCGGCGGCCAGGACGACTGCCGCGGCGAGGAATCTCTTGCGCATCGGGGCTCCTGATGGGAGGGGCGTGGGGGGAGTGGGGTGCGAAGTGCGGCGGGTGCGCAGGGCGCGGAGTGCGTGCACGGCCCGTACCGCGTGCACGGTGCGGTGGGGCGTGGGATGCCGTGGCCGACGCGGGATCAGGGGATCGGCGGGACGGAGGGGCTTTCGCGGGCGAGCAGGTCGCGGGCGAACGGTTCCCACTGTGCGTAACGGTCGGGATAGGCCGAGACCTGTACGGCCTGGCACACTTCGCCCGGCGGCATCGTCTCCCAGCCGCTGATCTGGATCAGCCCGGGGTTGTTGCCGAAGGGAGCCACACCGTAGAAGGATTTCGACGACGTGGCGACGTCGGTGATCTGCTCAGGAGTGCCCCAGCCGGTGCTGGGACGCTGCTGGAAGATACCCAGGGAGTCGTGGTCCACCGGCGTCAGGTAGTTGACGAACTTCGACTCCTGCATGGCCGTCATCAACGCGATGACCTGGCCCTGTTCGGGAATTCCCGCTCCCTTGCCGACACCGATGACGGTGCGCGCGTTGGCGAGTTCCTCGGGTCCGAGATCGGTGGCCGTGCGGAATGTCCGGAGCAGTTCGGTATCGGACGCGTGTCGGAGGGCCGCTGCGGTCGCGCCGTCGACCTGTCCGCTGGCGGGCAGCCCGTGACGCTCCTGGAACGATGCCACGCCATGACCGGAGTCCGCCTTCCCGCTCGTGGCCGCGGCGGCGGCACGCGGTACGGGGGAGGCCTGGGCCACCCCGGGTGCGGTGAACAGTGTGCCGGCAACGGCGACCGAGGCGGCTGCGGCCGCAGCGCGGCCGAATGCAGTGCGCAATGCCACTGCTTCATCTCCTTCGTGGGATCGTCGCCCCGCCCATCCGCCCCGCGCGTGGCCCGTTCTGCTCAGGGGCCTTGGTGTCGCGGCATCGCTCGGCACGTCCGCTACGGCGAGGTACCTCGAAGACACACTGGGGATGCGCCGTTGGGAAACCGAGCCATGGGCAGGTGACGGCGAAGGAGCGTGGAGAGAAGCGGTGGGGGAGAGACGGTGGGGGGTGGGGGATGCGTGTGCGACAGCTAGCCTCAGCATCCTTTCGTGCCCATGACAGGCGCAAGCCCCGAAAGCCCAGACTTACCGCTCGGTGCCGGGCGGCGTCGGCCAGTCCTCCGGGCGAGGCGTTCCGCCGCGCTCACAACTACGCAGCAGCGCACGCCCTTCCGCGGTCGCGACGTGCAACGACCTCCCGTCCCGGCGGACCGTTGTCACCAGGCCGGCCGCGCGCAACACCTTCATGTGCTGGCTGATCGCCGGGTGGGTCACCCCGAGGAGACGGGCCAGGCCGACCGTGGAGGAGCCGGTTCGCACCGCCTGGAGAACGGCGGCACGTGTATGCCCGAGCAGCGCACCCGGCACGCCGCTATCGGCTCGCTCCGGGGATGCGGGGCGGATCCAGTCCGTCGCGTGGTCGATCGGATACACCAGAACGGGCGGCAGTTCACCATCGGCGAGCGTGATGGGCGTGGGCCAGCAGAAGAACGAAGGCTGAAGAGTGAGCCCGCGGCCGTCGAGGCGGAGGTGATGGTCCACGGGGTAGTCGGCCTCGAGCACCGGTGGCCGCCAGCGCAGCCGCGGCCCCAGACTGGCCAACAGACCTTCCGTGCCGCCGTCGAGCAGTCTGTGCAGACGGACGATGCGGTCGGCGTCGATGTGGGCATGGATGCGCGGCCAGAACGGCGCCAGCGCTTCCTGGTGGTACGTGCGCAGGGCGTGCCCCAGTCGCAGGAGGATGTCACCGTCCCCACCCGCCAACGCGTCCGTCCAGCCCGGAAGCCGACGCGAAGCGGCGACCCGTGCCAGATCCCTGCGCAGGCGCGGACCAGGGGTACGCACCAGTGTGTCGACCGCCGACTGGAACGTCTCACCGCCGCCGCGGGTAGGAGTGAGGAAATCCGGAGAACAGCCGTGAGGCGGCAGCAGCGCCGAAAGGAACCCGCAACTGTCCGGGAGGCGCGGCCGGACCCACCGGCGCCATTCGCCGAACACCCCTTCTCCGTCGCGCCGTTGAAGTGTCTGCACACTGTTGCTGATCTCCCACAGATGATCCGGCCCCGAGGCGACGCGTACCCGCCCCAGGTCCTCGGACGTGAAGTACACCCGCAACACGACCAGTCCACCCCCGTACCCGACTCCATGGACACTCCGACCGAACGGAGCTGGGCTCCAGACGATCCCTGCACGGCAGTCTCTGTCAAGACGCTCGGCCCGCGTGCGCGCCCCGTTCGGGGGTCCGCCCCTGGTACGGCATGCCGCACATCACAATGGTCGGGGAGGCGAGCACTGCCTCGGGTCCGGCCGTGGGCCGCCGACCGCCGTTGTCAGTGGCCTCCGGCAGACTTGCGATCATGTTCACAGGGGTCGAAGGCCTCGACTGGGCGTCCATGAGCCATGCGTACGGCGATGCTTCGGACGTGCCGGGCCTGCTGCGAGGGCTGGCGTCCGCCGACGCGACCGAACGGGAGATCGCGCTCGACGGCATGCACGGTGCGGTGCACCGCCAGGGAGACGTGTACGACAGCACGGTCGCGTGCATCCCGTTCCTGTTCGAACTGGTCACCACGGCCGGGCTACCGGGGCGGGGCGAGCTTGTCGAACTGCTCCGCAGCATCGACGGCGACGGCCGCGCCAAGGCGTGGTACACCCGGCTGTTGATTTCGGTCAGCGCGAGGAGGGGCCCGTAGATCTTGCTCAGTTGCCGGTTGACCCGAGCCAGTCGCTTCTGGCGTTGGGTCAGCCGAAGACTGTTCAGACAGGTCACGAGGTACCCGGCACATGCCAGCCCGACAGTGAGTTCCACCTGGTGAGCAGGCGAAGACGACCGAACCCCGTCGAGACAGCCGCCGCCCGAGCATGCTTTAACGCGTTAATTCATCGGCCAACGGTCTTGCAGGCCAAGAGTATTGACGCATTAATGACAGGGTCATACGGTGCGCACACGCTGTCCCCATCGAGCCGACGCCGGAGCGTACCCATGAAGCGCCGCACCTTCCTTGCCGGAACCACCGCCGTGTCCCTGCCCGCCATGACCGCCCTGCCCGCAGCAGCCGCGCCGGCCTCTGCCGCGCAGCTCTCCGGTGACGACGCCGCCACGACCGTGCGCCTCGTCATCGACGGTGTGCCGCACGATCTTCCGCCGACCACGGTGTACAGAACGACGATCGAGGCAACCGACACGGCCGGGCAGGCGCGGGTCACCATGGTCGACGCGTACAGCGAGTTCTCGGTGGCGCTCCCCAGCCCGTACGAGCCGCACCTCGCCCGGGTTTCGGTGTGGCTCACCGGGATCGCACCCAAGAAGGGCAACCTCTGGCTGAAGATCTTCGACCAGGACAACGAGGAGTGGGGCACGCTCGCCAGCCGGGTCGACCCGACTGGTTTCGACGGGCGGACCCGCGTGACGTTCGAGCCGCAGCGGCTGGCCCGGATGACGTGGAGCGGGGTGGCCGACGGCAAGCTCACCTACCCGCTGCGCCGGCTCGTGCTCGTCTTCTTCCCCGACGACAAGCAGTCGGCCGATCCGTTCGTGTTCGACGTGGACTCCATAGAAGTGGTCGGCGACGGCGGGCCGGTGACCACCTGGAGCCGGGCCGGTGCGCTGGAACTGAGCAGCGGCGCGGACCGCGTCCTCGTCGACGATCGCGGCCGGCTGCTCGACTGGACATCCGGCGGCCGGGTCCAGTCTCCCGGTGTGCTGCCGCTCGCCGTGTACTACGACAACGGCACCAGTGTGTTCTCCGACGAGGCCGAGGTCGAGGTCACCCGGGTCGCCGCCGACGAGGCCAAGGTCCGTCTCACCGTGCCCGGTTTCTACACCGCGGACCTGACGGTGCGGCTCCGCGCGGGACACCTGGAACTGCGCCCGACAGCCATACGTAACCTCTGGTCGCGGCCCATCCTGCTGGTCGCCTGCCCCGAAGTGGCCTACCGGGTCGTCCCCGCCGACGGCACTATGCTCGGCATCGCGCCGAAGTGGGGCGGGCTCGCCCACACGCGTTCGGTGCTCGTCGGAGGCTTCTACGCCAACTACGGCATGCCGACCGCGACCCACGATCTGATCCTCTTCGAGGAGGACGACTCCGCTCTCGGTGTCTACTCCGTGCAGCCCGCGAGCGAGAAGCCGTTCCGCCCGACACAGTTCGGTTTCGTGGGCGGCCGGGCCCGCAACGAGGCGTTGACCGGGTTGATGCACCGGGTCGACGCCTGGATCGCCCCCGCCGGGTCGGAGGCGCTCCCCGCGACCCGGCTGGTGGCCGGCGGCAGCGCCTTCGACCTGTTCGCGGCGTACCGGGCCGACAACGGGATGAACTCCTGGCGCGGTCTGGCGGACAAGCTCGACCCGCAGCTGCGCGCCGGGTTGGCCAACGCGGTGCACCTCAAGGTGGACCTCTGGCAGCCGACGGGCGGCACCTCGGCGACAGGCCGGCCCGAAGTGGCGTTCGACTACTTGCGTGCGGTGCCAGGGGGGCCGTACAGCGTCGAACTCGCCAGCTACTACTCCGACGGGCAGCACGATCACCACTACCCGGATTTCCTCACCTTCGACTACCTCGGTGGACCGGCGGAGTTCCAGCGCCTCATCGACACCATCCACGACCGGGGGTTCTACGCCAGCGCGTACACCAACCCGACATGGTGGCACCCCGACAGCCGGGCGGTGGCGGCGCTCGGCGGCGTCGAACGGATCGGGATCCGCGACAGGCACGGCAAGCTGGTCACCAAGACGCACACCAACAACCTCGGGTACCTCATCGGCGGCTGGCGCAAGGCGCCCCGGGCTCTGATCCTCGACCAGCTCCGCACGTTCCGCGACACGTACGGAATGGACATGATGTTCCAGGACGAGATCGCGCGCCGGGAGTACGACTACGCGGCCGACTTCTGCGCGCCGCCGTACGCGTACTGCGAGGAACTGGTGGAGCAGACGGCGCAGTCCGCCGCGATCCTGCCCATCGGCACCGAGGGGGTCGGCGGTGACCGGATCTTCCAGAGCCTTACGTCGAGCCTCGGCTTCTATCTCAACACCATGCAGGGCGATCGGGCCGGCACGTACGACGGCCCCAACCGCAACGGCGTCGTCGTGCAGCAGTGGCCGTTGGGTACGGCCGTCATGCACGACAAGGTCGCGTTCTACCCGCACAACCTCGACCGCGGCGTGGACACGACCGAGAACCTGAGCTGGGCGCTGGCGTTCGGCCTCAACCTGCACTACCAGGCACAGCACATGACGGCGGACTTCAGGGCGGGGCGCGGATTCGAGTTGCTCAAGGGGCTGTCGCTCGTACAGAAGCGGGTCGCCGGCCGGTACTTCGGGCGGGCGATGACGGCGTTCCGGTACCTCACCGAGGATCTGAAGGTGTCGCGGACGGCGTTCGACGGAGGAGTGGAGATCGTTGCCAGCCACGATCTCCAGCCACGCGCGTTGCCGCTGCCCGGCAGCCTGGGCACGGTGGCCGTCGCACCGCACGGCTTCGTCGCCAGTGAGAACGGCACCCCGACGTATGCGCTGATCGACGACGCGCACCACCGGCCCGGCTACCTCGCGCGCTGGGCGGACGGCCGGTTCGTGCGCGAACTCGCGTGGTACCCGGCGGATCTGGCGGGGTACCGGTCGGACTCGGTGCACGCCGACCTCCGGCTCACCGCCACGCCCGCCGAACTCCCCGCGGGCGGCACCACCCGGGCGGCGCTGGCGCTCGCCGCGTGGGACGGTACGCCGGTCGACCTGGCCGGTGCGGACATCACCTGGGAGCTTGACGGTCGGCCGATCGTGCGCCTGGACACCGACGCCGACGGCAGCGTATGGCTCGCGCCGAAGCAAGGCGCTGCTTCCGGTTGGGCAACGGTCCGCGCCGTCGTCACCCGTGACGGGGTACCGGCGTACAGCGGTGTCGAGTTGGTCGAGATCACCGCCTGACCCGACGCGAGCCGGTCCCTCGGCACTCCGCTGCACGGCCTCCGCCGGCCGCGCAGCCCTTTCCCACCCATCCACCCGCCGGGCGCGTACAGGAAGACGCGTGTTGGCGGCGGAAGTGGCGCGGCCCTCAGGGGGTTTAACGCATTATGGCTGCCCCCGGTCGCGGCTGCGATGTCGTCCTTCTCGGTTCAGACGCTTGCCTCTTCTCGGTTCAGACGCTCGCTGCCGTCCGGACGTGACCGGGTGACCGTCGGCTCGTACCCCTGGCACTTGGCACCTGGACCAGCGGTTTTCGTAGTCATGCCGCGGGAGGTGCGCGGTGGGGCTATCGGCGGCCGGTGAGGATGCTCCGAAGGGCCTGAAGAAGCTCCGGGCCGGTGGACGGGGAGGAGGCACGCCAGGCGACGTGGCCGTCTGGGCGGACCAGGACCGAACCCGTCGCGGGCAGGGCGCACAACCGGTTGAAGGAGCCGGGGTGTTCCTCGCGCAGCCGACCGCTGTTGAGCCGGTGGACGGTGACGGGGATGCCGGCTGCTGCGGCGGCGTCGGCCTGCTGCTGCCAGGCCGGGGTGTCCGCTGCTGTGATCAGGGCGAAGTCGGGTCCGACGAGGTCCAGGGTGGAGGAGATCCCGGGCGGTCCGGCGAGCCGTGTGTGCGGGGCGCGGTGTCCCGGATCGCCGCACGGGTGGTAGCCGGAGATGTCCAGGGGCGGCCGGGTGGGTGAGTCGGGGCCGGGGGCGAGGGCGCCGGAGCGGTAGGCGGTGGTGAGCAGGAGTTCGTCGTCGATGCGGTAGCCGGCACGGGCTCGGGCGTTCTCGGTGGACAGGTCGATGACCTGCCGGGCCACCGGGCGGCGCTCCGCCTGATAGCTGTCCAACAGTGCCGCGGTGGCGTGGCCGGCGGTGACGGCGGCGAGTTTCCAGGCAAGGTTGTCCGAGTCACCGACCCCGGTGTTCATGCCGTGGCCTCCGGTCGGCGGGATGACGTGGGCCGCGTCCCCGGCCAGCAGGATGTGTCCGCTGCGGTAGGCGGAGGCCAGTTGGGCGTCCATGCGCCAGATCATGGTGTCGCGGACGGTCACCTCCAGGTCCGGGATGCCGGCCGCGGTCCGGACGAGGTTCACAAGGTGCTTCCGGTCGGTGAGGTCCTGGTCCCCACGCCGGTGATCGGGGTCGAAGGGGTACTGGTAGATCCAGTGGCGGTCGTTGTCCACCGCCATGAAGCCGCCCTGCCCGGGTGGGGTGAGGAAGTACGAGGCGCTCGCCCGGTCGGCCGCCACCTCGCCGAGCGGTGCTTCGAAGCGGACGCTGAGAAAGTGGCCCAGGCCCGTCGGGCCGTCCATCCCGATGCCCGCACCGGCACGGACCGTACTGGCGGCACCGTCGCAGCCGACGAGCCACTGCGTACGTACGGTGTGCTGCTCGCCGTCGGCACGGTCCTCCAGCACGGCGCGCACGCCTTCCTCGTCTTGTGTGAAGGACAGCAAGCGCACGCCGAACCGGACCCGATCAGCCGCCAGTTCGCGGGCCCGCCGCAACAGGACCGGTTCCAGAGCGTCCTGGGAACAGATCATCCCTGGCGACGGGGTGTTCTCGTCACCGCCCGACGCGTCGTGAGCAACGCCCGTGCGTACGAAGTCCGGGTCGACCAGATCCCTGCCCCGGTAGAAGAAGACCTGGGAGGCCGGAAGGCCGGCACCGCGGACGGCGTCTTCGAGCCCGCAGCGCCGGAAGATCTCCATCGAGCGGGCCGAGACCCCGCGGGCCTTGGGGTGACGGGAGGCGCCCGGACGGGCTTCGGTCAGCAGATGGTCCACGCCGTGCCGGGACAGCAGGTTCGACAGGGTCAGGCCCACCGGCCCACCACCCACGATGAGTACGGGAATCGTCGTCGGAAAATGCATGGGCTCTCCAGCGGGCGGGTCACGGCCGACGTCGGAGCGGCCTGCCGCGAGGTTGATCCAGAGCGACCTGACTGGATGACCACCAGTCGTAACGCTCATGTCTTCATTTTGACGTTACCATGGAGGAGTGCTACCCGCTGGACGAACCCACCCGGAGAAGGTGAGAAGGTGAAACCCATGACCGAGGACCCGACCGGGGCCAACCCCCGTGGCCTCCACTTCGTCGCCGAACTGGCCAACACCGTCCAGGGCGGCGCCGAGGTGAGCGCGGCAGCGCTCCAAGCCCTCCTGGAGCGCCACAGCGGCCCGCCGTTCACGCTCACCGAGTCCGATGCCCGGCAGCTGCGCGAGGCCACCGCACGCCTGATCCGCATCCTGGCGACGCACGACGAGGACCAGGCGGCCGAAGCGATCAACGCCCTCCTCGACGAGTACCCCGCCCAGCCCTGCCTCGTCCGTCTCCCAGGACGCCCCTGGTCCCTCCATACCAAAGCGCCCCACGACGCCGACCCCACCCACTGGCTGCTGTCCACCACCGGACTGGCCCTCGGGCTCTGGCTCAGTGAACGTGGCCGGTGCGCCTGGGGGCAGTGCGCCGCACCCGACTGCAACCACTACTTCATCGACACCGGCCGCCGCACCCCTCAGCGCTACTGCACCCCCCGCTGCGCAACCCGGGTCCGGGTCGCCTCGCACCGAGCCCAGCGGGGCAGGTAGAGCGAGCGGTCCGCGCCGGTGCCGTATCCCTCGCTGCCGTTGCGGGCCGGCGGAGCCGCCCGTCTCGCGTGCGCCTTCTGCCACCGCACCCGAGAAATGGCTTGCGGGCGCCCGGATCCCCAGCCTACGGTGCTCCACATGGGCTCCCTGTGACAGTCCCGTGCGACCGCGTTGAGTTCGACTCCGCTGTCGCACGTTCTCCTCCGTGCTTCCGTTCCTGCCACGATGCCGCCCGTCCGACGGGCCGTGGAGGGGGTCTCCGGTGTGCGCGGATGCTTCCATCCACCCGTGCCGATCGGCCCGGCGGCGCTTGCCGATCTGCGTGATCTGGAGGCGCGGATGCGACACACCGAAGCCGGGCTCAAGGGCTTGGCGGGGACGGAACTCACCACCGCGCTGGACGTCTACGCCCGTCTGGTCGCCCAGTACGAGGCACGCGCCGGCTACGAGGCCGACGCCCGGGGCCGCGATCGAGCGGGCCGTCGCCGCCTCCTGGCTCTCGGCCTGTTCGGCCCGGCCGACCTGAGCCTGAGAGTGAGCGAGCTGTCCTTCGGGCAATGGCGCCGGATCGAACTGGCCCGTCTGGTCAGCGAACCCGTCGACCTGCTGCTGCTGGACGAACCCACCAACCATCTCTCCCCGGCCCTGGTCGAAGAACTGGAAGGAGCCCTGGCCGGCTACCGGGGCGCGGTCGTCATCGTCACCCACGACCGCCGCATGCGCAGCCGCTTCACCGGCAGGCACATGGAACTGAGAGCCGGCCACCGCGTAGAGCTTCAGGAGGCCACAGCGAGCTGAAGCTCTCGGGCCACCTCTGCGCCCTCATCCAGCGCAGGCGGCCATCCGCGGCCATCCAACGGGCCCGGTCCGCGCGCTCCGGAACGGCAACCTGGTCCCGCGAGTGCGTCGACGTCCGACTCGGACCGCTCGGCCCGCTGAACTGCCAAGTCCGGTCGGCCGTTCTGCGCCGCGCATGCGGCACGGATCCCACCCCGTATCCGTGCCGGTTCGACAGCGATCCGTTCGCCGACGGAGGACGGGGCTATGTACGCGTCCGCACGGTCTCGGTGAGCCCCGGCCCGTCACCGCTCCCGGACGCGGAGATCGCGGTCAGCACGGCCAGAAGCGCCGCGCTCCCGGTGAGGGAGAGCGCCTGTCCCCAGTCGACGTCCAGCACTCCGGTGGTGTCGAGTCCGAGCGTCGCGATGAGGGTCTGAGCAGCCGTCCGTAAGGTGCGCTCCGCCGTGGCCGTCCAGAAGGCTTTCGTGAACATCGTGGCGGCCATCAGGACTCCTCGGTGTTGTCGACACCGGCGACGGCCCGCTCGATCGCGGCCTGGACCGCGGCGACGACGGTCTCCGAATCGGCGCCCGTGCCGACTTGACCGGCGAGCGCGGTGATCGCGGCGGTCTGGGCGGCCATCCGCTTGTCCATGGACCGGATGCGGGCCTGCATGTCCTTCAGGATGGACTGCGGCTGCCACGTCGGATTCGTCGAATGGTCCGCCGCGTCCGTGGGGCCGCCGATCGCGTCGGTCTTCCACACGGCGTCGAAGATGTCGCGCTTGGTGATTCCTGCCATGGGGTCCTCCTCGTGGTCGGAGCCGGGGTTCCAGCTCGCGGGGTGCTTGAGTCGCTCGGAGACGTCGGTGCGGAGCTTGGCCATGGTGAAACCACGGGGGTCGATCTTGTCGTTCGACCACTCCAGGTGGCCGATCACGGACTTCGCCGACCATCTGTGCGCCCGGCACAGGGCGGCCTGGACGCGGACGATCGCGTCGTACTGGGCGGCCGGCCAGGGGTCCTTGCCGTCGCCGAGGTTCTCGCACTCCCACCCGTAGAACCGCGCGTTGCCGTCGACCCCGTCGCTGTTGCCGCGAGTGGGCGGAGTCGGCCGGGTGCCGTACGACTCGGCTATGACCTGCTCCAACACCTTGGGGTCGCCGCCGCCGGCGTGATTCGCGCGGCCCCAGCCGACCATGTGCACCCGGCCGTCCTTCGCGATCATCCCGTGGCACAGCGGACCGGGCAGCTCCGGGTAGCCGTCGCGGACCATCCGGACCGTCGCCGCGGTGCCCTTGGTCACGGTGTGGTGCACGATGCTGCCGTTGACCGGGCCCCAGGGGCCCTTCGAGTTGCGGTTGTGGGTACGCCAGTTGCCGACCTCGACCACGCGCACACCCTCGGCGCGCAACGCCTTGAGGACAGCAGAGGCGGACAGAGGAGTAGCCATTCGTTTCCCTTTCAGCCCGAGGTGTACGAGACGTTGCGGACCTTGCCGGTGAACCCGTTGTTCGTGCTGCCGTCGATCGACTCGACCGTCTCCACCCAGAGGCACGGACCGCGCAACGTGGTGTTCGCCGCCGTCACCGTGTACTTCGTTTCGCTGTTTTGTTCGCCACCGTCCGCGCGAAGGGGAGTTGGGCCGTGGTGACGTCTGGATCCATAGGAGTTTCATACCCCTGCGACGGCTTCCGGACTCGACCGCGCGGCCGGCAGTGTCTACGACTCGTCAGCAGCGAACGAGCGCAGACAGTTCTGAGCGGGAGACACGGGCCCGAGGTGGGCGTGGACGATGAGGGCCTTCACGTCGTGCTCCTACGGGTGGTGGGACGGCGCGCGGTGGAGACTGCGGCGGTGTTCGCGCCGACGATCACGGCGATGGCGAGCCAGGCGAGGGAATCGAGCCGCTGCCCGAGGACGATGAGGCCGGTCAGGGCCGCGAAGACCGGATTCACGCTCATGAACACGCCGAAGAAGTGCGCCGGAATGCGGCGCAGCGCCAGCAGGTCGGCCAGGAACGGCACCGCGGAGGAGAGCACCCCGGCCGCCAGCGCGCAGCCCAGCGCCGCTGTCGTGGGCGGGCGGTGCCACAGCACCCACGCGCCGACGGGCAGGTAGAGGGTGCCGGATACGGCCGCCGCGGCGGCCGAGCCCTCCAGGCCGGGCAGGCGGGCCCCGACGGTCCGGTTGAGCAGGATGTAGCAGGCCCAGCACGTCGCGGCCAGCAGAGCCAGGCCGATGCCCAGGTAGTCGGTGGACGGCGTGGGACGCGTGAGGACGGCCACCGCACCCGCTGCCGCCACCGCGGCAGCCAGGTCGATGCGGCGCCGGGACCCGGCCAGGGCCACGGCCAGTGGGCCGAGGAACTCCAGCGTGACCGCCAACCCGAGCCCGATCCGCTCGATCGCCGTGTACAGGGACAGATTCATGCCCGCGAACACCAGCGCAAGACCCAGCACGGGACGCCACTGCGCCGCCGTGAAGGACCGGAGCCGCGGCCGGCCGACGGCCCCGAGCACGACGGCGGCCACCCACTGGCGTACCGCCACCATTCCGGCAGGTCCGAGCACCGGGAACGCCAGCGCCGCGATCGAGGCCCCCGTCTGGTTGGACAGGCCGCTGCCGAGCATCAGCGCCACCCCGGCCCCGCGCCCCGTGCCCCCGGAAGGGGCGGCGCTGTCGGCTGAGGTGCCCCGGGGAGCCGCAGCGAGGAAGGAGTCGGGTTTCATGTCCTCCACGATGCGAGCGCCACCGGTATACGCAAAATGCATCCCTGCACCCACCTATACGCTGGATGCATGGATGAGACGCGGGACAGGGCGGCTGCGCTGGAGCTGAAGCATCTGCGGTGCCTGGTCGCCATCATCGACACCGGCAGCTTCACCGACGCGGCCCACGAACTCGGCATCTCCCAGGCCGCTGTCTCCCGCACCCTCGCCAGCCTCGAAAGCCTTCTCGGCGTACGGCTGTTGCACCGCACCAGCCGCAGCGTCGCCCCCACCAGTACGGGTGTCCAGACCCTGGCTCGCGCCCGCCTCCTGCTCGCCGCCGCCGACGAACTCGTCCGCGAAGCCGTCACCGGCCATACCCGCCTGCACATCGGCCATGCCTGGTCCGCCTTCGGCCGGTACACCACCGAGTTCCAGCGCCGCTGGCACGAACAGCACCCCGAGACCGACCTGCGCCTCATCCGCCACAACACCCCCACCGGCGGCCTTGCCGAAGGACTGTGCGACCTTGCCGTCATCCGTGCCCCGATCGACCTGAAGCCGTGGTCCCACGCGCAGATCGGACACGAGGCCCGCTACGTCGCTCTGGCGTCCGACGACCCCTGGGCCCGCCGTCGCAGTATCCGCTTGGACGAGATCCCCGGCCGCACCCTGGCCATCGACCGCCGAACCGGCACCACCGCCCTGGATCTGTGGCCCGAGGAGGACCGGCCCGCCGTCGAATACACCCATGACATCGACGACTGGCTCGCCGCCATCGCCACCGGCCGCTGCATCGGACTGACCCCCCAGGCCACAGCCGCCCAGTACCGCCGCGACGGCATCACCTACCGCCCCCTCCGCGGCGCCGAGCCGACTCCCGTCCACCTCATCTGGCGTGCCCACACCACGCACCCCGCCACCCACACCGCAATCGCCCTCGCCGCCGGCCTCTACCGCGAGGGCCACGGCCCCCTGCGCCCGCATGATCCGAACCCGGCCGCACGCCCCAAGTAATTCGCGGGCAGCGCGCCGCCCCGCGCCCTGTCGCCGCGACGGCGTCGCGATTCCCTGCAAGCCCCTGCCCGCCGGCGCCCGCTACGTGGTGTCGAGGTGGTAGCCCGCACGGTCACGGGCATAGAGGGCGGCGAAGGCGTTCGGCGGGGTCGGCGGCGCCGATGCCGCACAGGCGGGCGATGCGGCCCAGGCGGTAGTCCACCGTGTTGGGGTCCAGGTTGAGGTGGGCGGCCGTGGCCCTGCGGTCGAATCCGTGACGCAGAGAGGCGCGCAGGGTGTTCTCCCATTCGGGGTGACCGTCCAGCGGCTGCCGCCATCGGCCGCATCTCGGCCGTGCTCACCTTCTGTTTCGCCCTCAGCGCGCGACTGCGCGTTGTGGAACCTCGGTGCCAGCACCAATCGGCGACTACTTGTGGGTCGGCCTCACCGATCACAACGTCCAGTCCGTGACCACCCTGAAGGCCGCCGCCATCCCCGTCGCACTGGCCGGTCTGCTCATCTTCGTGCGGGTCGCCGACCGCCCGGCCCGCCGCCCCTGGTCCACCACCGGAACCCTGCTGGCCCTGACCGGCTACGCCCTGCCCGTCCTGGCCGGACCCACCGCTTTCACACGGGCCGCGCTCCTGCTGCTGACCGCCATCGGCGCCAGCGCCTCCCGGCCGGCACAGCGCCACCGACCGGCCCCTGAGCGGACGTAACACCGCACCCCGGCGCACAGCCTGCTCGCGACCGTACTGGCGACCGCTCTCAAGGGTCCGTGTCCCGCGTGAGGAGCGTACGATCGTACGCTTCAGGTGTACGATCGTACGCATGCCGACGAACCACTTCGCTGACGACCCGCGCACCAACCTGGAGCGGATGCTCGCGGGCGACCTCTACATCGCCGATGACCCCGAGATCGCCCGGCGCCAGCAGCAAGCGATGAAGCTGGCCGCCCGCTACCAGGCCGCCTACATCGAGGACGCCGACAAGGCCCGGCCGCTCCTCGCCGAACTGCTCGGCTCCGTGGGGGAGGGCGTCGACGTGCGGCCGCCGCTCTCCGTCGACTACGGCAGCAACATCACCATCGGGGCCCACACCTTCATCAACTTCAACCTGACCGCACTGGACGTCGCACAGATCGTCATCGGCGAGCACTGCCAGATCGGCCCGAACGTCCAGTTGCTCACGCCCACCCACCCCGTGGAGCCGCAGCCCCGGCGGGACAAGCTCGAAGCCGCACGCCCCATCACCATCGGCGACAACGTCTGGCTCGGCGGCGGCGCCATCGTGTGCCCCGGGGTGACGATCGGCGAGAACTCGGTGATCGGCGCCGGCGCGGTGGTCGTCAAGGACATCCCTGCCGACGTCGTCGCCGTCGGCAATCCAGCCCGCCCCGTCCGCGAGCTCTGACGGCGCTCGCATGGCCACCGGACGTACGGACCCACAGCGGCGCGAACGGATTCTCGCCGCCACGCTCGACCTCATCGCCGACGAAGGCGTCGCAGGCGTCTCCCACCGCAAGATCGCTGTCCGCGCCGACGTGCCGCTCGGCTCGATGACCTACCACTTCACCGGCATCGACGAACTGCTGCATGAAGCCTTCACGCAATTCGCCGACCACATCGTGGCCGGCTTCGACATCCGCCTCGGCCGAGCCGACAGCCTCGAAGAGGCCCGTGAGGCCGTCACCGACCTCATCCACACACTCTCCGAGGGCCCCCGTCGCGACCTGATCCTCACCCAGGAGCTCTACACTCTCGCCGCCCGCCGCCCGGAATACCGGCAGCTGTGCCAATCGTGGATGCAGCGAAGCCGCCGCATCCTCGAACGGCACTTCGACGCCGTCACCGCACGCCAAGTGGACGCGCTGATCGAGGGGCTGACCCTGCACCGCGCTCTGGACGACGCCCCTCACGACCGCGAGCTGACACGCCTGGCCGTCGCCCGCATCACCACCGCGGCACAGCCGCACCCCCGGCAGCCCGTGGGGGAGTTCCAGACCATGGTGTCGTCCCACCCGGCCGCACAACACGACGAGGTCACCGTGCTACGGACGAAGCCGGCACCCGCCCCACACGCAAGGCCCGAACGCTTGCCCTCCTGCGGATTCTCCGAGGATTCCCCGACGGAACGTTGACCTTGCCGCTGGCGGCAGGGTTGCACGATCACTGGCATGAACAGCACCCCACCGCAGAGCAGCAGGATCGTCGCCGTCACCGGAGCCGGTACCGGCATCGGTCGGGCCACCGCCCGTGCCTTCGCCGCCGACGGCGCCCACGTGGTCGCGATCGGACGGCGAAGCGAACCGCTGAAGGAGACGGCGACCGGGCATGAGCGGATCACGCCGCTGGCCGTCGACATCACCGCCGAGGGCGAGCCCGAGCGGATCGTCCAGGCCGTGTTGGAGACGCACGGCCGATTGGACGTGCTGGTCAACAACGCCGGCATCGTGCGCAGCGGCGCCCTCGGCATGCTGACGCCGGAGATGATCACGGCTCAGCTTGCCACCAACCTCGTCGCACCGATCCTGCTGGCCCAGGCTGCGCTGCCGTCCCTGGAAGCATCGGGCGGAGTGATCGTCAATGTCAGTACGTCGGTGGGGCAACGGGCTTGGCCCGGCAGCTCGGTCTACGCGGCGACCAAGACGGCCCTGGAACTGCTGACCCGCAGTTGGGCGGTCGAGCTGGCACCCCGCGGGGTGCGGGTGGTCGCGGTCGCCCCCGGCGCGATCGACACCCCCATCGGCGAGCACCAGGGCCTGACCCCGGAGCGGATGACCGCAGTGCGGGAGTGGCAGGTGGCGCACACCCCGCTGGCCCGGATCGGCCGCCCCGAGGAGGTGGCCTGGGCGATCACCCAACTTGCCGCATCGGCTGCGTCGTTCGTCACCGGAGTGGTACTCCCGGTCGACGGCGGAGCGGTGGTGGCGTGATAGGAGTGACCCGGGAGGTGGAACGGGTGCGGATCGGTGAGCTGGCCGGCGCGACCGGGACGAGCGCTCGTGCGCTGCGGCACTACGAGCAGGCCGGGCTGATTTCCTCGGAACGGGCCTCCAACGGCTACCGCAGCTACGACGAGCGGGCCGTGGTGCGGGTCCGCAACATCCGCTACCTGCTGGCCGCCGGGCTCACGCTGGACGATGTGCGCGTGTTCCTGCCATGCCTGGACGGTGATGTGGCTGCCGCACCGCCCTCGGACAAGGGCCTGCGCGTCGCGCTGGAACGGCTGGCGGTCCTCAACGAACGGATCGCCGCCCAGTCCAAGGCCCGCGACCGACTGGAAGCCACGCTCCGGGAGAAGACCAGCGATCGGATCCGCCCGCCGGCCTGACGTCCTGATCCTTGAGACCGGAGTCGTGATGGCCGAGAAGGATGGGGCCGACCGGATTCGAACCGGCGTCCTCCCACACGCGGTGAAGGCGCGACAACCTCTGCGCTACGAGCCCCATCCTGTCCGCGACCATACGGGCCACCTGCGCTTCACCGCTCTTGAATTGTCGAAGGCAACGATGGATCGCCGGGCGTGGCAACGCCACAAGAGCCGAGCCGGAACCCGAGACATGACGGCAGGGCACGGGACGGCCCGCCGCTGTGACGTCTGTTCCAGTGGTCGTCGAAGCGGGCCAGGCCGAGGTCAGCCGGCTTCGGTGGAGTCGAGATGACGGGTGTCACCGAGGCCGGCTCTTGGCGGTTGTGGAAAAAGTCGTCCTCGCGCAGCGTGGTGATGCTGCCGGAGGGCGCCCGGAGACTGGCATATCCGGCCGACTCGATCGGCATCCTGATCCAGGACGGCACGACGAAGGTCAAGGGGCCGCCGTGCGTCACGATGACCTGGTGCTCGCACGGGCTCCGAAGGACCGCGCCGCACGGACACCGGCGGGCGTCAGTTGCGAGTCGTGCCACCCGCCGACGACTCCCTCGACGTGGTGCGTCGCCTCCGGGTGAGTGATGACGTAAAGCGTGCGCACGAGTGCGTGCCCTCCGGTAGTTGGTTTCTTGCTCGATCGCAGTTCGCAACCATGGAAGAGACCGCTCGGAACTATCAAGCGGGAGCTTCGGCACGTGCACGGGTGCCGGCGAAGCGGTCTCACACCGTAGGACCAGGGCTCAGCCGTGGCGGGATGTCGGCAGCTGTCCGGACGCGACGGTCGAGCGGCGCCGATTCCGGGTGCGCACGGACGGGGGATGCTGAGATACTCCCGGTATGCCGATCGTTGAAGTGTCGCCAGGAGTGTCCATCGCGTACGAGACCTTCGGCGATCCCTCCGATCCGGCTGTCCTGCTCGTGATGGGTTTCAGCGCGCAGATGATCGCCTGGCACGAGGACTTCTGCCGCGCACTCGCAGAACGTGGACGTTACGTGATCCGGTACGACAACCGCGACTGCGGGCTGTCCACCAAGTTCGACGATCACCCCGTCGACATGGGCCTGTTCACCGACACCGTGAGCTCGGGAGACGTCGCGTCCGCCCTCGCGATGGTGCCCTACACCCTGACGGACATGGCCGACGACGGCCTCAACCTGCTCACCGTGCTCGGAATCGAACGAGCGCATGTGGTCGGATCCTCGATGGGCGGCATGCTCGCCCAGACGATGGCCATCGGACAGCCGATGCGAGTGCTGACCCTGACGTCGATGATGTCCTCGACCGGCGAGTCCGACTACGGCCGGCCCAGCGCCGAGGCCCAGGCAGTGCTCCTCCGCCCGAAGCCATCGGATCGCGAGGGGTACATCGCGGCGGCGGAACGGGACCTGGTGTGGGCCTCCAAGCGTTACGGCGACGCGGCGCTCCTTCGTGAGCTGGCCGCCGAGAGTTACGACCGCGCCTACCACCCGGCCGGAGCCGGACGGCAACTCGGGGCAATGATCCTCAGCGGCTCGCGCGCCGACGCACTCCGCGGGCTTCGAGTGCCGACCTTGGTGATTCATGGTCTGGACGACATCCTGACCGACCCCAGTGGCGGGAAGCGCACCGCCGACCTGGTGCCCGGAGCGAAGCTCTTGCTGTTCCCCGACATGGGGCACGACCGACCCCGCGAACTCTGGCGCGAGATCATCGACGCCCTGGACGCGCACACCCGCTGATCGCTCCCTCACGTAGGCCGGGATCGCGCAGTCACGCACGCATTGAGCACACGGTCCAGGAGCGTGCCCGCCCCACCAGCGCAATGCCTGTCCCGATCCCTGCGATCACCAGCCCGATCCCGCCGAAGAGCAGGGGCAGCAGCCACAGCGAGGCGAACCCGTTGATCCGCGCGTCCTCGGGGGAATCGGAGCGGTACAGCACCTCGACCCGCTCACCCTGCTCGTACGACGGTGGGTTGGAACCCGTCGAGCTCCGGAACGTCCTCGGCGTACCGTCCGCCGAGGTGAACTCGACCACCGGGTACGCCACGGGCCTGTCGCTCTCCCGCTTCTTGCGGGAGGCGCCGTTGTGGTCGTTCCGCCGCTCCAGCGCCACCACCGTGCCCGGGGCGCGCTCCGCGTCGGTCAGGAACGAGGCCGACACCCCCGCCAGGATCAAACCGACGACCAAGAACAGCGTCCCGAACGTGATCGTCCCGAATGTGATCCACCAGCGGACGCCCCGCCCACGCACCTGAACCTGCACGACGTCCCTCTCACTCGCTTGTCCGGAGTGAGAGGGACGCTATCCCAGGCACCCCGGGTCGGCCTGCCGCCGCCCCGGGGGTGCGCGTGGTACGGCCGTTCCGGAGTCGTCCGAGCCGCCCATGGCCGGCACCAGGCGCAACGCCGCCGCAGGAGTGCCGAGTTGCTCGGCCGGGACCGGCCGAGCGCTGGTGGCCGACTACGAGGCTCAGGCTCAGACCAGTTCGGGTTGCGGTTCCGGCTGCTGCGCCGGTGCGGCCTTCGGTTCCCACAGCCTGGTGGTCCGGACGTAGCCGTAGATCACCGAGGCCGTCGCCAGAATGAGAAGTGGTCCGAACACCCACGGATGTTCGGCCATCTCCACCGACAGATAGCGATACGACACCAGGAGGGCGGCGAAGACGGCTGTACCGTAGGCGACCAGCTGGATTCCCGACCGGTCCCAGCCACGGTCGAGCGAGCGCAGTGCCGCCTCGATCGTGAGTGTGAACACCACGCCGGCAATGATGTCCGCGCCGTAGTGGTAGCCGAAGCCCAGCGTTGCGCCGAGCGTGGCGATCAGCCAGAACGCGCCCGCGAATTGCAGAATCCGTGGCCCCTTGCGGGAATGGATGAAGATCGCGGTAGCCCACGCCGTGTGCAGGCTGGGCATGCAGTTGCGCGGAGTGATCTCGTCGAATGTCATGTGGTGCGGGGTACCGATCGGCGGCGGCGTGTCCGGCCACAGGTTGGCCAACGCCCAGTGCCCGCCGTCGGCGCCGTAGGCGAAGATCGGTCCGACCACCGGGAAGATCATGTAGATGCCCGGCCCGAGCAGGCCGATGACCAGGAAGGTGCGCACCAGATGATGGCCCGGGAAGCGACGCTCGACCGCCACCTTGCGTAGCTGGTACACCGTGACGGCGACCGCGGCCACCGGAAGCTGTGTGTAGATGGCGTCGAGGAAATGGGCGCCGATCGGGCCGGTGGCCCTGACGATCTGGCCCACCAGCCACGACGGGTTGCCCAGTGCATGATCTGCGGTTGCCACGTACTGGTCGAGCACGGTCGGACGGGCCTTCGACGTGATGAGCAGCCAGGCATCGCCCGTCTTGCGGCCGGTCACCAGCAGCAGGCCCAGCCCGACTCCCTTCAGCAGCAGGACACGTTCCTGGCCCGTGCGGCGCGTGACAGCGATGACCGCACAGCCCAGAATCACCCACAGCGCGCCGTTGCCGAAGGGATGGCCTTCGGTCACCTTGGTGTCCGTCGCCCACCGCACCAGCAAGAAGATGAGGTCGATGCCGATCGCGGCCCCGGCGGCGATGAGCCGTTGCTTCCAGGTGAGCACCACCATCATCAACGCCATGCTGGCGTACAACAGGAAGCCCGATTTGGGGGCGATGACCACCTCTTGCGCCTGGGCGACGATCGGCCCCGGCATGCCGTAGTGGCGCGCGGCGATTTCCAGTGCGATGAGGAATCCGAGGGTTACCACCGCCGCTGTGGCCCACAGTATCGCCCGTGGTCGACGCCACGCGGCGATCGCTGTGCTGTCGTCTTTTCGCGAAAACACCCGCGATGCTCTAGGTATCAATTGTTTGGCCGATTTGTTAGATGTTGGCTGGATAGTTCACTCTTCGTGCCGGATGGCGTGGATTTCCGGTGAAGGGCGGGCGGTGAAGGCGCTCGTCGTGAGCTCGAACATGCTATCGGAGTGGTGTGGGCGGGTTCGCTGGTCACGGGTGATGCGAAAGCCGGTCGGCCCTGGCTCGACGATTCGGCATTCCGTGGGTGGTCATGGATCTCTCGAATGCCCGGCGGGCAGCAGGGTGATGAGGGTCGCCCAGTGGCGCCGGTGCGTGCGCAAGAGGTCGTGAACAGGCGTACTGGACCGGGTGGTTGGTATCCCGCCAGTGCGCCCGATGCGGTCGGCGCAGGGAAGGAGGGATGAGATCCCGCGGCCGGGAAGCGGGCCAGAGCGCCGGGGGAGGGGGCGCCCCGCACAAGAGGGAGGATGTGACCGGGGCGCTGTCCGCGGCGGAAACGAGCCGGTCCTTTCGGTCGCGCAGCCGAACCGGATGCGTCGGTCGACTCCACGCGAGAGCCAGCTCTCCGCCACGTCCTCCGCCGCTTTCTGCCCGGGTGCGTCGCGGCGCCTCCAGCGACCCGCGATTCCGCCCGTGGGGTGACATCCTGCGCATGTCGGCCCGGGAGTCCGGAACGACGCGGCCCCTCCTGATACCAGCAGGGAATGCCCGAGCCCTCGCATCCGCAGCCCGACACCACGGACCCCGGCGCACCGTCCGAAGGACGACGACACCGGATCCGCACCGCGTCACGCCGGGCGCTGCGCGGCATGACCGGCCCCGCGGCCCGGAACCCGGACGTGCGACAGGCGCCGCCCGGCTCGCGGCACACGGCACGCGTGAACCCCACGCTCCAGACGGCCGCCGCCTACGCGTGGCGGATCCTCGTGGTGGGAGCCGTCGTGTACGCGGTCTTCTCGGCGCTGGGGCGGTTCCACGAGGTGGCGGCAGCCATCTTTCTCGGCCTGGTGGCGACGGCGGTGCTCCGCCCGATCACGGATCTCCTGGCCCGTCCGATGCCGCGGGCGCTCGCCGTCACCGTGGCACTGCTCGGCAGCATCGTCCTCGTCCTCGGTGTCCTGACGCTCGTCGGCGAGGCGGTCGCCGGAGAACGCGCCGGGCTGGAACGGGAGTTCAGCGACGGTCTGGGCAGGATCGAACAGTGGCTGGAGGGGCCGCCGTTCCGGCTGAATCCGAGGACGCTCGAAGACCTCCGGTCCCGGATCGGGGAGTACCTGTCGAGCCATCGCTCCGCCCTCATCAGCACGGCCGTCAGTGGTGTGGGCCGACTCGTCGAGGTGGTGACGGTATTCGTCCTGGCGCTGTTCTGCTCGGTCTTCTTCCTTCACTCGGGCGACCGGCAGTGGGACTGGTTCTGCGATCAGCTCCCGCGGGCGGCGCGAGCCCGGGTGGCGACCGCGGGCCGGGCGGCCTGGCGTACGTTCACCGGATACACCCACGGCATCATCCTGGTGGCAGGGACCAACGCCGTACTCGTGGGACTGGCCCTCTTCGCGCTCGGAGTGCCACTGGCTCTGCCTCTGGCGCTGCTTGAATTCTTCGCCGCCTTCGTTCCGTTGATCGGCTCGCCGATCGCCCTCGCGGTCGCGGCCGTGGTGGCTCTTGCGGCGAAGGGCCCGATCGTGGCGGCCGTCGTCCTCGTCCTGATCGTGGTCATCGGCCAGATCGAGGGCCACCTGCTGCACCCGCTCGTGATGAGCTGGGCCGTCCGCCTGCACCCCGTCGTGGTCGCGCTGTCGGTGATCGGCGGCGCCATCGCGGCGGGAGTACTGGGAGCGGTGGTGGCAGTACCACTCGTCTCAGTCCTCTGGTCGGTCCGTCAGGCGCTGCGCCCGGCGGACGAGTCCACATCCGCGAAGAGGTGAGCCCGTGCGCACCGGGAAGGGTGCGCCGAGGCGGAAGCGAGGCACCGGCCTCCTCGGCCGACGGCCCGCCCCGCCGTGGGGACGGAAGCCGAACCGCTCGTGCGGGCGCTGCCGTACGGCCGTCGCCACCGCCCTTCACGGAGGCCCGCACCGGCCCTCGGGGCAGAAGCAGGCCTTCGCCCCGCTCCACGGCGACCTGCCGTGGAGCGGGCACACCTGCTCGCGTCAGCGGGGTGTCAGGTGCTGCCTCCTCACGACCAGGCCCTTCGGCGCCTCGACGTGCGCCGTACCGTCGGCATCGACGGAGATGTCCAGCCGCCCGCCCGCGATGTCGAGCCCCTCGGCCTTCAGCGGACGGTACGCCTCCGCGAACCCGGGCGCGACCGTGAGCGTTCCGCCGGGGACATCGGGGAAGAGCCCCAGCACCGACTGGAGGATCATCACCGACGAGGCCGCCGCCCAGGCCTGCGGGCGGCACGACGCGGGATAGGGCGAGGGCCGGGCGTCGGTCACCGCTCCATGGCCGGCGAACAGTTCGGGAAGCCTGCCGTCGAAGGCCGAGGACGCGCTCAGCAGTCCCTCGGACAGGGACGCGGCCGCTTCCGGGAATCCGGCCCTGACCAGGCCGTTCACGGCGATGGCCGTGTCATGCGGCCAGATGGAACCGATGTGGTAGCCGTACGGGTTGTAGGCCACGGAGTCGCTGCTCAGAGTCCGCAGACCATGGCCCGAATCGAGGTCGGGCGCGCTGAGCCTGGCGGCCAGCAGGGCGCTTTCCTCGTGGTCGAGCAGGCCCGTGCCCAGCAGGTGGCCGAAGCCCGAGGTGACCGAGTCCACCGGCTTCCTGTCACCGTCGAGCGCCACGGCCGGGTACGGCCCCCGCTCGTCCTCCACCCAGAAGTGGCTGCGGAAACGGTCGCGGAGCCGCTCGGCCCACTCCTCCCACCGGTCGGCGCCGGGGCGGCCGAAGGCGCGCAGCAGGTCCGCGCCGCCCCGGGCCGCCTCGTACGCGTACGCCTGGACCTCGCAGAGCGCGATCGGGGAAGCCGCGATGCGTCCGTCGCCGTAGCGGATGGAGTCGCCCGAGTCCTTCCAGCCCTGGTTGGCCAGGCCCCGGCCGGTGTGGTCGATGTACTTCAGGAACCCGTCCCCGTCCGCGTCGCCGTGGTCGCGCATCCAGGCAAGGGCGGACTCCGCGTGCGGCAGGAGTTGTTCGACCTGCTCGGGCGCGAGGCCCCAGCGCCAGGAGTCGTGCAGCAGGGTGATCCAGAGCGGGGTGGCGTCGACCGTGCCGTAGTAGCAGGGCGGCAGGGAGAAGTTCTCGTTGAAATTCTGGGTGGCGCGGCGCACTTCGTGCAGGATCTTGCCCGGCTGCTCCTCGGTGGCCCGGTCGGACTTCGTGCCCTGCCTGCGGGCCAGGGTGCGCAGCGTTCCGGCGGCGAGGTCGGTGCCCAGGGGCAGCAGCATGCGGGCCGCCCAGAGGGAGTCGCGGCCGAAGAGAGTGAGGAACCACGGGGCCCCGGCGGCCAGGAACTGGTCGGCGGGGTTCTCCGGATCGGTGAGCCGCAGCCGGTCGAGGTCGGCCGCGGACTGGCTCAGCCAGTGGTCGAAGCGCCGGTCCGCGCTGCGCAGTCGTGGCGTGCGCCAGGGCAGGCTGTCCGCAGGGGGTGCGGGGAACTGGTCGCCGTCCTCATGCGCCGCGTCGCAGTGCAGTACGGCGGTCCAGACGGCTCCGGGGGCGAGTTCGATCTCGTACTCCAGCCGTCCGGCGGCCGGGTCGACGGCCGCGGGCTCCGGGGAGCCGGTGAGACGTACGGCGAAGGTGTCCTGCGACCAGCGGAGTCCGTTCCCGGCGGAAGTGGCGGTGACCGGGCGCTGGGCATGTCCGGACTTGACGCGCTCGATCGGGGCGAGGTCCGTCCCGGCGGTGACGATCAGCCGGAGACGTACGTGCTGCCGCCCGGCGTTGGCGACTTCGAGGGTCTCCTCCAGGCGCCCGGGGGCGACGCGGCGGCGCCGGTGCAGGGTGACTGCCGGGTCCGGCGTGTCCTCGCCGAGGCCGCGCAGCACACTGCGGAAGGCCGCCCGGTCCGCGCCCTCCAGCCCTCCGCTCACCGGGGCGAGCACGATGTGGTCCGTCGCGACGGTCAGCCGGGCGAGTGCTCTGCTGTCGCCGTGGTAGAAGCCGTCGGCGGCACCGTCGATCTGACCGTTCGCACGCGAGATCACGAAGCTCGGCGCGTACAGCGTCACACAGGCGTCATGCAGGAATGGCTGGAGTCCTTCGGCCGACGGGCCTGCCCCCGTCTCGGAGTTTGTTATGTCGTGGGCCTTGACAGTTGTGTCCAACAGAGCAGAACCTCTCAGGCATTGGAGCGTTCCAAGAACCCTAACGACGACCTCAGGGCGATGACAACGGTTTTGGAACGCTCCAATGAACTCGTCCATTCGCACAACCGGTTCCGGAGACCCTCATGCCCCGCTCCTCCAACACCCCCGCGACCAAGGCCGCTTCGGTAACCCTGGCCACGGTCGCGCAGCGGGCCGGAGTGTCTCCGCAGACGGTGTCGAACGCGCTCAACTCGCCCGAACTGCTGCGTCCGGAGACCCTGGACCGCGTCCTGCGCACCATCGACGAGCTGGGCTACCGCCCGCATCGAGCGGCGCAGACCCTGCGTACCCGCTCCAGCAAGCTCATCGGCTACGGCATACGTCCCACCGCCCCCGGCACCTCGGCCCCGGTCATGGACCGGTTCCTGCACGCCCTGTCCCAGACCGCCGACGAGGCCGGTTATCGGATCCTGCTCTTCGCCGCACCCCCCGGCAGCGCGGGTCTCGACGGATACGAGGAACTCCTCGACCTCCACAGCGTGGACGGTTTCGTGCTGAGCGGCACCGACCGGGGCGACCAGCGCCAGGCCTGGCTGGAGAAGCGCGGGGTGCCGTTCGTGGCCTTCGGCCGGATGTGGTCCGGTCGTCAGGTCGGCGACTGGGTCGACGTCGACGGCGCCTCGGGCACGGACGCCGCGGTCGAGCATCTGGTGGGTCTGGGGCATCGCCGGATCGCGTTCCTCGGCTGGCCGCGCGGCTCCGGGGTCGGCGACGACCGCGCCGCGGGCTGGCAGCGCGCCATGCGACGGCACGGCCTACCGGTGCGCGGCAGGCGGGCACAGAGCGTCGATGACATCGCGTCGGCCCAGGCCGCTGTCGGACCACTGCTGGACGCGGGTGCGACGGCCGTGATCGCCGCCAGCGACATGCTCGCGCTGGGCTGTTATCACGCCCTGCGCGAACGACGGGTCGTGCCGGGCGCCGACATCGCCGTCGTCGGCTTCGACGACGACCCCCTGGCGGCGCTCCTGTCTCCCGGACTCTCCACCGTCGCCCAGCCGCTGGAGGCCGTCGGCCGCGAATGCGTCCGGCTTCTGCTGGCCCGGATGTCGCAGGTCGGCGCTCCGCCCGAACGCGTCCTGCTCGAACCGTCCCTCGTCGTGCGTGACAGCACGTCCGCGTCGGACGACTGAACCACCCCCTCGCCCGTGCCGCGGGCCACCGATTCACAGCGCGCCCTCTCCGGGCAGCTGAGCCGCAAGCCTCACCCCCTCATGGAGGAACTCATGGGAACCCGTACGGCCTTCGCCGCGCTCGCCACCTGCGCGGCGCTCCTGGCCGCCACCGGCTGCTCGTCCAGCTTCGGCAGCGACAAGGAGCCGGAGCAGGACAAGGCCGCCAAGCAGAATCTGACGGTACTGATCGCCACCTCGGGGGACGCCGAGACCCAGGCGGTCAAGGCTGCCGCCGCCGCGTACGCGAAGGAGTCGGGGAACTCCGTCTCCGTCGAGGTCGCCAAGGACATGAATCAGCAGCTTGCCCAGTCCTTCGCCGGGCACAAGCCGCCGGACGTCTTCTACGTCAACTCCGACCAGTTCGCGAACTACGCGAAGGGCGGCTCGCTGTACCCGTACGGGGACCGGATATCCGACGCCGACGACTTCTCCCAGCAGCTGCGGACCTCGTTCTCGTACGACGGGAAGCTGGTCTGTCTGCCGAAGGACACCTCCACCCTCGGTCTGGCCATCAACACCGACCTGTGGAAGAAGGCCGGGCTGACGGAGAAGGACTATCCCAAGAGCTGGGAGGAGCTGAGGACCGTCGCCGGCAAGCTCACCAAGAACGGCGTCACCGGCCTGGTCACCAGCGACGAGTACCAGCGGCTCGGCGTCTTCATGAAGCAGGCGGGCGGCTGGCTCACCGACCCGGACCAGAAGAAGATGACCGCCGACACCGCGGAGAACGCCAAGGGGCTCGAGTTCGTCCAGTCCCTGCTCAAGTCGGGCTCGATGAAGTTCGCCAAGCAGGTGGACACCAGCTGGGGCGGTGAGGCACTCGGCAAGGGCAAGGCCGCGATGACCATCGAGGGCAACTGGCTCGAAGGCGGCATGAAGCTCGACCACCCCGATGTGAAGTACGCCGTCGCACCGCTGCCCGCGGGGCCGGCCGGCCAGGGCACCCTCGCCTTCAGCAACTGCTGGGGCGTAGCCGCCGACAGCGCGCACCGCGACGCGGGCGTCGACCTCGTGAAGGACCTGACCTCCGCGAAGCAGCAGCTCGCCTTCGCCGATGCGTTCGGTGTCATGCCGTCGCGGACGAGCGCGCTCAAGACCTACGCCGGGAAGCAGCCCGCCGCCAAGGCCTGGGTGGACGGCAGCGCCTACGCGCAGGGCCCGGTGACGATCGCCGGCTTCGACAAGGTCCTGAGCCAGTTCAACACCGATCTGCAGTCGCTGCGCACCGCCGACCCGAAGAAGATCCTCGCCGACCTTCAGCGCAACGGCGAACAGGCGATCGCGAAGGGCAACTGAGCCCCCATGCCCATCCGCACGATCCGCGCGAGCGGTATCCCCCGTACGACCGGCTCGCCCGGCGCACCTGACAGCGCCCCCGGCGAAACCGGCACGACCGCGAAGGCCCGCGCCCGGCGCGCAGGCCTTCGCGGGGAGGGCACCTGGGGCTGGCTGTTCGTCAGCCCCATGGTGCTCGTCCTCGGACTGTTCATGGTGCTCCCCATCCTGATGGCGCTGTGGGTGAGCCTGCTGCACTGGGACGGACAGTCCAACCCGTTCTCCGGCCAGGCGGATTTCGTCGGCCTGGACAACTACCGGTCGCTGCTCACACAGGACGGGCTCGATCGCACCCTCTTCGCCACGTCCCTGCGCAACAACCTCTACTACGTCCTGCTGACCGTCCCCCTGCAGACCGTGCTGGCACTGGGCCTGGCCCTGATCGTCAACCAGAAGATGCTGCGGGGGCGCGGAGCCTTCCGTACGACGTTCTTCTTCCCGTCGGTCACCAGCTCCATCGCCGTCTCCACGGTCTTCCTCTTCCTCTTCCAGGGCAGCGGAGCCGTCAACTCCATGCTGTCCTGGATCGGGGTCAAGGGACCGAACTGGTTCGCGGACCCGCGCGGGGTGCTCTCCCTGGTCCTGGGAGGTCTGGGAATCGTCGATCCCGAACGGCCCACCGGCCTGCTGGCAGATCACTCCACACTGGGGCTGTCGTGGTTCGAGTGGCTCTCGGGCCCCTCGGTCGCGATGTGCACGCTCATCCTGCTCGCCGTGTGGACGACCTCCGGCAGCTTCATGCTGATCTTCCTCGCGGCGCTCCAGAACATCCCGCGGGAACTGGAGGAGTCGGCGGCGATGGAAGGGGTCAACCGCCGTCAGATGCTGCGGTATGTGACGCTGCCGGCCCTGCGCCCCGTGCTGTTCCTGGTTCTGACGCTCGGGCTGATCTCCACCTGGCAGGTGTTCGACCAGGTGTACGTGATGGGCCAGGGCGCTCCGGGCAATACGACGCTCACCCCCGCTTTCCTGTCGTACTCGGCGGGCTTCGACAACGCCGACTTCGGGCAGGGCGCGGCGATCGCGTTCATCCTGCTCGCCCTGATCCTCGTCCTGACCGCGTTCCAGCGCTGGGCGCTGCGGGAGCGCGGCGCACGTACCAGGAGGAACCGATGACCGCCGCCGCTACGGCCGTACGCGAACGCGCCCGTCGCGCCCCGCACGACCGGGGCCGTCCCGTCCTGAGCCGATTCCGCCTGCCGTGGCGACTGGTGGGGTACACCGCGGTCCTCGGGCTGGGGCTGCTCTATCTGCTCCCGTTCGTCCTCCAGTTGGTGACGGGCTTCAAGACGGACCCGGACGCCGCCGCGCACCCGCTGGCCCTGCTGCCGACCACTCCGACCACGGCCGCGTACCAGCGGCTGTTCGGGCTGAGCCGGGCCGCGGACGGAGTGCCCTTCCTGCGCTGGCTGGGCAACTCCGCTCTGATCGCGGTGCTGGTGACGGCGGGCCGGGTGCTGTTCGACTCCATGGCGGGATACGCGCTGGCACGGCTGCGTTTCCGGGGCCGTTCGGCGCTGTTCGGCTTCGTGCTCGCGGTGATGGCGGTGCCCGGCGTGGCCCTGCTCATCCCGAAGTTCCTGGTGCTGAACACCTTCGGTCTCTTCGACACGTACACCGGCATGATCCTGCCGCTGCTGGTGGACGCGGCGGGCATCTTCATCATGAAGCAGTTCTTCGAGTCGGTGCCGCGCGAGGTCGAGGAGGCGGCACGGGTCGACGGGGCGGGTGTGTTCCGGATCTTCTGGTCCGTCGTCCTGCCCATGGCCAGACCGGCGTTGATCACCCTGACGATCCTGTCGTTCCAGGGATCGTGGAACGAATTCACGCACTTCCTCGTCAGCACGCAGTCCGGCCAGTACGAGACGCTCACCACGGGCCTGGCCCGCTTCGTCTCGGGCGGACTCGGCGGCGGAACGCAGTATCCGCTGAAACTCGCGGCGGCCCTGCTGTCCACCATCCCGGTGGCCGCGCTCTTCTTCTGCTTCCAGCGCTACTTCGTCAACGGCGCCAATGCGGGCGCGGTCAAGGAGTGAGCACCGGCCGACGGGCCGCCCGGCGACATCCGTAGCCGGCAAGTCGCCGAGGCGGTGGCCGACCATCGGGTCGGCCTGCTCCGCAGCGGGCGGTTCGGGTGCCGGTCAACAGGAAGGCCGGCGTCGGGGCCGGGCAGGCAGCCCGCTCACGTATTCAGCAACCGGTTGAAGAACGACCGGTAGCGTTGCAGCGCGACACGCAGTTCCTCGGTCGGTACCTGCTCGCCCCGCTGCCACTGGCTTTCGAGCCCCTGTTTGTGGTCGGAGAAGGTCCTGGCGAGTGCCTGCATCACCTCCGCGACCAGGGTGTCCGCAGCACTGACCGCCGCCCGGGGATCATCGACGAAGTCACCCTGGATCCGCTGCCACCGGCTGCGGAATTCCTCCTGCTCCCTGCCGACGCCGAGAAGGGGCTCGTCCCCCTCATCCCCGTCTCTGCTTCCGGCGGCGGCATCGGGCGCGGCGCCGGACGGCGGTGCGTGCGGTGTCTCGTCCTCACCGCTTCGACCATGGCCCGGGTCAGTCGTCGTGGCTTCTCCCGGGAAGGTCGGTGGAACTTCGGTCGGGGCCTCGCGGACCTCTGGCGCCGAGGCGTCCCGTCCGCGTAGATCGTCAGTGGACAAGTTGCTTGCATCGGACCCGAGGGGGTCCCGGTGTCCCGTCGCCATGGCTCTTCCTCCATCCGATCCGGCGCCTTCGGCGGGTAGCGGCCCGGACCGGAGGCGCACTGGCGGTTCTTCCTCGCTACTCCCGCGGCCGCCCGCCGTTGTGAAGCAGTTCGTCGAACAGAGCCCGGTAGTGGACCATCGCACCCCGTAGCTCTTCCGTGGTCGCCTGGTGACGGCTGCTGCGGTCGCTGACCTCGTGGGCGGTGCGGTAGTTCTGCAGAGTGCGGCCGTGCTCGACCGACAGATCGCTGACCTGCTGCTCGTATCCCTTGGTCGGATAGCCGCGCTCGCTCATCAGCGCGGTCACGAGCCGGTCGGCTTCATGGACCGCGTCGTCGGGATGGTCGACGAAACGCTCCTGCGCCTGGCTCCAGCCCTGGGCGTACTTCTCCCGATCCGTCGCCGAGAGCGGTTTGATCTCCAGCGCGTCATGGCGCTGTTCCCGTTCCCTCAGTTCTTGCTCCGCGGCCGGCCGGCTCTGTTTCTCCTCCACGAGCCGCTCGTACTCCGGGCCGAACTGTTCCTTCAGATGGCGTCTGCGCGCAACCCTCCATGCTACGAGTGCGCACACCAGCAAAACGACCACTACCGCAACGATGATCGCTATGAGGGTTCCGGTCGACATGGCTCCTCCGCTCACCGATCACCGAGAAACGGAGAATTGCCAGAGACGTTCCTGTGGTCTTCCCTCCCCGGGTCACGTCATTCATCTGTCACCGCTCCCGGCAGAATCCGCCGGTGGATGACGCCGAGTGACCTTCGGGAGCCGAGGAGGATTGCCCTGTCGCTCTACCAGTAGTGCCTTCGACCGGCGACCGTGTGTCCCATCCCGCCCAGGATCCACAGAATCAGACCCACCACGGCGAGAATGATTCCGATCGTCCACAGGATGGAGATTCCGGTCACGAAACCGATGACAAGCAGGATGACTCCGAGAACGATCACGGCACGCTCCGATCTCGTGTGCTCTCCTTTCACTCTGTCTCCCGTGAGCCGTCGCGGCAACTGCCGACGGTCCGAGGGTTTCGTGCCGGGCAGGAGCAGCGGGTCACCTCCGGCGCTGCTCCCTCGCAACCGTGCGAGCCACTCATCGCACCACACGGCTCATGCAAGCCCTACGCACGCGTTCGGCTGCGTCGGCAGTGCAGACAGCGACGACGAAGCGGCCGGGAACAGCGATGGTTCCGTCCGGGCCGTCCGGACCGTTCACTTCATCGACCGGCCGCCGCGCGATCCGAGTACCGTGCTCGCGCCGGGCAGCGGCCTGCCGGACCGGGACGGGAGACGCAGCCCTTCTCCCGGACAGCTTCGACCGCGGAGAGTCCCGGCGTGCTGCCTGGCAGTGATCACGGTCGACGTCGGCTTCCGGATCACGGGTTCAGGTATCGATCTCGCCGGCCCAGCTGAATTCGAGGAGCGACCGGGGCAGGTACTCCGACTCGATTTCGAGGGGGAATCCCGCGTCGTGGGCGAGGCAAGCGACTGCGAGGGGGCCGAGGGCAACGAGGCCTTCCGCATCCGTAGCCCGTTCCTCGGCCGCGGACCAGTACTCCTTGTGCCACCGCAGCGCGTCATTCAGCGCGATATTGAACTCCTCATGGTCCTGCTGCAGGCAGCGGTGGAAGAGGATGATCGGCGGGTAGAGGATCTGTGACAGCAGTTCCGAGTCGACGGACCGGGCCACCTCCGGGTCGGCGCCGTCGAATGCGGCGACCAGCTTGTCGCCCGCCTCCCGGCGGCCGAGCCAGAAGTCCTGCAGGGCCTCCACCCAGGAGTAGATGTACTCCTCATACACTGCGCCCGACGCGCGCAGCAGGGAGACGGGCACCTCGGCCAGCTTCTTCAACCTCGCGTTCTCCCGGCAGACCAACGCGAGGTTGAACGAGGTGACCCCGGCACCGGCGTTCACACAGGACTCCGGGCCGATCGAGGGCAGGCTTGTCTCCCGCTCCCTGATCCGTACGCTCACACTGCTGCCTTCGGGCGCGGTGGCCGCGGCGAACAGTGCGGACCCGGTCTGCATGCCCGTCACCCACGCTTCCCAGGTCTCGAACTTCCTCGCCTCCGGGTCCCTCGCACACCGCGCCTTCGCCAAGGTCAGCGTCGTACTCAGCGCCAGGGCCCGCCTGGTGCTGCCGGGCCTTCCGAGTCGACCCGGTGCGCCCCCGGGAACGACTTGGGAATGACGTGGTGCCGCGCCGCGTCCTCACCCAGCCGCTCGGCGAAGCCGCTGTCGTTCGGCTTGTCTCCGAGCTGCTTCTTGTACGCCCTCTGCGCATCGAGGAGGTCCCGCTGGGACTCGGCGGTCGGGTTCTTCTCGAACGCCCGCTCTGCATTCGTGAGGTCCACGCTCACCCTCCGGTCCCTTGCCACCTTGTCGAGGTCCTTGAGGCGTTGAGGCGGGACCGAGGACCGGTCGAAGTCGGACAGGGCGAGCCGACTCTCGGGCGGCGCGGACGGCAGCGCGTCCCGGGAGATCCGGTTGCCGTTGCTGTCCGTGGCGAGTACGGGCAGTGCGACACCGTTCTCCCTCACCGCGATGTCAAGGCGGTGACCGTCGGAGCGATAGTGCTTCGTGTACCAGGCCGGGTCGTTGTTCGCCTTCCAGATCTGTTCGTCGAGGAGCTTCTTCCCCCGGTCGGTGGTGGCCTGGGGGCAGCAACTCGGCGCAGGTGAACACGCTCGTGTTCGGCGTCGGCACGCCGGTTTCCCCGAGCGGGTGGTTGGTGAAGACGATTTTGTCGACGACCGGATGGCCTCCACCCGGCGCGCAATATCGGTGGAGCTTGAGCCTGCGCAGCTCTTCGAGCAGTTCGTCCCGGGACATGCCGACCATGGGGGTGGTCGCGTTCGGGTCGATGTTGACCTCGGCAACCTTGACGAAGTCCGGCGGGGGTACCTGCCCGGTCTCACCCAGCAGCTGCTTCACCACATTCTTGAACCGGTCCTCGACCTTGCCGGCACTGCCGGTGACCGTCGTTTCCTGGATGGCCTGCCGAGTCGTCAGGTCCAGGATGTCGGCGCTGTACGCCTGGGACGCGCCGGCGGGAAGGTACGAGGTGCCCCAGGTGACCTTGTGACCGAACCGGGCGAGGTCGGTGGCGTGCTGCAGCACCGTCATGTCCTGCGGGGTGAGCTTGGCGGTGTGCTGTCTCAGTTCTTCGAAGTCGGCCAGGTTGGTGACCGTCAAACTGTCGGTCATGACAGCCAGTTCGTAGAAGGGCGCGAACGCCCGCTGCCTGATCACGTTGGCGATCGTGCCCGTGGCGGCCCTGATCCGATCGGAGTCGACCTTCGCCGACACGTCGGAGGTCATGGCGTCCAACGTCCGTAGTGCGGCCTTGCCGTTGCCCTTGTCGTCGACGAGCGGAGCGCTGACATTGAAGCCCCGGCCGGCGAGCCGCTTGGCCAGCTCCGGATCGTCGCCCAGGACGGCGGAGTTGTACAGAACCGCCGCCCATGTCACGGGCATCACGGTATTGGGCGGGGCCGTGTTGATCGCGGTGGCCGTGACGGGGTGGCTCGCCCCGGGCGCAACCGAGATCACCTGGTCGACCACCGACTGACCCGCGACGGACACCAACAGCGTGCCCTTCGCGGTGGTCTTGCCCTCGTTGGTGACCGTCACGACGGACGAACATGTCCGACTGCCGCAGGGACTCCCCGAGATGTTGCGCAAATGGACGCTCACATCCGGCTGAACGGTGACACGCTCGCTGAGCTCGGCGGGCTTCGCCTGTGTCTCGCCGAGCCGCTTCACGGCCGCTGCAGTGCTCTGTGCCTCGGCGCCGCTCGCCTCTCTGACGGTGGAGGACAAACTGCTGGGCGGGGTCTGATCACGCGCTGCGGCGTACTGGACCCGGACGTCGCGCGGGGGCCGGCGGTTGTCGGTCGTGGTGAACGCGGCCGTGGTGAACGCCGAGGGGGGCTTGGCGTCCTGACCGGATGCGCCGGTCGTCGACAAGCCGACGGACAGGAGCCGGTGCGGTGGCTCCGCGGTCACCCATATCTGCACTGCGCCGTTGATCAGCATGCGCACATGGCCACCGCTCACCGATGCGGTTCCCGCCTGCCGCCACTTCCCCGCCGTCCCCTCCGAGACCGCACCGGCCAGCGCCTTCGGGGTCAGCTCGGACGCCGGAAGCGGGCCCGATATCCTCTCCGGAGGATTTGCGATCCAGGTGTCGGCCAGAGAGTCCGCGCTGCCCGGCTCGTCTCACAGCCACCACTGCCTGTTGCCGCGCAGCAGGGTCCGGCCATTCCCCACGGCGATCTGCACCTGTGCTCCGTAGGCGCGACTCAGCGTGCCTCAGGACCTACCGTCGCCTCTCACCGTGACGCGCACGCTGGTCGTCACGCCATCGCTGTCCGCCGCGGTGCCTGCGTAGGTGACACCTCGCCAGGAGCGCAGGCCGTCCGTGGCCTCCGACGCCATCTCCTGAGGCGTCCGGGCCCGCGGCCACACCAGATATGCCGTGAGAAGCGCGCCGAGCAGCACCAACAGCGAAACCGCACTCCAGTGCCGCGTACGGGTAGACAGTGCCCGCGCGACACCGTTCCTGACTCTCCGAAAGCGGAACCGCGGTGGCCTCTCGTCCACTGCGGCCGACGGTTCGGCGTCCTCCTCGCGACTCGCGTCCATTCCGACCCCCGCGACTCAGAGCCACAACATCTTCTCCCGCGAGACTTTCGCCGGCTGTCGAATGCGTCACCGACTGCAAACGTACCCTCGCATCATCAACTGCTCACCAGATATGTGAAGTTGAACTCATGTGCCCATCCGGTTCAGCCCGGTCGTCCAGGCCGGCTGCGGCACCGGACACGGGCCGGACCGGCGCGCCTGCCGTCGCCTTTGAGGCGGCAGGCGCGGAGAATTGTCCAAGTGTTCCGGGCGAGCGAGGGACGACCGTCAGGCCGACAGGGGTACGTCGGGTCGTACACGTTCGACCCGGGTGTGAGGGACGTCCCCTGTCTCTCGTCAGGGTGCCGTGCTTCGGGCCCCCGCCGAGGACGTGCTGTGCAGCAGTTCCAATCGGTGCTGGACGGCTTCGACTGCCCCGGGGCGTCGGCCAGGTACGTGGTGGCGCAACGAGACCAGGGGCGGGCCGAGTTCCAGGGCCCGCTGCGGGTCGCGAAGTTCCTGCCACTGGTGGTGGGCGCGGTCCACGGCGCCTTCCACGGCGGGGTCGTCCGGGGGCTGTTGCCGGGCGAGGCGGGCGTCGGCGGCAGCCATCCACAGCTCGCAGCTGCGTGCCGGATCGTCGGCCAGACGAGCGAGGTCGGCCCGGACCTCCAGCCAGTGGGTGGCCTGCACGGAGCCCGCACCGTGGGTACGCAGTGCCCACCCCTCCCACATGGCTGCGAGCGACGCAGCTTCGCCGTGCCGCCCGGCGTGGGCGGCGGCAAGAATCGCAGGCAGCGGATCCTCCTTGGCCGCCTCGGCGCTTTCCCACGTCGGAGGAGGCGTTGTCGAACCAGGGACTGGGGCCTGATATGGCTGGTTCGGGATCTGGACAGCGGACGCCGCGGAGGAGAGGGCGGCTGTGTTGTCGATGGCCAGGAACAGCGCGTCGTGGGAGCCGGCCTGTGCGGCGACCTGTTCGTGGAGCTGGGCGAGTGGCGGGTTGATGCCACTGCGCCAGGCGGTGGCGAGGGCCTTCAGGTAGGCCGGTTCTGCGATTTGGCGGCGGCTCGGCGGCGGGGTGACCCGGCCGTACACGCGGATCCCATGGCCGAGGACGAGGCCCTCGTTGCGGAGCTTCTGCCAGGCGTCCGGGGTGGCGACCAGGTCGATGACGACGGTGGTGGTGCCCGGCCGTCGTAGTTTGAGTTCGCCGGCCAGCCAGTGCCAGGGCAGTGCGGTATAGCGCAGGGTGGTCGGCGTGGTCCGGGCGAGTGCGAGGTGGATCAGGTGCTGTTTGTGGTCGAGGTGGAGTTGTCCCGTCACGTAGAGGGTGAGTGGACCGGGTGCGGCGGCTGCGGCGCGGATGCGGGTGAGGACGGTCTGCGGGTCGGTCGGGTCGGCGAGTTCCACGATGGTGGCCGCCGTCGTGCCGGTCAGGATGCTGGGCGCGACCGCCGCCAGCGTGGGCAGGGCGCTGGTTGCGTCGATGAGACAGCCTTTGCCGGCCGGGGCTGCCGCGATCAGCAGCGCAGTCCCGGATGTCGTGTCCTCCCCGTTGATCATCACAACAGCACCGTAGCCGCTGCCCGGCATACGAACGTAACCAGCCACCAACTCCAGCCCGATGACTGGGTGGGGACTGTCATGCGACTGCCCGGCTGTCAGCGTGTCTGTGGCTGGGAACAGCCGCCGCGATGCCTCCCCGCCGCAAGGGGAAGACAGCCCAACTCCCGGCTTCGCTCGATCTCGGTTCGGATCGGCTCGCCTGCGAGGTGGATGGCCTCTGCCTTCTGCCGGACCGCCGGACGGAGACACCTCCGACGGTCCTGGTGAGAGATGAGAACGCGACCACTCTGCGGTACGGCAGGGTCCCCGAGGTCGCCGACGAGCCGAGCGAACAGGGCGAGCGTGGCGCCCGACGCGCATGCGTCACCGTCACGGCTGTCGGCCCGTCACTTCGTTCGAAGCTGGCGTAAGTGTCCGCCTCGCCTCCGTCCCTCGTGGCGGGTCGAACAAGGTCTACCGTCGCACTACTTACCGCGTACGGCTCGACCACTTGCTGAAACCGCTCAGCGTCCAAGGCGACAGCCGCACCGTCCACGAACCGCATCAACCAGAGGCTGTAACTCACAGGCCCACTCTTCCATTACCGTGATCCTCCCGACGAGGTGGCTACTCCTTGCCGCTGTCGGTCTGTTCACCGACGGTCACGTGGTCCGGCCCGACCTGCCGCCCGACTCTCCTCTCGACCTCGTTGCCGACCTCCTGGTCGTTCGGTGCGAGGCGCTGTCCGGATTTCCGATCGGCGCGGAGAGCGGAACAGCGCCCGTCGCGCCCCCGTGGTCATGACGGTGGTATGCAGCATCGTCAGCGTGCTGGTGAAGTCGGCGTCCTCGGGCCGTGGCATCTGCCCCTCATCGTTGCTTTCGGTAGTTGATCGAGTTCACTCCGTATGCTGCCCAAGCGGGCCGTGCCCTGCGCGCGATACGGATGAACCCACTCTCCGATCGGCATCATCCGGCCAAAAGTGCCGCAAAACAGCTGATCCGATGAACCTCGGGGCCCCGGAAAGGGGCCACGGGTGCGGTGCGGTGCGGTGCGGTGCGGTGCGGTGCGGTCCTGGTCGGCGCGACGGTAGAGGTGGAGCCGCACGCCGGTTCTCCGGGCAGCTGGGTGGTCCCCGCGGACGGAAATGATCCCGCCCCGTGGACCGCGATCACGGGCAATCAGCGCCGGCCGCCGCCCCGGCGATCCACGGAGAAGCGGGACGGGGGTGTGCCGAAAGCGCGGGTGAAGGCGGCAGTGAACGCCGCAGGAGAGGCGTAGCCGATACGGCCACTGACCTCGCTGACCGACCCGGCGCGGAGCAGCGGGACGGCCGCGAGCAGGCGGGCGCGGCCCCGCCAGACGGCTGGGCTGTCACCGGTCTCGGCGCGGAAACGCCGGGTGAAGGCCCGTTCGCTCATGGCCGTCCTGGCGGCCCACGCGGCGTTGGTGGCGTCGGCGTCCGGGGCGGCAAGGTACTCGCGGCAGAGCGCCGCGAGATCGGCGGAGGCGGGAATCCCCACGTGGAACGGGAGCGGGGCACGCTCGGCGATCTCGTACAGGAGGAGCTCGGCGATGCTTCCCTCACGCCCGGACAGGCTGTAGTCGACCTCGAAATCGGCAGCGGCCAGGAGCAGCTCGCGCAGCAGCGGCGGAACGTCCACGACCGTGCAGGTGGCGGGCCACCAGGGGACGGCGCGCGGCTCGATGTACAGGCTCCGGGTGCTCACCTCCAACATGTGGACCCGGTGCCGCGTATTCGGCGGGATCAGGACGGCGCGCTCGGGCGGAACGGTCCAGGTCCCCTCGGCGGTATCGACGACCATGACCCCCGTGGCGCCGTGGAGGAACTGCGCGCGCCGGTGTTCGTGCCAGTCCAGTACGTGGCCGGGTGGGTAGTCGGTGCCGATCGGCAGGACGGCTCGGTCGATGTGGTCGACATCGGCCAGCGGGACGTTCTTCACCCGTCCATCGTAATGGCTGACACGCGAAGGAACTGCGCTGACCATCGCATGCGCGTAGATCGTCGGAGTTGATGGAGTGAGGTCATGGACTTCGTGATGTTGATCGGGGTCGGGCTCCTCACCGGGGTGACGACAGTGTTGTTCGGTTTCGGTGGAGGGTTCGTCGCCGTACCGGTCGTGGTTTGGGCGGACGCCGTACTCGGCGCGGACGCGATGCGGGTGGCGACGGCCACTTCGGCCCTGGTGATGGTGGTGAACGCAGGGTTCGCGACGGCCGTCACACCGCGGCGGGTACTCCTCTCGCTCCGCGGCAGCGGCACGCTGCTTCTCCTGCTGGCGGCCGGCGCCTCGGTCGGCGCGCTCGCCACGCGCCTCGCTCCGGCCGCTCTGGCCCACTGGGCGTTCGTCGCGTACGTCGCTCTCACCATTGCTGACCTGCTCCTGCGCCCGGGATTCCTGCGCCCGAACACTCAGGTCGGGACGACATGCGACGCCCCGCGTCCGCTGCCGGCCGCCCTTGGCGCACCGATCGGCGCGGTCGCCGCCTTCCTCGGCGTGGGCGGCAGTGTCATGACCGTCCCCGCGATGCGGCGGGCCGGGCACGCGATGCATGTGGCGACTGCGCTGGCCAACCCCCTCACCCTTGCCATCGCGTTGCCGGCCACCGCGGTGTCCCTGTACGTGGCAGCGGTCCCCACCGCCGCGCACACGCAGGTGCATCTCGTGGGCCTCATCGACCTCCGCGCCGCCTCGGCGCTGCTCCTGGGGGCGCTGCCAGTGATCGCGGTGCTGCGCCGACGCCCGCCACGGATCCCCGACCGCATCCACGCCTGGGCCTACATCGGGCTGCTCCTCATGGTGACGGTCGCGATGCTGCTCGTGGTCTGACCGGCCGTTTCGCTGCGGATTGATGTGTGCGGGCGGCGGTACCTGTCGACGTCGTAGCCACCACTGGCTTGCACGCACCGGAGGCTGCCCAGGGGACGTCGTTCGGATCACGCGCTACCCGGCCAGAGCGGCTCGCTCTGCTGCTGTCGGATCGGCCGAAGAAGTGCGGGGGATCGGTGGGGGTTGGCGGCGGGTGTGCGACGGCAGGCGAGGGCGATACGGGTGGCGGTGCCGTCCTTGAGGTGTGCGAGGCGGGGCCGGGAGCCGGGCAGGATGTCGACGGTTGCGTGGTGAACACGGGCGTCGGCCGTTTCCTGGTTGCCAGCTCTGTCGCGGGGAGCGGCGGAAGTCAGGCCGCGGCGTCCGCGTCCGCGTCGGCGGCGCATGCGGTGTGGCCCAGATCGTTGTCCAGTGCATCCGTGGCCTGGGCAGGGACGCCACGATCGAGCACATGGAGGTGCGTCTCCCCTCAGTGCTCAAGTGGGCTGCCGGCTGCTCCCTCTGGTCCTACTCGACTGGAGTCGTGAGGAATGTGTGCATCTCGGCAGCGAGATTTCGTATGTCTTCGCCCGCCGCGTGCACCGTGGTGGTCTCGAAGTGCCACTCCTCGGCGGGCGGACGGTCGTGAATTCCCCAGGTCATGTGCACGTAGCCGCTGGAGCGGTGCTCTGCCGAGAGAGTCAGGTCATGTTCCAGGGAGCGCCAAGTGCGGCTGCCTTCCCAGCCTCGGAAGTCCTCGGCCAAGGTGGCGAGGAAGGCGTCGAGGCCGTCGCCGTGCCAGGTCCTCACTGAAGTCTCGATGCTCACCCATTCCCCGCTGGCTCTCACCAGGAAGTCGAGCGTCGGGTCATCGCCATACGGCCTTGATGGTTCGGAGAACAACAGGTGGACCAGCTGCGGTCCGGGACGTCCCACACGTACGACAGGTCCGTCTGATTTTTCGTACTCGATCACCGAAGCAGGCTAGTGCCACATCGAGCGGCGATTGCCCGCTCGGTGGGGACAAATGACGTGCTGGGCAAAGCGGTTGCCGCATAACCTGCCTGGCTGTGGACATGAGACGTGCTGATCAACAGCTTCGCCTGATCGCTGAGGCCATGGAGGTTGCCGAAACTCTTGGGGTGACGGTGTGGCTTCGCGGTGGATGGGCCATGGACTTCTTCCTCGGTGAGATCACGCGAGACCATGAGGACATCGACTGGTTCCTTTGGGCGGACGATGCCAGTGCCCTGGCGGGAGGCTTGCTGCGGCACGGCTATCAACCGGTGCCGGGGCCGCCGCCTGACCTGCAGCTCGATTTCGCCAAGGACGGACTGGAGAACAGCTTTACGCTCCTGGGCCGGGATGCGGCCGAGCGCGTGGTGGTCGCCGGGGGCCCCTGGGCCGGTGCGCACTGGCCCGAGGGAATGCTCGATGCCGGGCCGGGCCGCATCGGAGGTCTGCAGTGTGCGATCGTCAGTCCGCAGGCCCAGATCGAGATAAAGCGGATGATGCCCATCTGGGATCCCTCCCGGCCTCGGCGAACCAAGGACGCCGAGGACATCGCCCGGCTGGAGGCGGCCCTCCGCGTACGGGGCGAGCGGTCCGAGTGACGTTGCTTGGGCGTCGGTCGTCCCTCCCTGGGGGGGGCAGTGGCCGGGCGACCACGAGTACGCGAGACCAGACGACGGCGAGGGACGGCTGCTGCTGCCGTCATCGGCGAAGGCGCCCGGTCGGTGGTGACCTGGCGGCGGGCCCAGATGGTGCTGCTGCGCTACTTCAGCCTGGACGGCGCGGACCACGCCGACCACAAAGAGTAGGGAAGCATGAGCCGCCACTACCTCACCTGGCGACGCTACACAGGCTTGGTGACTTCTGGCGCTGGTTCCGGCGTCGATGGAACGGGCTTCGAGTGTATGCGTTGCTGCCGAGTTCGGCTCGGCAGCAACACGGTGCTCGACGTTCAGTCCTGGACCTCAGCCGGGGCAGTGAACGAGATCCAGGTATCGGGCGGCAGGTCCGGGCGACCCGGTACCGGTCTGCGTTCCTCGGTCCATGCCTCGCCAGCGACCTCGGTAGCAACGCGGCGCCAGAATCCGACTGCGGCGATGTTGCCCTCCTGAAAGGCGACTTCCCACGGCCCCGGGTACTGCGCCGCGACCTGCCGAACGGCACACAGCCCGATCCCCGTCCTACGCACGCCATGCACCACGAAGAAGCTGCTCAGCACGCGCGTCGGGCCAGTCAGGCCGCGAACGAGCGCGAGACCAACAGGGAACTCGCCACTGGTCAGGAGATAGGGCGCCCAGTCGGCCTGTGTGAAGGCGGCGTGGAGCCGATCGCTTCGGAAGGTTCCGTCCGGGTTGGGCAGCACACCGCTGAACGCCGACATGTCATGTCGAAACAGTGACCAGAGGCGCTCCAGTGTTGGTCGGTCGGCCGGATCGGCATGGTGCACGGATACGTCGGTCATGGGTCTCCTCCATGTTTTGCGGTTCGGTGGTGGCTGGGGCGCCTCGGGGCGCTCGACCACGGCAGGACGGCGATGGCTACCCCGTGTGCCTGAGAGCAAGGCCGCCGGGGCATGAAAAAAGCCTCCCTGGCGGAGGCGTGGCCTGGCCGGGAAGGCGTAGTACTGACAGACAACTTATCAGGCTCACGGAGGAGTCCCGCTCTTGCGGGGGGTCCGACAAGCCGGGGTCAGTATCGGCTGATCTCCGCGACGTACTCGGTGCTGGAACCACCGCGTTCGCGGTCCCAGTTGCCCGCGATGCCCCGGTGGAAACAGAGCATGCGGCTGAAGACGTAGGCCGACGACCCGGAGGTGATCCCATGGGCGAGGTGTTCCGTGCGATCCGGGGTCGGACGCCGATCCTTCGGAGCCGGAGCCGGAGCCGGAGCCGGAGCCGGAGCCGGAGCCGGAGCCGGTGACGCGGGGCGTGCGGGGCGAGCGGTTGGCCCGGGTCGGCGGCATGAAACAGCCACTGGGGCTCTTCGACGGGCACTGTGACAGCTCGGCCCTGGAAGTTGCTGGACGAGCCGGTGAATCAGCTCGCCCGACAGCGCGGGGAGATCGGTCGGCCTTTGGCCGAGCCGCAGGGTGATCTTGTCCCCGTCGTCCCTGACGTGCTCGGCCATGAGCGGTGTGATGCGGCCGGCCGACTCCAACGCCTCCTGAGCGTCGTTTCTTTCGCGGCCGAGCGGGTGGGCAGTCGAAGTCGTCGGAAGCGCCTGCGCGGCAGAGGTAGCTCGGCGAACCCGGCTCAGGACAGCACCCGGGACTCGCGCCCGCTCCCCGGTGCCCTCAGGGCCAGTGCGGTGGCGAGCGCACGGCCGGCAGAACTGTCGAGCAGTGGCACGGCGATGACGCGGTTGAGCTGAGCCACGATGTCGGCGGCGGACCGAGAAGGGTGGCGGTACTCGCCTGCTTCCAGGAGAAGCATTGCACCGGTCAGGCAGCAGCCGAATCGGTAGATCTGAATTCCCACACAGCGGCGGAGCCTCACCGAATCAGTCAGGGACCGGCGAGTTCCGCCGAGGCGTCCCGGCTGGCCAGGGCGGCTTGGCGGGCCTGGAAGATGGCCCGGAGCGCTTCCTGCCCGTCGACTCTGTCCAGTTCGGGCTCCTGGGCGAGGAGAAGACGCGCCTTGGCCTCGACCTCGCCCCAGGCGCGGCGACTGCGCCGGTTGGCCGCGCACTTCACGTCGCTGCGGAGGAAGCCCGAGCCGGCTGCGAGCCCAGCGGAGACCAGCGCCAGCAGGGCTGCGGGGACGCGGGCGTCCGCCGATGCGAGTCCGGCGGCCCCGGAGACACCGGCGAGGACGGCCGTCGGGAAGCCGAGCCCGATGTCGACGACGGTCCAGAAGCCAACGCGCCGGTCGGCGTTGCGTACTTCGCGGCGCGCTTCCTCCAGGAGGTGCTCCGTCTCGACCCGTAGACGTGTCGGCCCGTCCGGTGGGGCTCCGTTCTGCTGCTGTGCGTCGGCATCGGTCACTGCCCAAAGATCCCAGCCGGTCGGCCGGTGCGTCAGCCGAACAACATTCTTGCTGCGAACGGAGGGCCTCCTTCGGAGCTGCAGCCGTTCCGCGCGTCTCGCGCCATTGAAGTCGTCGTCGACCCGTGCCTGCGGGGATGTTCTGGCAGCCGCTCCAGGGACCCCGCCCCCGTCGCCGACGCGATCACCGGACGGGACTTCACCGACGCCTGGCAGCGCATCACCAACTGGCTCCAACACAACTCCCAGACTCCTACGCTGCGCTGCGCGCGCGTCGGCGTGAGCCCCACCGCCATCACCGCCCTGGAACACGACCTCGGCATCCGGATCTCCACCGATCTGCGTGCCTTGTGGTTTCTGAACGCAGGTGAGGGCAGGGGCCGTGGCACAGGATGCCTGCCGGGCAACAAAGCCCTGATGCCCGCGTGGTGGTAGAAGTGTGATGGGCCCGCTGCGTTGTGCGCGAGTCGGGGTTACGGTCCAACTTCTGTGGTCTGTGATGCCCGTCAGTAGTCCGGGGACATGGCGTTCGACCCCAGGCACTGCGTCCTGGAAGGGACGAAGGTATGCACGGACGGCCCCGTATCCACCGACGTATCCCTGGGCCGGAACCTCCTTCCAGAGGGTCCAGGCGTTCGTGCAGTCCTCGGCCCACCGCTCGTGCCAGTACGGCCTGAAGTCGTCGGGCTTCGTCCCGCGCTTTGCTACCGCCGCTGGAAGAGGCCTTCCGGGGTTGCCGTCGACCGGAGGCTGCACGGTCCGGTCGGTCATCCGGAGTACCCGGGCGACGCGCGACAGCGGTGTTCTTCGCCGAGCATTCCATGGACGATGGCGTGCTTCTCGCGGGCTCGGTCGGGGTGCGGATGAACACTGTGCTGTGGCGCGTGAAGGCCAAGGCCTGATTCCTGGACTCGATGGCCGGCCAGGAATCAGGCTGCCACCGGCTTCGGCCAGGCCCTCACTCGTCCGGCGTCCGAATGAGGGCCCTTCACTCCGCGTTCATGCCATCTGGGCGTCGAAGGAGGCGAACATGTCGAGCAGCGGTTGCGGTGCGCGCTCATTGAAGATGATCTCGAGTCCCTCCGCAGACTCCCTCGCGGTTTCTTCGCTGCGGAGGAAGAGCGTTGCTTCGTAGGCGGACAGGGCCGCCTCGATGTTCCCGGAATGCTCGGCCAGGCACCGCCCGAGGTCGGCGCCGTCGATCAGGGCGAGGTTGGCGCCCTCGCCGGCGAACGGGGACATCAGATGGGCCGCGTCGCCCAACAGGGTCACGCCAGGCACGCGTGCCCAGCGATGGCCCAGGGGCAGGGCATGGATCAGTCGGGGCACCGGAGCGCCGTCCGCGTCGGTGATCAGTCGCTGCAGCTCGGGAGCCCAGTCGGAGAATTGCTTCAGCAAGGCGGACTTGACGGCCGGGACGTTGGTGAAGTCGAGGGTGGCGACCCAGTCCTCGGGGGCGCGCAGAGCGGTGTAGACGTGCAGGCTGCCATCGGGTTCGCGGTGGCCGAGAAAGCCCTTGTCGTCGCCGAGGGCGAAGAACATGCCGCCGCCGAGCAACTGCGCGGCGGCGGGGTGACGGGTCTCGGCGTCCAGGAGATCGAGCTCCACGAAGGAGATACCGGCGTACGCGGGTACAGCGTCCGACAGCAGGGGACGGATACGTGACCACGCACCGTCGGCGCCGATCAGCAGATCGGTGGTGAAGGTTCCGCCGTCGGCGAGCATGACCTCGTGGCGTCCATCGCCCAGAGGCCGGGCGGCGGTGACCTTCGTGTTCCAGCGGACGGTGCCGTCCGGAAGGGAGCCGAACAGGAGGTTGCGCAGGTCGCCGCGGTCGATCTCGGGCCGGTCGCCGGAGCCGTCGTCGGCTTCGTCGCGCAGGACGCGGGCGCGCCTGTCGAGGATCCGCAGGGCCTCGCCGCCGTGGTGGACCTTGGTCAGGAATTCCTCGTGCAACTGTGCGGCACGCAGCGCGGCCTGTCCGGTCTCGGCGTGTATGTCGAGCATGCCGCCCTGGGGGCGGGCCTGTGCAGAGGCATCGAGGTCGAAGACGGTGGAGTCGATGCCGTTCACGTGCAGGACGCGCGCGAGCATCAGGCCACTCAAGCCGGCACCGATGACGGCTATGGGGTGGTGGGGAGTACTGGTCACAGTGGTTGTCCTCATTCGTCTCGGAGCAGTAGAGGCAAGTGCCGACGGCGCGTCACTGAGCGGTGCGCGCAGTGACGCGGGTGCCGTTGATCACGGCATGGAAGACCCAGGCGAGACGCTGCTCGGGGAGACCGGAGACGAGGTCCTCGCCGAGCGCGGCAATGCGCGGGTGGGTGGCGGAGGAGGCTTCGCGCAGCGCGGTGACCAGGGCGTTGTTTTCGGCTTTGGTATCGACGGCCTGGGTGCGGGTGGAGTGTTCCACCGCGGTCGCGGTGGCCACCTGCAGCAGCACGTCCACACCCCAGGCGGCCTGAGCGTCGGGCACATGGCCCTCGTGCAGGAGGGCGAGCACGGCCTCGACCAGGGCCAGATAGTTCGGGCCGGAGGGACGGGCGACCAGCGCCGAGTGGGCCAGACCGGGATGCTCGAACAGCACGTTCGTGTAGGAGACGAGGACCTGCGTCAGCCGCTCACGCCAGTCGCTTTCGCCGTCTGCGAGAGACAGCTCGACGGAGCCCAGCAGTTCCTCCAGGATCGCCGCATGCAACTCGGCCGTGCTGGCCACGTAGACGTAGAGCGAGGCGGGGCCGGTATCGAGTTCCTGGGCGAGGCGACGCATGGTGACGCGTTGCAGCCCTTCGGTTTCCATCAGACGGACCGCGGTGGCGACGATGCCCTCGTGCGTGAGGGCGGGCTTGGCGGGCCGCTCGCGGCGGCTGCGGGGGGTCGGGGAGCTCGGCATGCGTCTCAGCGTAACGAACATATTCGCTACGAACATGTTCGTTACGCAAGAAGGGTGAGGCGAGCATGGTTGCCATCGTGAGCTCGTGGCCCGCGTCCGGGCAGCCGCCCCAGCGCAATCGGCAGACGCCGACATCTCCGATCCCGAACCGGTCTGGTCGCCCGGCCCATCCATCCCAAGCGGCACATCGTCACCCGCCCCCTTGGCGCCCCCCACGTGCCTCACTGCCCACGGCCCTGCGCTCCCTGAGCCGGGACCTCGCACCAGGGGAGCGGGCCGGCCACCGCAAGGGACCCGAAGCGCCCGCGCCCTGGACATGTCCGCCAGAGGCCCCGCACCTGGCGTGATCACGCATGGGAAGCCGTCCACGTCCAGGCCCCGCTGCGCGTAGAGGCCGACGGCGACCTGGTCCACTCGTACGTCACCCCGTGCACCGGCTGCGCCACCAGAGCGATCACCGGCCTCGCGGCAGCCCCCGGTCACCCAACCCGCCCTCCGACCCTGACCGCGCTGAGCTCCGTCATCGCGCGTACCCACCGATACGGGCCGGCCGACGGGCTGACTGAACCGGTGCGGTCCGACAGAGACACGTATCTCCTCTCCCGCACGGTGTGCACCGTGCCCACCGGGCTGACCGCTCTGGACCCGAACGCCACCGGCCTACCCACCGTCCTACGGCCCGCGCCTGAAGGGGCTCCCGGGTCCGCGAAGACCGAGGAGCTACTACCTGAAGTCGCCCTCCCGGCGCAGCCCTTGACACCTGCACCGGGCGGGCCCGTGGCGTGCGGCTCGTGTGGGGGTGTTGTCAGTACCACCCCCACACGGGCCTCAGGCCACCTGACCCGCCGCCGACCGCGCAGCAGACTCTTCTTCAGTACCGGCGAGGACCCGCCGGGCACCGACCAAGGACGGGGAAGAGCGATGACCAGTCACACACGCCGAAGGATCCTCCACGGTGCGGCACTCGCGGCGGCCGGCAGCGTCGTCGGAGGCTACGCTCTCGGCCACTACGCCACCGCGGCGCAGGCCGCCACCCGTGGCACAGCAACCGGAGACAGGGAGTCGTCCCCGTTCCTGGCGGGCGCCTTCGCCCCGGTGAGCGAGGAACTCACCGTGTTCGGCCTCCAGGTGACAGGCCGGGTACCGCACGACCTGGACGGCCGCTACCTGCGCACCGGCCCCAACGCACTGGGCGTCGAGGACTCGCGGGCCCACCACTGGATGCTCGGCGACGGCATGGTGCACGGGGTGCGGCTGCGCGGCGGGCACGCCGAGTGGTACCGCAACCGGTGGGTACGGTCCTCGCAGGTGGCGCGGAAACTGGGCGAGCAGTACCCGGGCGAGGCGCCGCCGGACGACTTCGCCTGCAACACACACGTCATCCCGTACAAGGGGCGCATCCTGGCCCTCCAAGAGAGTGGACCACTGCCGTACGAACTGGACGGCGATCTGAACACGGTGCGGCCCTACGACTTCCGTTCCACGCTGGAGGGTGCGTTCACCGCACATACCAAGTACGACGCGGCCGCGGACGAACTGCACGCGGTGGCGTACTACCCGACCTGGGACCACGTGCGACACCTCGTGATCGACCGGACCGGCCGGGTGGCACGGACCACAAGGATCCCGGTGGCGGACGCGCCGATGATGCACGACTTCGCTCTGACCGGGAAGTACGTGGTGATCGTCGACGTGCCGATCACCTTCGACAGGGCGGCCGCCGAGGCAGGCGCACCCGTGCCGTATGTCTGGAACCCGAAGCACCCGATGCGGGTGGGAGTGATGCCACGGACCGGCGGCGCCACCCGCTGGTTCGAGATCGATCCGGTGTACTACTCGCACACGCTGAACGCCTACGACCAGGGCGACACCATCGTCATGGAACTCACCACCATGCCCGCGCCGTTCTACGCCGCAGGACGGGGCAATGGCGGGCCCTCCGCGACCGGCCCCCCCCCCGCACTCGACCGCTGGACCATCGACCTGCGTGCGGGCCGCGTCCGCAGCACCCGGCTCGACGACCTGCCGCAGGAGTTCCCCCGCGTCAACGAGTCCCTGGTGTCGCGGCGGCACCGCTTCGCGTACGCGGCGAGCGCGGCGGAGATGTGGAGTGCCTACGAGACGGTCGACGGGGTGCCGCCGGACGACAAGTTCACGAACTGCCTGGTGAAGCACGACATGTTGCGCGGCAGCCGACAGGTGCATCGCTTCCCGGACGGCGCGGCGGCCGGGGAGCCCGTGTTCGTGCCGCGCCGCGGGGCACGGGAGGAGGACGACGGCTACCTCCTGTCCTATGTGCACGACCCCGACCGCGGTGCGAGCGACCTGGTGATCCTCTCCGCGCAGGACTTCACCGGCCGCCCCCTGGCCCGCATCCACCTGCCGGGGCGGGTCCCGCTCGGCTTCCATGGGAGCTGGGTGCCTGACGCGTGAGGGAGCCTTGGCAGACTGTCTACCGGCGGTTCGCCCACCGCGTTTGTCGCGCTGGCCAGGGTGGTGGGCCGCCGGTTCTCGACAAGGCCGCCTAACGGGGGCGGAACGTCGTTGAGCGGTGTTTCGCGTGGTTGGAGCAGTTCCGTGCCTGGCAACTCGGTTCGGCAAGTTGGCTGTCCGCTACCGGGCCGGGGTCGTCATTGAAGTTTCCCCGTGATCTTGGACACGTCGTCGTTACGCCGCGAGGGCCTGATCCTGTTGGTAGCGCAGGCGCGTCTCGTGGGGCGTGAGGTAGCCCCAGTGGATGTGCTTGCGCAGACGGCGTCTGTTGTAGAAGGTCTCGACGAAGTCGAAGATGTCGGTGCGGGCGGTGGCCCGGTCGGGCCAGAAGCGGGTGCCGATCTCCTCTTTGAGCACGGCCCAGAAACTCTCCGCGGCGGCGTTGTCGAAGCAGCTGCCGGTCCGCCCCATGCTTTGCCGACACTCCAAATCGCCGATTTTCATGCGGAGTTGGCCGGAGGTGTATTCCGATCCGCGGTCGCTGTGGATCACGCAGCCGGGCTCCAGGCGGCCCAGCGCGGCAGCCATGTCCAGGGCATCGACAACGAGTTCGGCACGATGGTGGTCGGCCATCGAGTAGCCGATCACCTCCCGGGTCGCCAGGTCCAGCCACGCGGCGAGGTAGAGCCAGCCCTCGGCGGTGGGGATGTAGGTGATGTCCCCGACGATCTTCGTACCGGGGCGGGTCGCGGTGAAGTCCCGGCCGATCAGATCCGGCGACGGGGCGGCCCTGGTGTCGGCCTTGGTCAGGCCGCGGCGTCCGGTGCGCCGGCTGTGCCCGGCGATGCCGTGCTCCCGCATGACCCGCTCCACCCGCTTGCGGTTGACCAGTCGGCCCTGCCGGCGCAGTTCGGCGGTGACGCGCGGGACGCCGTAGTTCCGCCGGGAAGCCAGGTGGATCACCGCGATCTCGTGGGCCAGGGCCTCATCCGCCCGCCGCCGCGCTTCGCGGGCCTGCCGCCCGGCCACCCACGCGTAGTACGTGGAGCGGGCGGTCCTCATCACCTTGCACAGCAGCGTGACCGCATAGTTCGCCTTCTCCGCGTGGATGAACCGGCATATCTTGCTCACCGGTCGCTCTGCTTCACGAAGAAGGCAGTGGTGAGGTCAATGGGTCGGTGCAACATCCCAGGTAGAACGGTTACTGGAGGTGTTGCTGGGTGGCGAGGATCGGGCGTCCGGGGTTGTCGGACGAGCAGAAGCGTGAAGTGTGGCGGCGATGGCGGGACGGGCAGTCGCTGAGCGAGATCGGGCGTGCGCTGGGCAAGGTGCCCGGGTCAATCCACAGGGTGGTCGCGGCGAACGGCGGTTTTGTCCCGACGACCGCACGAGTTCGATCGCGTCCCGCTTGTACTCCTCCGAGTACCGCTTCGTGTACTTGCTTCCCACCTGGCACTGCTTCCTCTGGGCTCTCACGTCCCAGTCTCCAGGTGTCCACGATCAAGGGGAAGGTTCAACTCCACCACGAGGCGCGGCATTCCAGGAGTTGTTTACTGACCCACGCTCCTAGCCAGCCCAAGGCCCAGCTGAGACCCCGCACTCCCGCCTCGGCTGCAGCCAAGCCGCTACGGACCCACGCTCCTGGCCCGAAGAGTGCTTCCTTCTGTGCAGCCGACAGGACCCTGGCCCCGTCCCGTCGTTGCGGGTCAGCGGTCAGCGGCGCTCTCCGCTCATTCGATCAAGAACACAGCCAAAGGTTCAGAAGGGGCGAAGCCGACCACGTACTTCTGCGACGAATTGGGCTGCTTCTTTGACGTTGGGCCCCTCATCCCCACAACGTTGGTAGGCCATGGCGGCCGTTACTACCGCCTCGTCGGGATGACGGGCTGTATACCACTCGGCGCCGTCGAGCTTGGAGCACAGCCGCCCCTCCTCGGCGAACCGTATGGCCCGGCAGGCATTGAGTACGGCATATGCGGCGGAGCCGCGGTCGAGTGCCCACTGAAGGTCGCCGACCATCGCCGCGAGAATGCGGTCCCGGGGGACTGGCCCGAAGGTCCGGGCCGGCATCGGCCCCAGGACCGAAATAGCGTGAGACCGGCAGACGGCGCTGTGCAGGATGAGATCGGGGTCACCAGAGCCTCCCGCTCCTGTCACGATCTCCGTCTCATCCACGGTTGTATTGATGTGCACTTCGAACAGGCAGGCACCAAGCACGCTTGCAGTTGCTGCGGTGATCACGCTCATTTCCAGGCCTGTGCCGGGACACTGTCTCGCGGTGGCCGCGATCGCTTCGCCCATTGCTTGCTGGGCGGCTGCAGTACCGGATTCCTCCACGACGGCGAGTACGTCGATGTCACTGCGGGAGGAATGGAATCCGCCGAGTACGGCTGAACCGTGGAGATAGACACCGACCAGGTCGGAGCGGAGCGAGGCCAGGACCGACGCAACGTCGGCGGCGTAGCCCAAGACGGCTGGCGGGACATGCAATGACGTGGACACGAGAGCCCAGACTAGTCCCGCCGCTGAGTAGGGTTCACCAGGGTATCCGCTACTTGCGCGAAGGAAAGGGATGGTCCTCAACCATCGCCTTGAATGCTGGTTCCGGTCACCGGAGTATCGAGGATCAGCGACTCACTGATCTGCCCCGCTGAGCTCCGCCACGCGACAGACTCAGTAGTAGTCGCGCATCAGTGTGGACGCCCATTCAGGTTGCTGGATCTCGCCGCGCGGGCCGAACTCCCTTACATACGGCTTCAAGTCGAGCACCGGTGTCCCAGACACCGCGTCAAGTCCGCTGACGTGAACATCGAGGTTATTCACCGATGTGATCCGGCAGCGTGAAACACCGAGTCTGTTGGGCCGGTATCGACTGCGTTGCGCGAAGATCCCGACCAGGGTTCCGTCATGCCTGCCCGGGACGGGGCGGGCACCCATGTCGATCTCCAGGCTGTCGACCTGGTCGAAGAAGAACACCACTTCAAGGTGGGAGAACCCGTCCAGGCCGAAGAGCGCCTCGGGACCGAATTGCGAAGAGTCCAGCCGAATGATGGCTTCCTCGCGGCCCCACCCAGACTCACAAATCTCGGAGCGCCCACCTGCAACTCGAGCGATCGGCCGCGATTCAACAAGCCCTTCCCCTTGCCACAGCCGCTGTGCACCCTCCCGTCCGGATCGAAAACAACTACCTAGCCGCAATACCGGTGACTTTGAGGGTGTCGGCTCGTTGTGTTGGGTGTGCCAAGGCCGGGACAGGTGAAGTCGGTGGGGGGCGAGCGGTTTTCGGATCGCATCGCTCTCGGAGTGTTAACGCGTGCGTTTACGCCTGATCTGGTGGACGAGGTGGTGGCGGAGTGCGGGCGTGTTGAGCAGCGTCAGCGGCTGCTTCCGGCACGGGTGGTGGTGTATTTCGTGCTGGCGATGTGCCTGTTCTCGGGGCAGGGGTATGAGGAGGTCGGGCGTCTTCTCACGCAGGGTCTGGAGCGTCAGGGCCGCTGGGTAAAGGGGTGGCGGGTGCCTACGAGCGGAGCGATCGGGCGGGCGCGGCTGCGGCTGGGGCCGGAGGTGCTGAAGGCGTTGTTCGCCCGGGTGTGCCGGCCGGTGGCCGTCGCGGGGTCGCGGGGCGCCTGGTTTCGGGGGCTGCGGTTGGTGGCTGTGGACGGGACGACGTTCGATCTGCCGGACACGGTGGCGAATGCCGGGTATTTCGGGCGTCCGGGGACCGGCCGTGGGCAGGGCAGGAGTGCGTATCCGCAGGCCAGGGTTGCGGCTCTGGTCGAGTGCGGCACTCATGCGGTCTTTGCTGCCGAGGTCGGTCCGCTGGCGGTGCACGAGACCGTGCTGGCCGGGCGCCTGTTCTCTTCGTTGACCCGGGGAATGCTGCTGATGGCCGACCGCGGGTTCCTCGGATTCGACCTGTGGCGGGCCGCCGCGGCAACCGGCGCCGACCTGCTCTGGCGGGTCAAAAGCAACGCGGTGCTGCCTGTGGTGACGTCGCTGCCCGATGGTTCCTACCTGTCGGAGATCGTCGCCGCCCGTGACAAGAACCGGCGGGCCGACCCGGCCCGGGTCCGCGTCATCGAGTACACCCTTGGCCCACGCGGGAAGGACGGCACCGTCTACCGGCTGGTCACCACCCTCCTCGACCCGGACACCGCGCCGGCGGCGGAACTTGCCGCGCTCTACGCCGAACGCTGGGAGATCGAGACCACGCTGGACGAGATCAAGACGCACCTGGGCGGGCCACGTCTGGTCCTGCGCTCCCAGCACCCGGCCGGGGCCGAGCAGGAGATATTCGCGTTCCTCCTCGTTCACCATGCCGTGCGGGACCTCATGCACGAAGCCGCACGACAGGAGGGACACGATCCGGACCGGATCTCCTTCACCCGCGCCGTGCGCGTTGTCCGCCGCCAGGTCACCGCCCAGGCGGGCTTTTCCCCCTCCCGACTCACGCGGGCCCTCGCACAGACTCTGCTTGAAATCGGTCAACGGCTCCTGGAACCACGGCGGTTACGCTCCAATCCCCGTGTCATCAAACGCAAGATGTCCAACTGGGCCCTCAAACGCACCGAACACAACAACCAGCCCCGGCCGGACACCCCAGTAGTCACCCTCGTCGGACCCACCAAACCAGCCCCAACCTCCCGAAAAAAGACCTAAATCACCGGTATTGTACCTAGCCGGAGTTTGTTCGAGCTGGTGGTGGCCGGGGATGAGACGGAGACGAACGATGGCGCCCGCGACCTTGTAGGTATCGCGGTTGTTGCTGCGGCAGCCGGCATGGCCGGGCCCAGCAGTAGATCGCCTCGCCTCACGGATCATGGGTCACGCCGCTCGGGCCGGATCCTGACCTGCATGGCCGACAGGCGACCGCCCCAGCCCAGCCTGGCCTTGTCAGGAAAGTGTGTCCTGAGAGTTTGACGACACTTTCGTGGCGTCAGGCCGATGGCGCGAGGTCGCCGGGCAACATGGAGAAGAGGACGAGGTCGACTCGGCCGCCGTGAACAAAGCCAGCGTTCCGCAGTGTGCCTTCGCGGTGGAGTCCGGCCCTGAGCGCGACCTTCTGGGACGCGGTGTTCTCCGTGGCAGCTTGTAGTTCCAGCCTTTGGAACTGCTGGTCGGCCAGGAGCCAGCGTGCCACTGCGCGTGTTGCTTCGGCTGCGACGCCGTGACCGCGAGCCCAGGGCGATACCCAGTAGCCGACTTCGCTCACCAGCGTTCGCCAGTCTGTCTTCTTCAGCCCGATCTGGCCCATCAGCCGTTTGGTGCGGGCGTCGGTGATGGCGAATTGGATGCCGTCTCCGTTGTCGCGAAGGGCATGGGCGGTGGCAGTGCACCAGTTGGTGGCGTCATCCAGCGTGTAGGGCCGGGGGAGTGGCAGCCATCGCTGGGTGAGTGCATCCGCGCAGCTCGCGTGTGTGTCCGGGATGTCGCTGGTGTCGAACGGGCGGAGGATCAGCCGTTTCGTGCGTAGAACCGACTCGGGGAACATCTCCGGCTCCGTTCGCAATTGATCACCGATCACTGGTCACCGACCACCGACCACCGATCACCGATCACCGATCACCGATCACTGGTCCCGGGGACGGTAACAGGAGCCCCCGATCCAAAGGTCGACGACATGGTCAGGGCCTTCCATCAGGAGCCATGGCCGCTGCAACATCTGCTGGTGCCCGGCAGGAGCGGCCGCCACCGCTCCCACTCGGCATCAGCTACGTCACCTCGTCCCATGCGCATACCAAACATTGGGTACGGACCAGTCGCATGAACGACCGGACAGGCCCTGGGCGCCGACCAAAGCGGTCACGGCCCGCTCCCCGGCTGCCCGGCCTTCCCTTCGATGTCGTCGTAGACCGTGTCCCAGCGCAGGTTGGCGCCGTCGCGGCCGGCCCAGGAGGCGGTGCGGCGGGCGGCGTCGCGGAGCTCGGCGGGCCATTTCGAGTCGGCCAGCAGTCGGTGCACTTCCTCCGAGATATTGCTGATGACCTGCCCCGCGACTTCCAGCAGGTGCCGGGCGAGTTGGTGGTCGCGGGGACCGTAGCCGATGAGCAGCTCGTACAGGTGGGCACGCTCGCCGACCAGGAGACGCAGGTAGGGGCGCCAAGGGTTCCAGGCGAAACCCCGCCATCGGGCAGAGGGGCCGGATTCGGCGGTCGCGGCGGTGACGGCCGACCGCAGGAGCTCCTCCGCGTCCTCTGCACGTCCGGCCTCGTGGAGGTCGACGCAGAGGCGGGGCATGGTGTCGAATCGGTGCGGCCATACATTGCCCGGTTGCGTCAGGCTGTGGCCGCGAGGCATGCACAGGCTTCCCGGCTTGAAGGTCAGGGAGTGGAGGTCATCGAGGCCGATGTCGTGAGCGCCGTCCGCGAGTTTCCTGCGTGCGTCGAGGACGGCGAGCCGGACTCTCAGCAGGTGGGCGGCGTTCCCGGCCAGCATGTAGGCCTCCTGCGCCCGCTGAGGCCGGTCGATCGTGGCGGCCATGGTCGCGGCCCGGTCGACCAGTTCGTCCAGGGCGGGGGTCAGGACTGTGCGCGCGGTGGAGAGGTCCCAGAGGGTGGGGGTGGCGGTGAGGGTCTGGGTCACCGCTTCCAGTAGCTCGGTCTGGGCGACGGCGCTTGTGCGCAGCGCACTCAGTTGTTCGACCAGGCCGGCGGGGGTGCCCAGTGGTGTGAGGCCACAGCCGATCATGCGTGCGGTCAGCCGGTGCGCGGCCGCTGTGGCCTGATGGTCCTTCTGATTTATCAAGTGGGTCGTGATACACCGTAGTTGGTCGGCATTCTCGGCGGGTAGCTGCTTCTCGCTGGCCCGGACGAAGCCGACGAGGGCGTCGGTATCCGTGCGCCGCAGTGCGTCGCTCAGCAGCCACGGAAGGAGCAACCCAGGTGCCTCGGGGACACGGGCGATGACCTCTTCGCGCGGCGACGGCAGCCGTTTGCGCGGCTGCCGTCCCCTCCGTCGGCGCTTCCCCTCGCCCGCCTGGTGCTTGACCTTGCCGGGGCTCTCCTCGCCCTGCTCCTGCTCGAAGGTTTCCGGCTCCGTCTCCTGATCGTGGGGCGTGACACCGATGAGGTGGCCGAGGGCATGGGTGGCGAGGTGGTGGCCGCCCGCCGCGGCGGCGACGGTGAGGTCGAGGTCCCAGGGAGCCGTGGTCCACGGCAGAAGGGTCACGGCACGCGGTTTTTCCGACCTGCGGTCGTCGGGCAGCGACGCGGCGACCACCCGGGCGGGCAGCCGCCGGCCCCCGGGAAGCAGAGCGGTCAAGGCCAGGGTGGTGGCCAGCGGCTGCGGGGCCTGCCGCACCCGTTCGTGCGACAACTGCGTACGGCACCATTCCCGTGCCATACGGCCGGCGGGAGTGTCGCCGGCCATGAGCAGCGGGCGCAGGAGATAACGGGCAATGGACTTGCGGGTGTTGTCGCTCGGGGCGCAGGCCGCTGCGGTCGCCAGTTCCTCGCGCAGCGTCGATGCGGCGATGCGACTTCTGGGATGGCACAGAGCGCTGGCCACGCCGTGGAGGACGACATGGTGAGTGGCGACGGGCAGGTCACCGCGGGCCAGTTCGTTCAGGCAGGTACGCAGAGCCTGCAGGGTGTCGGCGGTTCGCTCGTGGGCTTGCGCAGCAGCCCAGCAGGTCGCGGCCGAGTCGATGATCCTGTCGATGTCCTTGGGGACCTTCTCAGTCACCCCGGCGAGGCGTTCCGGCAAGCCGCGGCACACCTCACCGTACGGGTCGGGCCATTCGGTGGCCAGCTCGGCGAGCGTGGCGAGGGTGTGTTCCAGGGGCGCGCCACGCCGTATGAAGGCGTCGTCGAGCATCTCGTCCATGACGGTGACGGCTGTGCGGCCAGGCTGAGCGGCGGGGGCGGCCGCCGCACCGTCCTCGTGCAGATGACGCATCAGGGTGATCAGGTGAGGTGCGAGGGCGTATCGGGGCAACTCCGCGGCGGGCAGATCGTAGAGGAAGGTGGCGGCGGTGGAACGCTGCTGCCGGATGAGCACCGTCAGGGTGTGCAGGACCTCGCGGCGCTGGGGGCCGTCGGCCGCGTCCCAGATCGTCCGCAGAAGCTTCGGCCAGATGCGTTCGGCGGGCCGACCGGTGGCGTTGAGGACCTCCAGGTAGTGCTCGGCGAGCAGCCTGCCGTTGTCCAGGTCCTCGATCAGCGGGACGGCGTCGGCCACGGCGCTGTCCGGAGCGTGACGCAGTCCGGCCAGGATGCGCAGGAAAGTCTCCCGCGCGACCGGAGAAGAAGCCTGGGCCAGGTGCGCCAGCCAGGGGTACCAACGACTCGATCGGTGTGCGTGCATGCGGTCGCTGTAGTGGAAGGAGTGGCGGGCGGCCTCGGCGAGGTACAGATCCTGGGGGTGCTCGGTGATGCGACCGACCGTTGCTTCGAGCCCCGCAGGGGCCTCGGCGAGGCCCCTGCCCGCGGCGTACTCGCCGATCGCCTGGTGGTGGAAGCGCAGTCGGCCGGGAAAAGGCTCGCCCAGTACGCCTCGCCGGAGCAGCAGTCCGATCCGGTGGGCTGCGGTGTCCGGGGGCACGGCAAGGCGGGACGCAACGAGATCGCGGGCGCTCTCCCGCTGAAGCTCGATCGTGCCTTCGAGCAGGGTGGCCAGACCGAGTTCGGCGGCGGCCTCGCCGAGGGACAGAGTCTGTTCCTGGGGTTCCATGCCGGGGGCCGTCACCGCGTGCCGGGTATCGCGGTCGACGCGCCACGTCCAGTAGTCGTGGAAGAGGCCGGCCACGTCGAGGTCGAATCCGCTCGGTCCCTTGGGCTGATACAGGTCGAAGATCATGCGCAGGTGCAGCGGGTGCCGGATCAACCTGCCCAGGGGCAGACCGCGGGCGGCCGCGTCCGCCAGAGCCCTCCTCATCTCCGGCAGGCTGCCGTCGTGGTCGTTGCGGGCCGGTGCGTACGCGCCGGCGTAGGCGTCGACCGCGCGGTCGAGTTCGGAGCCGGGGGCCCAGCCGTGGCGACGGTCGGCCTCGGGGCCGTCGTCGTACAGACCGAGGCGAATGTCGGCGAGGATCGAGGTGTAGGCGCCGGACTCGTGTTCCGTGTCCCGGCGCTGCTTGAGCAGGCCGGCCTCGCCCGCCCGGCAGGCCAGGGCGACGGCGGTGTTCCTGGACCGTAGGACGGTTATGAGTTCGACGAAGTCGTGCGCGGTCTCCGGCTGGTGCAACAGCAGGTCGGCGGTGTCGAGCAGCAGGACGATCCGGTGCCGGGCGCCTGCGGTGCCGGCGGGCCGTCTGCGGTGTTCCTCCAGCAGCGCGGGGAGTTCGCGCGGGCGCAGATCCGCGGCCCCGCCGGGACCGGCCAGGAGGGAGGTCGCGGAGAGCAGGACGAGGCAGATGTCCTTGCGTTCGGACAGAACCTGGTACACGCCCCACAGGGAGCAGCTCTTGCCGACACCGGGCTCACCGACGAGAGCGGCGGCCTGCCCCGGAGCCGCACCGGTCAGTTGGCGGTCGATGTGCTTGAGTACCTGCCGCTCGGCCGCCCGTTCGATGCGGACCTCGGCCAGTCCCACGCGGTCGAGCCCCGGCCCGAACTGGTTGACGGTGACCGTCTCGAGGGATCGCAGTGCGCCTTTCCGAGCCTGCGCCAGCGTCGGCAGCCTCCGGTCGACTTCCTGCCGAGTGAGGGCGCGCGAGGCAGGGACCGCGGGTCGCCGTTGTGATCGCTGCCGTGCCGCGGACTGCTCCTCGTCGCTGTGGGGCAGCGCCGCTGCGTACCGCTTCCGCAGCTCGGCGAGATCCCCGTAGCCGCTGTCGCACTCGGGGGAGCAACCCGACCGCACTCGGGCCTCCTCGCAATAGTCCAGGCCGGCCTGCCTCCATACCCCGCCCTTGCGGATCCAGGTGGAGATGGTCCCGGGCGACCGCACACCGCACCATTCGGCCAGGTCTCCCGTGCGCATACGGCGCCCCTCGTAGCCGTGCGCGACGCTCCACATCCAGTGCTTCAGCGCATGGAGAATCCAGAGCCGGTCATCGCTCCAGCCGTTGGTGTCCTGGGGCCACTGCACCTGACGGCCCGGACTCGCGGGATGCCATCGCTGTTCTTCACCGGCCAATTCTTCAACCCCCGGCACAATCTGAAAAACGACCACTCAGTGTCATCCGATCAGGTTGGCAGCGTACGCGAATTGCGCGAGCAGCGGTCGGCGATCGGCTCCGTTCTGCACAACTTCCCCGTCGAGAAACCTCGTTCGTGCCGGAAGAACCGACATGACCAGGAGGAACCGATGAACCTCGACGAGCTGCTCGACCACGCGACGGACTGGGCGGAGACCATCGCTCCGTGGACGGGCATCAACCACGGACTGCGTCTCGCCCGGGACGTCGTCCGCTACGGCACGGTGCTGTGGATGACCCGAGGCTGCACCCCACGAGAACGGGCCCTGGCCCTTGCGGCGATGCACCGGTCGCGCCGGGGCCACCGCCGGAGGAGGTGAGCACCTGGCGTCCCGCCCTCCGAGCCCCGCGGACCACGCCCTGTCGAGACCGAATTCGGCGAGCTGGGCGAGCTTGTCCGCGGGGAGCATCGCGAGCCTCGCCTCCGCGTTCGAGGTCCACACCCCGGATTCGCCCCGATCGCCTAGGCCCAATACCGGTGACTTTGAGGGTGTCGGCTCGTTGTGTTGGGTGTGCCAAGGCCGGGACAGGTGAAGTCGGTGGGGGGCGAGCGGTTTTCGGATCGCATCGCTCTCGGAGTGTTAACGCGTGCGTTTACGCCTGATCTGGTGGACGAGGTGGTGGCGGAGTGCGGGCGTGTTGAGCAGCGTCAGCGGCTGCTTCCGGCACGGGTGGTGGTGTATTTCGTGCTGGCGATGTGCCTGTTCTCGGGGCAGGGGTATGAGGAGGTCGGGCGTCTTCTCACGCAGGGTCTGGAGCGTCAGGGCCGCTGGGTAAAGGGGTGGCGGGTGCCTACGAGCGGAGCGATCGGGCGGGCGCGGCTGCGGCTGGGGCCGGAGGTGCTGAAGGCGTTGTTCGCCCGGGTGTGCCGGCCGGTGGCCGTCGCGGGGTCGCGGGGCGCCTGGTTTCGGGGGCTGCGGTTGGTGGCTGTGGACGGGACGACGTTCGATCTGCCGGACACGGTGGCGAATGCCGGGTATTTCGGGCGTCCGGGGACCGGCCGTGGGCAGGGCAGGAGTGCGTATCCGCAGGCCAGGGTTGCGGCTCTGGTCGAGTGCGGCACTCATGCGGTCTTTGCTGCCGAGGTCGGTCCGCTGGCGGTGCACGAGACCGTGCTGGCCGGGCGCCTGTTCTCTTCGTTGACCCGGGGAATGCTGCTGATGGCCGACCGCGGGTTCCTCGGATTCGACCTGTGGCGGGCCGCCGCGGCAACCGGCGCCGACCTGCTCTGGCGGGTCAAAAGCAACGCGGTGCTGCCTGTGGTGACGTCGCTGCCCGATGGTTCCTACCTGTCGGAGATCGTCGCCGCCCGTGACAAGAACCGGCGGGCCGACCCGGCCCGGGTCCGCGTCATCGAGTACACCCTTGGCCCACGCGGGAAGGACGGCACCGTCTACCGGCTGGTCACCACCCTCCTCGACCCGGACACCGCGCCGGCGGCGGAACTTGCCGCGCTCTACGCCGAACGCTGGGAGATCGAGACCACGCTGGACGAGATCAAGACGCACCTGGGCGGGCCACGTCTGGTCCTGCGCTCCCAGCACCCGGCCGGGGCCGAGCAGGAGATATTCGCGTTCCTCCTCGTTCACCATGCCGTGCGGGACCTCATGCACGAAGCCGCACGACAGGAGGGACACGATCCGGACCGGATCTCCTTCACCCGCGCCGTGCGCGTTGTCCGCCGCCAGGTCACCGCCCAGGCGGGCTTTTCCCCCTCCCGACTCACGCGGGCCCTCGCACAGACTCTGCTTGAAATCGGTCAACGGCTCCTGGAACCACGGCGGTTACGCTCCAATCCCCGTGTCATCAAACGCAAGATGTCCAACTGGGCCCTCAAACGCACCGAACACAACAACCAGCCCCGGCCGGACACCCCAGTAGTCACCCTCGTCGGACCCACCAAACCAGCCCCAACCTCCCGGAAAAAGACCTAAATCACCGGTATTGCGCCTAGGCCCCACCGTCACCACCATCATTGGCCACGCCGTCCTTCAGCACCTCGACATGATTTCTGCGTCTCCACATGGGCACTGGAGGCGGTTCATATGGCCTCTGTCCTCCGTAGCCCAGTGATCAACGACCCCCGTGTGGATTGGAAGGTGCTTCTTGAGGTGAGCGCGACAGCCGAGGGCATCCAGCTGACCCGACTGTCACGCCATTGCCCCGGCCACCGGGCGCGCCCGCGGAGGTGCTGGCCCTGGCGGGCCTGCGCGCCCGCCTCCGCGAGCAGGCGCAGGCCCTCGCTGCACTTTGTACGGCGCGGGGCCGGGGTCAGCGGTAGTCGTCCGGGGAGCTGTCCTTCCCGCCGTACGTGACATCCTCGAAGTACGCCCAGGCGTCGGGCCGGCTGCCGTCCACGTCCCGTACGTCGTAGGATCTGGCGAGCTCCGCGCTGGAGGTGGACTTCCCGTTCCAGCGGGCGGCCCGGTCCGGGTCGGCGGCGAGCGCGGCCACCCCGCGGGCGAGGTAGTGCGGCGATTCGGCGATCGCGAAGCCCGGTTCCTGGGCGACGGCGTCGCGCCAGTTCTCCTCACTCACGCCGAAGTGGGCGAGCATCTGTTCCGAGCGCAGGAAACCCGGCGTGACGGCGACCGCCGTGCCCCCGTACTCCGCCAGTTCCTCGCCCAGCCCGAAAGCGATCCGGATCGGGGCGTTCTTCGCGAGGTCGTAGTAGAGGTTCTCGCGGTACCTGCGGTTGGAGACTGCCGTGCCGTCGGTGACCTCCACGTGCAGGGGCGCGTCCGAGCGGACCAGGAGCGGTAGGGCGAGTGCCGCGGTGATCACGTGAGAGCGCACCCCGAGTTCCAGGATGCGCAGCCCGTCGGCGAGCGGCGTCTCCCAGCTCTTCTTGCCGAAGACGGAGCCGACGAGCAGGTGCTCCCCGCCCCAGAGATCATTGACCAGGATGTCGAGCCGCCCCTGTTCGCGGTCGATTCGCTGGACGAGGGCGCGCACCCGGTCTTCGTCCAGGTGATCGGTGGGGACGGCGATGCCTGTGCCGCCGGCCGCTGTGACCAGCTCAGCAGTCTCCTCGATGGTCTCGGTGGTCCGGCCGACCTCGCTGGCGTGCTCGCGGGTGGTGCGGCCGGTGACGTAGACGGTGGCGCCGGCGCGGCCGAGTTCGACGGCGAGGGCACGCCCGGCGCCGCGGGTGGCCCCGGCGACGAGCGCGACCCGGTCGGCGAGCGGGCCGTTCTGGCTGGTGTGCTCGGTGTTCCTGTTCTTGTTCATGGCACCACGGTGCACGATAAAGGCGACAGTTCGTGTCGCCTTTTTCCCTGAGCTGTTCCCGCGTGCTCTGTGGGGGTGCAGCCGAGTTCCACGGGGCTGACACTGATGCGGTGGTGGATGTGGGCTGTTGAAGATCAGGACCGCGACGGGGCGAGAAGCCTGTCGCAGAGCAGGCGATCACCGCTCTGGCGGACGGAACTTAGTGGTCGGCTTTGGAAGTCCTTCGGGGGTTGACATGCGGTCAGGTCGAGTGGGCGGTGGGGACGAGGTGCAGACCGCACATGCAGTCCAGTGCGTGCTCGGGGGAACCGTCGAAGCTGACGGTGGGCGGTCGGCTGGCCTGGGGTGGGGGTGACTGCAGGCAGATGCCGAACGGGAGGTCGTGCGAGGTGTGAATGTGCCGATCGGCAGGTAGTCACGGTCTTCCCTGGACGAGCGAGGGAACACTCTGCATGATCAACTGGTGACCACCCCAGAGACCATCGTCGAACGCCAGCTCGCCGCCTACAACAGCCATGACCTCGAAGCCTTCGCGGCGACGTACGCCCCCGACGTCTGCATCAACCGCCGCAGCGGCGACCGCCTGCTCGGGCGCGACGCCGTGCGGGAGGCGTACGCCGACATGTTCGCCAAGGGCCGCTGCCGGGCCGAGATCGTCGGCCGACTCACCGAGGGCGACTGGGTGGTGGACCACGAGATCGCCCACGGCATCACGGACGACCCCCTCCGCGTGCTGGTCGCCTACCGGGTCCGCGACGGCCTGATCGACCACGTCGACTTCCTCGGCTGACTGCCGGACCTCCCTGATCAGGTGCCCTTGAGCGCGTCGCGGACGGCATGCGGCGCAGGGTGCTTGACCGTCCTGAATGATCTTTCCGAGATTGGCCGTTGTCCTCCATGCCTGTGGCCCGAGCCGTGGCTCTTACCTTGACCGTCTCCGAGCGCCGCCGGTTGAAAACGATGGCCTACGGTCGCAAGACCGAATATCAGGCCAGGCAGCGGGCATCGATCGTACTACTGGCGGCACGGGGGCGCTCCAACGCGCGTATCGCCCACGAGACGGGCCTGCACCTGGACACGGTTCGTGTCTGGCGCGGCCGGTTCGCCCACGGCGGGCTGCCGGCCCTGGCCGACCGCAAGCGCTCCGGGCGCCCCGCCCACTTCACCCCCGTACAGGTCGCCGAGGCCAAGGCGCTGGCCTGCCAGTTACCCGCCGAGACCGGCGTGCCGCTGTCGCAGTGGTCCTGCCCGGAGCTGGCCGCCGAGCTGACCACAAGCGGGATCACCGACACCGTCTCCGCGTCCACGGTGCGCCGCTGGCTGCGCGAAGACGCGCTCAAGCCCTGGCAGTACCGGTCCTGGATCTTCATCCGCGACCCGGACTTCCGCGCCAAGGCCCAGCGCGTCCTGGACCTGTACGCCCGCACGTTCGAGGGCTTCCCGCTGGGCGAGGACCAGTACGTCGTCTCCAGCGACGAGAAGACCTCCATCCAGGCCCGCTGCCGCTGCCATCCGACCCTGGCCCCCGGCCAGGCCCGGGCGATGCGCGTCAACCACGAGTACGGCCGCGGCGGAGCGCTGGCCTACCTCGCCGCCTACGACGTCCACCGCGCCCAGGTGTTCGGCCGCTGCGAGCCGAAGACCGGCATCGTGCCCTTCATGAACCTGGTCACCCAGGTCATGACCACGGAGCCCTACGCCAGCGCCAGACGCGTCTTCTGGATCGTCGACAACGGCTCCTCCCACCGGGGGCAGAAGGCCATTGACCGTCTGACCACAGCTTTTCCGAACGCGGTCATGATCCACACCCCCGTACACGCCTCCTGGACGAACCAGATCGAGATCTTCTTCTCCATCGTCCGACGCAAGGTCGTCTCACCCAACGACTTCACGGACCTGACCCAGGTCCGGGACCGGCTCCGAGCGTTCGAAGGCCGCTACAACGCCACGGCACAGCCGTTCCAGTGGAAGTTCACCACCACCGACCTGGACAATCTGCTGGCCCGGCTCGACCGACACACACCCGCCGACCGACAAGAAGAATCCTCCGTCGCCCTGGCAGCCTGATCAACCCCCGACGGACTTCCGGAGCTGACCACTAAGGCCGCCGCAGCGGCGGCCACCACGGCCCTGACGTGGGATACGTTCATCGCACAGAAGCGGCTGGATGCCCCACTGATTGCCGGAAAGGCGCCGTGCACTTACGGCAAGGGCTACACCTTCGGCGGCGACAACCACGGCTTCGACTGGCGTAGCTCCAGCTATCGCACGGCCGCCAACGCGCTGATCACCTGGAAGAGCAAGAAGGTCGAGGGATCCACGAGCATCGGTACCACGCACGTGTACAACAAGAAGACCGGCAAGCTTGTGGCCAAGCGGACCGCGTCCGGCAGCAAGATGGAGGTCCGCAAGCTCGGCAGCGGCTCGGGCTACGTGGACATCCGCATGGTGACGCACGCCACCAACCCGTTTTGCAGCAAAAAGCTCCCCAACGCGATCGACGGAGCCTTGCAGTTCAAGATTCGCTCGAACGGCAACTGGGAGATCCGCTCCGGTAACCACCGGCAGATGCCCAGCCACTACATCTACATCTACAACGGCGGCCGGGTGACCGACGTATACAAGCGCAGCGCCGCCAGCCCCTGGTGCCTGTCCGGGTCGGGCGCGGCCGGATGCGAGCTGGCAAACCTGACCGGATACTCCGGCCGCTACAAGTAAGAACCCCGGCTCACACCCACCAGTGGCCCCCGCGCACTCTGCGGGGGCCACCGCTGCCGTAAGAAGCCCGATGCCTCCGCTCCGTAGAGGAAGGAGGACACTGACCGTGCAAACCCGCGTGGCTGCTGAGCATCTGGCGTGCCCGGCACCTCCGCATCGTCCTCGGCCAGAACGGCGGCGGCACAACGGCCGCCCGGGCAGCCGGACGGTGACTGGTCAAGGCCATCACCGTCGCCACGGCGGCCTGTGTGCTCGCAGGCCGCTTCCACGCCCGCCCGTGCAGGAACGTCCGGGCCCGGACGCACGCAGAGGGCCCGGTGACGCTGTTCAACCAGGCGATGGGCTGGCTGCACAGGAACCAGGTGCTGCTGCCTGTGATGGTCTGCGTGTGATGGTCAGTCGCTGACGACTGCCGAAACCCGTATGACCCGCCCGCCAGTTGAGGTGCTGCGCCTGCTGCTGATGGCGCCAGCGAACGATCTGAACCGCCCCGGGGTCGGTAGAGATCTCAGATTGTGGTTGTGACCTGGGGTTTCGTGGATTCCATGTGGTGATTGGCCTCGTACTCAGCAGGTGGAATGTGGCCTATCTCACCGTGGAGTCTGCGGTGGTTGTACCAGTCGGTCCACTCGGCGGTGGCCAGCTCGACCTGGGCGAGCGACTTCCAGGGCCGTCGGGGCTTGATCAGCTCGGTTTTGTAAAGGCCGATCGTGCTCTCCATCAGGGCATTGTTGTAGGCGTCGCCGACTGATCCGATCGAGGCGGCCCATGACCGAAGTCTTCGATCACGCCCCGCAGGTATGGAACGCCGCACAGCTTCGTGCAGCGCTCAAGGATCTGCCCGACGACACCCCCATTCACATCGGTGTCGCCGAAGCCCCCGGCAACTTTGGCGGGTACCGCGAGTCCGTCCTCGTCAACGCCCACCACGTCGAAAACTGGTGGCCCGCCAACGGCACCACGCCCGAACGGGCCGAGAAGGAGAAGGCGCAGAGAGCGTGTACCCCGGCGGTAAGTTGGGAGGTTCACCGGCGGCGAGGGGCACACTCAGCGATGTGCTGGCGTCCGCGTCGACGCTGGGACGGTGGCGGGCCAGGTGTATTCGAACTCGGGAAGCTCGAATCCCTGGTCGAAGCGGCAGATGCGGGACGCGCTACGGCGGCCTCCGTGGCGTTCGTAGAACGCGACCGCGCGGGTGTTGCCCTGCAGGACCTCCAGGTAGACGTCGTGGCCGGGGTGCGCGGTGGTGGACCAGGCCAGGGCATGCTCGAGAAGCCGACTGCCCAGCCCGCGCCCGGTGTCGCCAGGACGAGCATGCAGGTTGTCGAGCAGGATCCGGCCGTCCGGCTGCGGTTCCAAATAGACGAAGCCGAGCAGCACGCTGGTTTCTACGGCCAGGAACAGCGCCGCGCCCGGGACAGGATCGGCCAGCCGCGCCCGCCATACCTGTTGGCGTTCGGCGAGCAGCGGGCCGTCCAGGTACTGCGCAGGGAACAGGGTCGCGTAGGCCCCTCGCCAGCTGGCCGTGTGCAGCTCGGCGACGGCATCGGCATCGGCTGCTACGGCGCTTGTGATCTCCATGGCCGCATTCTCGCGGCCAACTCGGCTGACGTCTGTGAACTGAGGCACGCTCTCCCCGCTCGCTCGCTCGCTCACGCAGCCGCAGCCACCCGGCTGAGCGATCACGCGCCCTGCAACGCCCTGCCGCCGAACGAGCCGAACTGTCCACGATCACACCCGCCGCCGAGGCCCCCAGGTGAGCCGTACCGCGTGAGGTTGGGGAAGTCTGGCCCGGGCGCGTGAGGGACAACCGGATAATGACCTTCTTTCCGTTCAGTAGGGTCGCGGCATGACGACTCTCCCGCCCGACGCCGCTGCGGCCCGCTCCGCCGACCTGCGGGCAGCCGCCTCACGCCTCGTGTTTCTCGACGACATCACCGAGACCACCGCCCCAGCCGAGGTCCTCGACAACATCGCCGCCACCATCGACGCAATGCGCCATCCCGTCGTCTCCCTCGGTGGCTCCGACGCTGCCGATCGGGCCATCGCCGATGCGGCGGCCGCAGTCTGTGCCCTGAGGAACCTGCGATGAGCGCAAGGCGGCTTCACTGAAGGTGAAGGCGAGCGCCTGAGGAACGGACCCAAGGCGTTGGTCATCGCGGTAGAGCCGCTCCCGAGGCCACTTGAGTGCTTAACGCTGGTCGCCGGTAGGGCCGTCGCCTGGATCGGGCTACGGCCTCAGCTCTTCGACAGAGTTGGCAGCACGCGATCATGTCGAGCCGGGTCACGGTAGTGCTCAGCGGGCCGACCACCGTCGCTCGCTTGCTGCCCACCGGCGTGCAGGACGATGGAGCTGTGGGCGAGCAGAACGAGGGCCAGGAGCATGTCGTCGTACCGGAACGGCTGCTGACCGCTGTCGGAGCCCGCGAGATGACGGCCGGGCTGCGGGAATGCGGTGGGGTGAGCCGACTCCGACTCGGCCATCCGCCCTCTGAAGCGGGGCAGGTCAACGAGTGGAGCCGGGGCCCAGCTCATGCAGTATCAACGCATCAACTGGGCCGAAGTACTTGATCTGGCGGCAGACTCAGCTCGAACCAGACCACTTTGCCGGCCGCGAGCCGTGTCGCGCCCCACCGTCTGGCCAGCCGGTTCACGACCAACAGGCCGCGGCCGCCCTCGTCCATGTCACGCGCCCGGCGCTGCCGGGGCAGCTGTGGGGAGTCGTCGCCGACCTCGCAGCGCAGCATGTCGGTGCGCAGCAGCCGCAGCGTCACCGGTCGCTCTGCGTAGCGCACCGCATTGGTCACGATCTCGCTGATCAGCAGCTCCACCGAGTCGGAGAGATCGTCGAGGCCCCAGCGGCTGAGCGCGTGGCGGGCCAGCCTGCGGGCCCGGCCCGGTGCGGTCTCCTCCGGTTCGAGGTGCCAGTATGCGACATCGCTTGGTGCGATCCCGTCGAACCGGGCGGCGAGCAGTGCGATGTCGTCGTCCCGGTCGCCCGGGCCGAGCATGTTCAGTACGTCGTCGCAGAGTGCCTCCAGCGGCGGTGAGTGGTCCGGGCCGGCGAGTCTGCCGTTGGTGGCGAGCCGTTCGCGCAGTTGCTCGATCCCGGGCCAGACGTCCCGCAGCCGGGACTCGACCAGGCCGTCGGTGTACAGCAGCAGCGTGCCTCCTGCGGGCGCGTCCAGTTCGACGGCCTCGAAGTCCACTCCGCCGACGCCGATCGGGGCGCCGGGCGGTACCCGCAGCACTTCCGCGCGGCCGCCCAGGTGGAGCAGGATGGGTGGCGGATGCCCACCGGCTGATTGCCCGGTTCGCCATGGTCATGTCCTCGGAGATCCGAGGGAGCGGTGTCGACTCTTTCCAGTCGGGTAGCGTCCCGCTCATGCGCCGGCCTGGTATCTGACGCCTGCCGGCCGACCTGGAGACCGGCTGCGTCCAGATCGGCCGGGCGGCTGGATCTTCCGTCATGCCCGAGCGGGCACCCGGTTGTCGATCGTTACCTCGACGGGTTCTCCCTCACCGGAGTAGGCCTTGCTGAGGACTCGGGCGGTCGCGTAGTAGACCTGGGAGGCCATGGCCCAGTCGGCGTAGGCGACCAGTTCCTCCGTGTCCTCGCCGTCTGGCCTGCTCACGGAGACGTTCGCCACGCGATAGAGGGCCAGGAGCATGGCGACCAGCGACCGGCCGGAGAGCACCGCGGCCACCAAGCCGTTCTCACGTTCTTCCAGGGCAGGGGTCCGGAAGTGTGGGTGGCTGCCGACCTGCGCTGCCACGAATTCCCAGGTGTCCCGGTGGCAGACCAGAGTGGCCGACGCGACCTTCCCGGCCCTCATGATCGCCCAGATCCGCCCCTCCCAGGTGAGGGGTGCCGGTTCCTTCACGGATTCGCCGGGCCCTTGCTCGCTGGCCTCCAGCGCCGCGTGGGGAACGTCGTGTTCCTTTTCTTCGTGGCTATCGGCTTCCGGCGCGGTCTGCCCTTCTGCTTCAGCTGGCTGCTCGGCTTCGTCCTCGCCGGTCGTCGGAACGTCGGCACCCGTTGGGGGCGGGAGTTTGATTCCAGGCGGGTTGTCTACCGCGAGCGCCGGGACAGCCGTCGCCCCCGGGGTTTCCAGCTCCTGGTCCGACGCCTGCCGCTGCCCGGGCAGCGCTGCGGTTTCCGGCCTAGGGGTGTCACCGGCCTGCGTCGGGTGCGGTCCCTCCAGCGAACCGACGGTCGACACCAGTACTGGTGCTGCGGCGTGCAGAATCTCCAGAATCTTGCCGACGTCCTCACGCAAGCTGTCGAGCCCGTTATGCAGCCGGTCGACGTCACGGCGCAGGTCTGTCACTGCGGCGACGGCCTCGCTTGCCCGCTTGCCCGCGTTGTAGGCGCTGGTTCGCGTTTCATGCTGAGACGACTTCAGATCGGTCAGAGCAGTCTCGCGCAGCCCCGTGATCTCGCCGGTGAATGAGGCCCGCAGGTCCCGTTCCAGGTCGTTGACCCGGTTGCCCAGACCGTCGATCGATCTCTTCATCTCGTTCTTCGTGTCGATCACGATCGTCACGATGTCGTCCCTGCGCGGCAAGGAAACCCTCCAGAGGCGTGTAGCCGGATAACTGCACTGCGTAGTCTCGCTGCATGGTGGACGCACGTATGCGGCTTCCCGAACTTGGCTTGATCAGCCTCGATATGGGCCGATACGGCATCAGTCACACCAGTGAAGGTGGAGGCGAGCACCTGAAGAACGGGCCCACAGCCTTGGCCATTGCGGCAGGGCCGTCGCCCGGGACGGGCTACGGCCTCAGGTCCTCAACAGAGTCGGCAGCACGTCGGCGGATGACGTCGGGCAACTGGCGGGAGCAGGCGGCCGGGACGAAGAAGAGGAGCCCTCTGCCGTCTGCAGATCCGATCACCGCACCCTGTCACGGGGGTTGAGGCCGTGTCAGCGGGATGATCAGCCAGCGTGCGACGGGGGAGGAGCCGGATTCAGGCGGTGGCCGGCTGCGGGGCCCGGTCGGTTCCGGCCACTGTCCCTGAAGACCCAGCAGTGACCTGGTGGTGACGGGTAGCTTCGGTCCACTTACGGCTTCAGCCCGCGCGAGGTTGAGCAATGTCGTGCCAGGCCACGCACGTAGGGGGATTCTCGGTGAGCAGTACTGGGGGCTGTTTTGCGGGGTGACAGGCGGCAGATCCAGACGGCGGTCCTGGGCGGTGCGGAGTCGGAGGAGCCGCTGATGCTGCCGTTGGAAGCGATCGAGCTGGACGCTTTCCGTCGCCAGCACGAGCGCGACACGTACTGGTGCGGGTTGCTGCTCGGTGGCTGTGGCAACCAGTTGACGACGAAGTTGTACACCGACAGGGTCTGCCACTTCGCCCATAACCCCGGTGCCGAGGGGCATTCTCATCTGTGTGGTCGTTCCTCCCGGGGCGTGGCCAGTGCGGATCACCTGTACGTGAAGTCCGCGGCTGTGGCTTGGCGCCGTGCTCGGGGCGAGGGGGCCGACTTCGACTTCGCCCGGCCGGGTGGGGCGCCGATCGGTTCCGTGGTGGACATTCGGTTTCAGCATGCTGCTCTGCGTGTGCACCTGGACGGAGAGGTGGTACCGGAGTGGGACAAGGAGGGCCACGAACCGGTGCTCGGGGTTTCGGTGCCAGTGGACCAGGACACGCTGATCCGCCGCTGGTACGTCCACCGGATCCGTCTGGACAGTGAGGGCACGACTCGCCGGGTCCGCATCGGAACAGAGGCCTTCGCTCGGCCGACCGAATGGTTCGGGCTCGACGAGTGTGAGATGACGGAGCGCGGATTGTCGACGCCGGCGGTTGAGAAGATCGTTCAGGCCCGCAACGCGCCGCGTCCGTTGCTGTGGTCGCCCGGCAAGGCGAGGAAGGTGCCGGAGCCGGAGGCGCGCGCCCAGGCCCTGCTGCGCCGGCTGGTGTATGCGCGTCGGATCGGGTCCGCTTCCTTGGCGAAGCAGGTGCGCGAGGAGATCGAAGGTCTGACCGGTGTGGAGGGGGAGCTCCAGGAACAGCTCGAGGCTGCCGTACGCCACGCGAGGGTCTGGCTGGTCGAGCAGAACGAGGAGCGCCGCAGGCTCTTCGACAACCTGAAGAGGGCGGTAGCTGAGCAGCGCACTGGGCGGGTGCGCAGGCTTCTGATTCGCGTCAACGCGACTGCTGCGGAGGATCGCACGGAGGCCGAGTCCGCCGTCTTCGAGCGGGCGATCAAGTACTTCGGGAGCCTGGACGACCTCACGCGGGACGCGGTCGAAGCGGAAGCTGCTACTGAGAAGGAAGCAAAGAAGGCTGCCGCTCGCGTCCGCAGCGCCCTCCCTCGCCTTCGCGGGTACGACGCGTACACGTTCGATCTGTGCCCTCAGGTGGAGGAGTTCTTGCAGTCCGCGGCCTTGGCCGGAGAGCTGCTGAAGCCTGGTGAAGCGCGTCGTGTGGAGGTCTGGAAGAAGCGGGCGGCACTGGGGCCGCAGGAGCAGCTGCGCGTGGCGCGGCGGTACTGGATCCAGCGGAGCTGTCCGCGCTGCAAGGCGGAGCAGGGCAAGAACTGTGTGCTGGTCGAGGGGCCCAACAGTGGGAAGGCGCGCAAGGATGGCCACAATGAGCGGCTGCAGCTGATCGTGGATGAGCGGAAAGCCGCACAGAGGATGGCCCAGCAGCAGAAGAAGGCTCGGCAGGAGGTTGAGGCTCCTGCCGAGCCGATGCAGCCAGCCCCGGAGGAGCGGGAGGTCGGTTCCGCACGTCCCCTCCAGGAGCGGCGGCCGAAGGTCTATCGGGAGGGCCGGGCGCAGGAGGCGAGGAAGAAGGCCGCGCCCCGGCTGCACCACCAGGTGGGACGCGGCGACTGGTACAGAGGGACGTGTCCGCGATGCCACGCCGGGCCCGGGAAGGCCTGTGCCAACGACGACCGCGTCGGGCCTGGCAAGACACGGCAGATTCCCCACGACAAACGCCTGCGCCTGTTCCTGGAAGGCCGCAAGGCCATGTCCCAGCCGCTGCAGCCACGCAGGGAAAGGTGGGGAGAACAGGGGAGCGGTTCGCCGGAATGAACCCGGCACGTGATGGATGTCGCCTGCCTGAAATGCGATGCCGCGCCCAACATTCCGTGCACGCCCCACGGCACGCACCGCGAACGGGCGCAGTGGGCAAAAGAATTTACCCGGAAACTCTGGGCTGACCCGTGCACCGGCCGCCCGGCCCCCGGGTCCTGGGCGACTTCGTGCTGCGCTCCGGGCGCCTCGGCTTCCTGGAGGAGCCCGGAGCGAGAGCACTTCATGACCACGCTTCGTAGAGGCGCTGGCGGACTGCACGACGGGCGGGGTGACGATCGAGAAGAAGCATGGCGAGCCTCAACCCCCGGATACGGTGATGAACACGAAGGCAGTGTCCATGAGTTCAGAGGGGGTACGACCTGCCGGAGCGGACTATCGACTTCGGGAAGTTCGGCGTCCGAGGCATCAAGGGCAGCGATGCCGTCGCGCGCAAGCTTGACGAGCTAGCGGAAGGGATCGTCACCCCGGTGACCGTGAAGCGTGGCCTGATGGCCCGCCTGCACTACCTGACCCGGACCGACCACAGCCGCAGGGCGGCCGGGGACGCCGGGCTGACGGTGATCGACCGCACGCTGAAGGCGTGGCTGGAGAAGAAGCGCTGGCCGTCGAACGCCAACCTGGAGCGCATCGACGCTGCCTACGGCCAGGTCCGCCGCCAGAACGTCGCCCGGCACCTCCTGCGACCTCTGAACGCCGCCGGCGGGACACGGCTCAGCCAGTCGCAGGTACCGCGCCCGCTACGGGAGCCTGGTGAAGTGCCGCGCGATGAACGTCTGCCGCTGGGACCGCATCGTCGACGCCTGGGCGGCCGGTGTCCACCAGGGCCTGGACGACGCCTGGGAGGACACCAGCGTCGATCTCGGATCGCGGGGCAATGAGCGGTCTGGCTACGGACTCCGCTCGCCGTCTCGCTCGCGGCCGACGGCCGCCTTGTCCGCGCGCTGCTCCCCGACACCCCGCTGAACGGCGGTTTCCTCGTCTCGAAGCTGCAGACCTTTACCTGTGGCCGGGCACCAGGGAGATGCTGCGCCTGGCAGGCCCGGAGGCGGCATCTCCCTGGTGCTCAGGTCAGCACGAGGAGACGGCCATGTGGACCAGGTGGAGGAGCTCACGGACCAGCCCGCTGGCCAACGTGGCGGAAGCGGCGTAGAACGCTGCTTGCCCAAGGCCCTGGATAAGACGGTGGCGGGCGCGTCGCCGCTTCGGGGCGGGGCGGTGCGTACGGTGGGACATGACGGTCTCCGTTCAGGGGATGAGTCGGCTGCCCCCGCACCTCGTGTTCCTGGCAGGGATAGGGTGCGGGGCGCAGTTTCTGTTGGACCCAAGCCTCATGGCTGACGTGCGCTGAATGCAGCTTTCGGAGCTCGAATCTCGATGTAAGTTCGGCGCCATGAACGGGAGTCGAGCCACCACGTGGGTTGAGGGAACTTTGGCCGATCTGGTCGCCGACGCGCACGCTCTGGGCGTGATGCAAGCCAGTCCCAGGATGGTGACCTCCTGGGTCGAGGACGGCATGCTCGCCAACCCCGAGCCGCGCAAGACCAGCGCGCACGGCAGCGATCCGCGGGTCTTTCCGCCCGAGCAACGCGAATTGTTCACCAGGCTTCTCGAGGCTCGAGCGCGCTCCCCGCTGGGGCGCATCCCTCAACGCTCCCTGATCCGCGTCGTGCTGTATCTGTGGCTGATCGGCGACACGATCGTGCTTACCCCACAGGCGCGCCGAGCCTGGCGTACCCACGCGCGCGCCACCGGCCAGACAACCGCCGTCCGGCGCAGCGAGAACGTCCGCGCCATCGTTGAGCAACTCGCCCACCCCTCAGCCACCCTCAAGCAACGGCGCGCCGCCCGGCTCGTCCTCGAGGAGAGCGAGCGGACCGGCCGGATCGACATCGACAGACTGACCGCGGTCCTCACGGAGTTGTGCTCGCCCTGGCCCGTCCAGCCCGGCATGCCGAGGATCGAACGAGCCCTTCCCGGCCCGTTCGGGCCCGTCCCCGTCCAGCACCACATCGCCATGTGGAAGGCCCGCCAGCAAACAATCCGCCGCCTCCGGCACGAGGAGATCGACGAAACCGAGCTCGACCGAGTGCGCGCCGTCTACAGACCGATGTGGGCCGACTACCAGGCCCGTCGGCCCGCCATGGCGACCATCGGCGCCGGAGAGTTCGCGGCATACTTCGCAGAGCCCGACACCATGGAGGGCCGCGCGATCGAGGCGGTCGATGCCTTCGTGGGAACGCTCGCCGGCGAACTCGGGCTGATTGAAGCCGCGTCCCATGCCTCAGAGACGGCACGCCTCAGACTGGCGCGCTGACGGTCCCCGGGGCCGGTCCACCGCGTCCTCGCCGAGGAAGCCGAAGGCACCGAGTGAGCCGGGACGCCCGTCAGGGCTTCAAGATCAACTCATTGCCCCTTCGACCTGTATCTGTTTACACCCCTACGGTGGACGCGTGGCCGGGCGGGAGCGCCGGTGCGCGCACTGCTGGAAGCCGTTGCGGGCCACCGCCCGCAGCGACGCCCGGTTCTGCTCGAACGCCTTTCCGCGACCAGCAGCGTGTCCGCCTGCGGCTCGACGGACGTCACGACGGTTTCCCGGCGAGCGCGGCCAGGCGCTCCATCTCGTCCACGCCGTCGTTGCAGCACTGCCCGCACACCAGCCGCCGCGCTTGGGCTGCTCGGGCAGGCGGACGTCGAACGGCGCGCGGGTCTCGTCCTTGTCGCGCAGGTCGTAGTCGCACTCCGCGCAGACCAGCCGGGCGGCGCGGGCCTGCTTCTTCGACCAGGAGGGCCACTCCGCCGACAACGCCAGCTTGGCGATGACCATGCCGTCGGCCCGGGGCTGGAACACCGCCGCAACGGCCTCGCCGGCTCTGCCGTCGGCACCCCGGACCTCCAGGTCCTCAACGGCACCGCCCGCCAGGTCCACGGCGCCAACATCGCGGTGATCGTCACCAACGGCCGCGTGTGGGTAATTCGCCCACGGCGCTCTTGAGCTGTCGGTATGGTCACGGTATGGACTCGCCGGTCGCGTTCGAACGTCTCTATGAAGGCGCCAAGCGCTTTGCCCGCCTGGCGATGGAAGCCCACGCTGAGCAGGACCAGGAGGTCTTCCTGCTGCACGCTGGCGTCAGTGTGGAGCGCCTGGCGAAGGCGGCGTTGGCCCGTGTCCATCCCACCTTGCTCACCGAGGTGAACGGCAAGGACGACATGCTGCTGCACTTCGCGGGAGCGGTGTCCAAACCTCCGGCCCGGCTCAGGACGATCGGCGCGTCGACGGCGATCAGCCGGTTGCGGAGGATGGACGTTCTTCCGCAAAAGAAGAGCAGCGAAGCTGACGACCTGGATGGTCTGATCGAGCTGCGCAACGGGGTCGCTCACCTTGGTACAGGCGATGTGGAGGACTACCTGGGGACCTTCGCAGCAACTGTGGACAGGCTCTTGCTGCACGTGGGGCAGGACCGCGGCTCCTTCTGGGAGTTCTGGTCAGACACGGTCCAAGTGGTCCTGGACGACCGGGCGGGCCGCCTGCAGAAGGATGTCCGCCTGCGGATGAACCAGGCCCGCCACCGGTTCAGGACGCGCTTCGTGGACCTTCCGGAGGGAGCAGTCGACAGCGTCGAGCAGACGGTGAGTGAGCACAAGCTGATAGTGGTCGAGGTGGGCCCGGAGAAAGCGCTGTTCCAGACCCTGAGCCGGTGCCCTGCCTGTCACCGGGAGGCCGCCACTCTGCTCCTGGCCGTGGACAGGGACTCCTTGTTGTTCGGCATGGAACTGGCAGCCGAGGGTCTGCTGTGCGGGCTGTGCGGGTTCCGCCTCACCGGTGCCGATGAGGTCGAGGCAGCCGGCTTGCCGACCACCGTCCGGTTCTCCGTGGAAGACCTGACGAGGACCGTCACGGAGACTTCAGACCCCGCGGAGCGCCTCCCGACCATCAGGCTCAGCCTGCCGGTCGTGACGCCTACGGACTCCCACGACAGCTGGTAGATGCCTGATCACAGCCTTCGGTACGAGGCCGGCGGCTGTCGGAGAGTTCCGAGGTCGTGGGTGGGAAAGAAATCTTCCATGCCTGAGTTGCCTCAGAAGTGGCTCAGATCCCGTTTCGCCGGAGGAGTACGACCGCATCACTGCGTTGTGAATAACATTGACTGGGGAACCCTTCCGGCCTGGGCGAGCGCGCTCGGCACAAGTGGGTCATTGATGCTCGGTTTCACGATCTTGTTACGGGACCGTAGGAAGGAAGAGCGCCAAGAAGCCCAGAGGGTCGTGTTCTACTTCGACCGGCTGGAGGACGGCACCACCAAAGTGCGCCTCCTGAACACCGCAGACCGTCCTGTTCTCCTGCCGCGGGTGATGTTCAGTGGCGAAGAACGGGTGCGCTTTGAGACGGACCGGCTCGACCCTGGTGAAGAGGCAGTCGCCGATATCTCGCTCTACACCGACGGCACCGGCGAGTTTCCCCTGGCCGTGGCCTTCGTCGATGCCGACGGATATGAGTGGGTCCGGGACTGCATGTCGCGGGAAGTGATCCGCCGAAGGCGTCTGGACCGCAGGGCCCGGCTGCTGATGCATCCCCGCACGTGGAGAACCTTTGGAACGCGGCGAGAGCGCAGGAGGATGCTGCGCCGCTGAGCGTCGGTTCTGTACCTGCGGCAAGCTGGAGTGAGTCAAAGGACGGTGCCGTGCAGGGCGCGGCGGTCGCCGGACATTCCTCGGCTTCCACTACTTTTGCGGCCCGCGGGCCGCAAAAGGGTGAGCCCGGAGTAGGCGTGCTCGGAGGATGGGGGCCTGGCGCCTCACAGGCGGAACCCGTGCCGGGCGTGGCGGTGTGGGTCGGACCGTAAGGGGCCCTGTGAACCCCCGAGGTTGCACACACCCCTCAGAGCGCCCAGCAGCCCTCTGGCAGATGAGCCAAGACGCCGAGATGGGAACGGCTGCTCGAACCGTTCCCGCCGTCTGCTGGCCGGTCATGCCCTGTCGCAGGGCTGCCGGGTAGGAAAGGCTGAGACGGCTGCGCAGCGCTGGCCAACGGGAGGGAGCGGCATGGTGTACGAGGACTGCACGTACCACGGCATCCAGGACGGACCGGAGACCGTCAGGGGCGACGGCGAGGAATGGCAGCCTGCCCGGATCCTCGTCGAGACGCCCGAGTTCGGTCCTACCGAGCGCCAGACCCTGACGGTGCTCCGTGAGCTGCCCGAGCCTGAAGGCGGTGGGTTCGGCTGGGGCTACAACGGCGCCGGCACCAGCAACGCGGCCGCCGTGATCCTCGCCGACGCCCTCGGCCTCGGCGACCCGGACGCGTGCGGAATCTCCTTCCTCTCCGACGAGGACAAGACTCTCGGCGCGCTCCGGGAGGACTTCTGTGACGACGTTCTGTCCCAGTGCTGCGATCAGTGGCGCCTGCGGCGCGGCGTCATTCTGCGCTGGGCACGCGCCTGGTACCTCCAGCAGGGCATCACCGACCTGCCCGCTGCCCTGCACGCGCTCCCGCCGCTCTACGGCAAGGGCTGACCAGTGGGTTCGACGGATTCGGCCCGGCCCCGGTCTCTGTGGTCCCGCCTGACTGATGCCTTCCACGGACGGGACGCTGCGGCGCCGGCTGCACCGCCGCTGTCTGCCCGGACGGGGTGGGTGGTGGACCCGGATGCGGAGGACTGGAGCTACCAGCCGCCCTCAACGCCTGCGGGGTTCCAGAGCATCTACGTCCGTGAGCCGGACGGGTACGACTTCGCCCGCCTGACCTGGCAGGTCTGCGACGAGTGCCGTATCGGCCTCATCGCGAAGATCCGGGTCACCGGTCCGTGGCAGCGCCACGGGTACGGCTCCCGCATGGTGCGCCTGGCCCTGCGCGACTGCGGCGGGTACCGCTGGACCACCACGCCGCAATCGGAGTTCGCCCGGGCGTTCTTCCCTGCGGTCACCGCTGTGACGGGGGTGGACTTCCCTGCCCAGGCACACCGCTGCGAGCACATGCGGGCGAGGGAGCCCAGACACTTCGAGGACTCGCGGCCTCTCTCCCCGCCACCTCGCTGACCCTGGTAGCTACCTGGCCAGTCAGCGGGGACGGTACAGGGCGGACTAGGTCGTGTTCCGGTGAATGCCGCCACATTTGTCAGTGCCGGGCTGGACAATGCTGCGAAGTCATCCCTCTGGAGCGAAGGAGCACCATGGACCGGCGGCTCATCCAGACTGCAGTTTTTGGGAGTTCGGACTCGGACGAGCCTGCTGTGTGCCCGGAGACCGTGGAGGAGCTGGAGGTTTTTCGGCGAGCGCACGAGAACGACACCATCTGGTGCGGCACCAAGTTCGAGGGCGGCTGCGGGCGGCGGCTGACCACGCGGCTGTGCACTGACAAGATCTGTCATTTCGCGCATTACGCTTCCAGCGGCTCGGGCGAGCCCTGCGGAAGGAAAGCGAAGGGCAAGGACAGTGCCAACCACTTGTTCGCCAAGGCTCATCTGGCGGCATGGCTGCACACGCAGGGCCTGACCTCCGAGTTCAGCTACCCCGAACCGCTGGGCTCCGCCGTGCTGATACATCTGGAAGATGGGCGGATCCTCCTGGTCCACCTCGACCGCAACCGGCCCGTCAGCCGGGACGACAGCTCCTGGGAAGTCATCCTCGGGCCCGGCGTACGGATCGCTCCAGACATCCTGGAGCAGCGCGGCTACGTGCAGCGCATCCGCTTCGAGGACCGGCCCGGCGGCGGCCGTGTCATGCGGCTGGGCACAGAGCGCCCGGGGGGCGCTCGATCGTCAGTGTCGCGCCTTCCCGGCCGCGGGCGGCGAGCGCCGTGCGTCAGGACGACCCGGTCAAACGCGCGCTGATGCATCTCGACCGCGCCATGCGTGATCGGCCGGACCGTTTATACAGCGCGGTGAGAACCATCCAGCAGCTCCTGGAGGCAGAGAAGGTCCCGGAGAACACCGCCCGGCTGCGCCTGGCTCTCGGCCGCGGTCAGAAGCAACTCGATGAACGAGCCCGGCAACGCCAGACAGTCCTGGCCCAGCTGCAGGAACAGCCAACATTTCTCCTCCTCACCGAGGCCACCCAGCTGATGAGGGATCTCGACGTGACGGCCGAGGAGCGGGAGGCGGTGCGTGTCGCACGGGTCCGGTACAACCAGGAGCAGGCCACGCGCCAGCGTGAACTGGAGCAGCGGCGCGCGGCCCGGGAGGCTCAGCGAGAAAAGGAATGGCATGAGCAGGAGGAGCGGCGCGCGGCGCGCCAGGCTCAGCGGGAAAAGGAATGGCGCGAGCAGACGGAGCAGCAGAGTGAGCGCAACGAGGCCGCCCGGCGGGAGCGGTCGGAGCGGGCGTTGGCCGTGCGGCGTGAGCAGGAGGAGGCAGCGGAGCGCCAGGCACAGCAAAAACGCGCCGAGAGACTCGGCTACCTGGCGCCGTTCGTCATGGGGGCGCTGAAGAAGGCGGCCCGTGAGGAGCGGGTCACCACCTGGCGCGAGATGGGAGACAAGACCGGGCAGCGTGAGCTGAGCCGCCTCACCCACCAGGACAAACTGACACTGCTGGAGACAGCGGAGAACAAGACCCTCCCGGGCAGTCCCCTGTGGTCAGCCGTCCTGGCCGCCACCGGCAGCGATGACGCGCTGCGCCTGCACCGGGACCTGCTGCACCGCTTGCAGCGCCCCGCGCCCGCCAGCGACACCGGCCTCCTCGCCCAGATCACCGCGGAGTGCGCCCAGCTGCGCCGCCAGTGGTAAGAGCCTGAACACCTTCGATGACTCCGGCCATGAGTCCCGGAGCGTGCGGCTATCCCCAGTCGCGCAGGTCCTGCTTCAGTTCGTTGAATCGTGCGGCTCGGCGAGGGGCTTGGCTCGCGTTGGGTGCGCTGCCGAGTGCGAGGACGGGATCGGTGACCTGGTAGGTCACCCGGTAGGCCAGGACATCCAGGGCAGTCTCCAGCCATTCCTCCGCGTGGCGTGGGGGAGCCATGGGACCGAGTGCTGTCGTGAACCACACGGGCAGCAGGTCAGTGCCGATGAGCGCGTCGGACAGCCGGCTGCGCAGGCGTACCCGCAGCTGGGTGCAGGCACGTTGGCCGGCCTCGACGACGGCGGCCGACTTCGCGCGCCGGGCGTTGTCCGCGGACTGCTCGGTCTGGGCACCTTGGGCGCTCTGTGCCAGTTGCCCGATCCGTTCCTGGCCTTTCTGCGCCTCGGCAGCCGCCTTGGTGAACGCCTGCTCGGCCTTCTTGCGGCGCGGGTCGCCGGCCGTCGTGGAGGCCAGTACGGCTGCGGCATCGCGGGCGGTGGAGCGGTGCCCGGCCAGTGCCTGCCGCGCCTGCTGGTAGTTGGTGATCCGTAGCTGGAGGACGTTGCGCTGATGCGCGGAGAGGAGGGCTTCCTCGGCAGCGAGCCCCTCCTCGACGGCGAGTCCGAGGCCTCTCAGCTTTCCTCCGCGGTCAAAGTCCAGGTCGATGACGACGGCGCCCTCAGCCTGCCGCAGGTGCCGCTCCAGCGCGCTCACCCGCGTGGTCAGCCCCAGCCCCGCATCCGCTGCGGAGAGGGTCTCCTCCAGCTCGTCGGAGCGCGCTTCGGCGGTCTCCTTGGCTTCCTGCAGGTCTGTCTCAAGGGTGTCGAAGCGCCGCCGGGTGCTGCGCTCGCGATCTTCCAGCTGCTCCACCGTCCCCTCGATGTCGGACAGTTTCGACTGGAGGTTGGACAGGGCATGGTCGGTGCTGCGTTTGAAGGAGTCCTGGCGGCGCTTGAGCGCGTCGATGCGGCGGCCCTGCTCCTCGCCCAGCTCCAGGGAGTCGTATCCGCTCACGCCTTCGCCTTCCTCGCGTCGGCCCCGCTCGCTTCGCTGGCCAGGCCGTAGCTGGAGGCCCAGCACAGCAGCGGCAGCAGCCACACCCACCACGGCAGCACCCCGAAGGCGAGCAGCGGCACTGCCACGCTGGCGACACCCAGCACGGCGGCGGCGTGCCGCAGCTGCCGGTGCTTGCCCGGCAGGGGCTTCTCGCCGGCTGTGTAGAACACGGACGTCCCGATCAGCTGCACCAGCGCGAGGGGCGCCCACCACCCGCTGATCCAGTCGAGCCCCGCGGCCACGCCCAGCAGCACCGCACACGCCGCGTGGGCCCACAACGCCACCGTGAACGACCTGGCGCTCACCTCCAGGTGGGGCTGCTCCAACCTGGCCGGCACCTGCGCCTCGTACTTGAGCAGCGCGTTGCCTGCCTGCACCAAGCGCGCGAAGGCGGCCGCGTACTGAGGATCGTCCTCGTCAAGGCTGTCGAGGACCTGGAGAGCCGCAGTGATCTCGGCCTGCAACCCCGTGACCTCCTGGGCTATCTCATCGTGAAGCTCAACCACTCGTCCCCCTTCTTGGTAACCACGGAACAACTCCCGTGTGCCTTCCAGCCGCGAAGCCGGTTGACAGTACCGGCCGTCGGCTGCCCCGTACCGTGACTTCGCTGGGAGTGGCCGGATCGAAGCGTTCGGCGGCCGACCACCGGCTTTGATGCCACCTGCGCGGTGACTCGACGGGACCGGCCGCGACCGCTGACGTGGCACCAATCTCCCGACACAGCACAGCTGGGTCAGGATGTCTGCGCTGCAGCGGGCTTGTGGTCCAGGGAGTCGAGGAGCTGGCCGAAGGTGATCTTCTCTTCGTCGTAGTCGAAGGTCATGGCGGCGGCGAGGGCCTCCCACCGGTCGGTGCTGCGCCCGCAGTGGTCCAGCAGGATCTTCAGGGTGGTGTCGGGTTCGTGGCGGGAGAGGATCTCGTCGGCGGGGATCTGGCGCAGGTGCTCCAGGGTGTGGTGGCGGGATTTGATGACGGCCCGGTAGACCTCGGAGCGGGAGAGGATGTTACCGGTGGTGGGGGAGTCGAGCCAGGACTGCAGGACGGCCGCGGGGTCGGGTGCTGGGCGAGTTCGTCGTCGCTCAGCAGCCGCAGCACACCGTCGTCTTCGTCCTCGGGGGTCGGGAGGGACGCCGCTGTGTTCAGGAACCAGTCGGGGCCTTCGACGTTCTCGGCGATCCAGGCCAGCTCGGCAGGGTGCAGCACGTCAAGGACGTCGCCGACGGCGGCGTGCGGGGTGTGCGGGTTGGTGGCGAGGGTGGCCAGGGCCTGGCCCCGGCGGTGCTCCGAGTGGCGTTCCAGGAGCCGGGCCGGGCGCTCGTAGTCGGCATCGAGGCTGTCGACGACGCGGATCAGGGTCCGGCTCGGCGCGGAGGAGACGACAGCCGGCTGATCCAGCAGGGCGAGCTGAGCGCAGGCTCCTGCGAGGTGGTCCGGGTTGGTGCTGAGGAGGGCCAGGTCCTCGGCGAGGCGCCGGACGCTCCCGTCGAATCCGTAGTCGCCAGCCTGCTTCTCGGACAGGCTGAGCAGCTGGCCGCGGACTACCAGGACATCGGCGGCCGCCTGCAGCCGGTCGGCGGCGAGGCCGGTCAGGCGCGGGTTGTTGCGGACGCGGCGGGCGATGTGGTGCAGGGTCCTGCGGGCGGTCACCTGCGGGTTGGGCAGCTCGGCCAGCTCCGGGAGGCACAGCGCCGGCAGGCAGGCGAGCAGCAGGTCCTCGCTGAGGGCGGGAGCCGGGTCTTCGGCGGGAAGTTCCTCGCTGTCCGAGTCAATGTTGGTGGCGGCGTGCAACCGGGCGTCTTCGAGAGCCTTGATCTCGGCCTGGTCCAGGAGCAGGTGCTGGACAGCCGCCCCGAACACTGGGTGTGCGGCGAGCTCCGCCCACCGCTCGGGACACCGGGCCAGCATCGCCCAGCCGTTGTGGCCTCCCAGCTCCAGCGACCAGTCCTCCGCGAACGCGGACACGGCCTCCCAGCCCTCTTCGGGTTCCGGGTGGAGCAGGTACGCGGCGAGCGGCGTGAGGCAGGCTTCGAGGACGGCGTCGAACAGTTCCTGCGGCAGCGGCGGGGCCGGTGCGTCCCCTTCAGCGCGGGTGTAGCGGTCGAGGTCCCAGTCCCGGACGACGTGCTCCACCTCGTGGTGGGGAAGCCGGGGCAGGAGATGGATCGCTGCATCGACCTGGCCGGGGTGCCGTGCCAGACCGGCGATCAGCCCGGCCCAGACCCGGCGGGTTCGCAGGATGGCGGGCACATCGGCAGGGGTCACCGTGCCCTCGGCCGCCAGGGTGGCCAGCATCTTCTCGTCGCCATGCACCAGGAGCCGGCCCCGCAGCCGCTTGGCGGACGTGCGTACAAGCAGAGCGGGCAGCGCGGCCTTGAGAGCGTCTTCCCGCCACTGGTCGGCCCGGGAGTCGAAGCCGACCGGAGTAGTCGCCGGGGCGCACAAAGCTTCGATGACCGTCCTGAGGGCTTCCTTGGGAAGGTCCTCGCTCATCGCGAGATCCCGCCACAGCGGGTACGTACGGGCATTGACCATCCTCGGGATCCCCTCCCACACCTGACTCGGCGTCACCGCCCGGTCGCCATCCGTGGAACGACCGTACGGCGCACCCGGGCCCGAGCGGAGCGTGATTCACGAAGTCGACCTGCCTTGAACCTGGACTGTGGGCTCCCGGGCAGGACGGTCTGACGGGGCCCCGACCGCCAACTACGTGCGGCCAGAGCGCCTCGTACCCGTTCCAACGATTCAGGTCCGCTCGTTAAGACTGAGTGACTGACTGGATACGGCGCGAGTTTGCGCAAGCAGTTCGTGAGATCGCCGTTGGCCACGGCGGCACGCCGCTCGCGAACAAGCCGAACACAATGTCGCTGTAGCTCGCGGTATCGGTGACCACGGTCTCCGGCTTCGGCCCGCCGTCGCGACCCAGCAGCGCGTCCAGGATGAACAGCGAGTCGCGCAGCGTGCCGGGCACCACCACTCCGCCCAGGCCCATGACCTGGTCGTTGACCACGTTCAGCCAGGTGGCGCCCTTCTTGCGCAGCCCGAAGTACCGAGGGCTGTAGCCTGCGTGGATCGTCTGGACCGGCACGGTGAACCGCACCCCGTCCGCGGAGGCGACCAGGCCGCCTCCCCAGGCCCGGACGATGTCGACCTTGGCCTGCGCGCCGATGAGCATCCCGTTGGCGGCGCTGATGGTCTCGGCCCGCAGGTATCCCTGGTCGACCTGGACCAGGCGGGCGCGGGTGAGTGCCGGCACGTTCGGCTTGGCGACCGGAGTCAGGCCGACGTTGCAGGCCTCCGCGAGCAGCAGCGCGCAGACGCTGACCTCGAAGTCGTCCATGTGCGGGTCGGCACCGGAGATGTGGGTGAACGCGGTTGTCATGCCGGTCAGCTCGGCGACTTCCAGCAGCAGCTCGGGGAAGTCGACCTTCGGCAGCATGCTGTTGGCCAGCTGCCGGAAGGCCGGCATCAGGTTCGGCTCGGGGGCGGGGCCGAGGCGGTCCAACTGCAGCTTGCCGTCCTTCACCGTCACCGCGCTGTTCGTCGGCAGCCCGGCAACGACCTGGTGGTAGGCGCCGTGCTTGGCGAGGGCGCACCTCACGCCAGACCGGTCCCGGTTCGACCCGCGGGCGCCTTAGCCTCAATACCGTTCAGTTAGTGGTTTGGATGGTGATGTGGGGGCTGTGTTTGGGCTGGGGCCAGTGTGCGTGGTGGGAGCGTTTCGCGGCCCATTTCAGGACCTTGCGTTTGACGACTCGGGGGTGTGAGCGCTTTCGGCGTGTTGGGTTGAGGTGTTGGGTGAGCCATCGGATGGCGTGATGCCAGATCGTGTCGGCCGTGTCAGTGCCCGGAGGGGGAAAATGCGCTCTGCGCGACTGAACGGCGAGCGATGCGGAGGGCTTTGACGAAGGAGACTCTGTCGGGGTCGTGGCCGGCGTGTGCGGCAGTGTCAGCCATCAGGGTGCGGATGGCGAAGTGGCAGCACAGGTGTCCCCAGATTTCTTGCTGGACAAGCTCGGGGGCTTTCGAGCGCAGTACCGCGCGGGGCCCGCGCTGGTGGGTTTTCAGCTCGTCGAAGGCGGTCTCGATCTCCCACCGTTGGGCGTAGGCGGCTGCGAGGTCCTCGGCGCCGGCCTCGGCAGGGTCGAGGATCGTGGTCAACAGCCGGTACTCCTCGGCGTTGCCCTGGCCGTCATCGACCGTGTAGTCGATCACTCTGACCGTGAGCGGCTCCGTCGTGGCCCGGTTCATGCCCGACGTCGGGACGATCCGGGCCAGCCAGGACCCGTCGGCCAGGGTTTCCAGATACCGGGGCCGCAGGTTCGTTTTCACTCGCCAGAGCAGATCCGCGCCCGTGGAGGCGGCCTGCTGCCAGAGGCGGAACCCGTAGAAGCCCCGGTCGGCCAGGACCAACTGGCCCGGCTCCAGCCGCCCGACGAGCTGCCGGGACAACTCGATCTCCGACACGCTGCACGGACCGGTGACAGCGTCGAAGACCGCATGGGTGCCGCATTCCGCCAATGCCACCAGGCGGGCCTGCGGAAACGCGGCCCGCTCCCCCCGGCTGGAAGCGGGCCGCCCGAAGAAGTCTGCGTTGGCTGCCGTGTCCGCCACATCCAGGCACGTCCCGTCGATCGCCACCAGACGACGCCCGGCCAGCCACGACCCCGGCGTGCCAGGCCCCGCCAGCGGACGCGCAACCCGAGCGAAGAGATCCCGCACCGGCTCGAACCCCAGACGAGACCTGGCCTGGAAGATCGCCGACTTCGAGGGCGGCGTGAACGTCTCCGACCACCCCGACGCCCACGACAGCCCGTCCGTGAGCTGCGCGAACACATCCTCGTAGGAGCCATCCGAATACAGCGCCATCCCGATCGAGAAGTACGCCATCACCCGCGCGGGCAACGACCGGTGACGCCGCTCAGTGCGCCCCGCCTCCTCGATCACCGCGTCAACCACGTCTGCGGGAAACACTCGCGTCAGCAATCCCACAGACACCAAATCCGACAACCGGACATCAGACGACGGCTTCACCCAACCAGAACGCGGCATCCCCCCACGATAACCCAGAAGCGCTTAACTGAACGGTATTGGCCTTAGCCTCGATCCACCGATGCGGTTTTGAAGTGGTCTTCGAGGGTTTGCGGGGCGGGTTCTGAACTGTCGGCCGGGTGTGGACAAGTGGTATCCGCTGGTCTGCCCAGCTTTTCCACGGGTTCGGTTCCGGTTGGGCCCTGGCGGGGCGGGTCGGGCAGAGGCGGTCAGGCCGGTTCGGGTGGGCGGTGGACGGTGTCGAACAACTGCGTCCACGCGTCTCGCCAGGGCCAGTTGTGCGGTAGGTGCAGTGTGATACGCCGTGCGGAGCGGGCGATCCGGGCCGGGACCTGGATCAGGTGGGCGCGGAGGGTGGCGGTGGTGGCCTTGGCGTGGAAGGCGGAGGTCAGTGCGCCGATTGCCCGCAGCAGGTTGTAGGCCATCGCCCACAGGGTGAGCCAGGCGGCGTTGGCGTTGAACTTCCCCGACGGCAGGTGGGCCAGGGCGGAGGCTTTGCTGTCCGCGATGACCTGCTCGACGACGGCGTGGTGACGGTGTTCCCGCTCGGCTTGGAGGGTTTCGGCGGGGTTGTCGGTGAAGAACGGGTGGTGGCGCCAGACCGGGAACAACTCGCCCTGCTCTCCGACGGCCGCGGGTTTGGCCAGGTCACGGACCCGGCGCACGATCAGCCGGGCCGTGACCCGCTCCGATTTCTTCCGGCTGGCGAACGCCGTGTATGCGGGGATCTCGGCGATTTCGGCGTCCGAGACGAGTTCGCCGGTCTCGGGGTCCGGCACCGCGGTCGGGTAGGTGATCTGCTGCCATGCCTTGTCGGGGATGGCAGCGATGGCCCGTTTGATGGAGGGGTTCATGCCGGTGGTGATGGAAAAGTGGGCGCCGGTCCGGCGGCAGGCGGCAATCACACCGGCGTTGTAGAACTGGGAGTCCGCGCGCAGGATGCGGGTGCCGGTGCAGCTGGCCTCGCGGGCGGTGGCCAGGGCCTCGCTGACGAACTTCGGGGCGCCACGGGAGTCGGCCGCTTTGCCGCGGCGCAACCGCACTGTGGCGATCACCGGCCGGGAGTGCGGGGTGCGGACCGTGGCGAGCAAGGGGTGCAGGGTGCGGATGCCCTTGAACCGGCCGTACTCGGCGCCCTGCTTGGTGCGGCCGTAGACCCGTTTGTGGGTGGAGTCGACGTCGATGAACGCCATTTGCCCCGCACCGGGCAGCAGCGGGGTGTGTACGGCCAGTTCGCCAAGGAACCTTCGGTGCACAGCGTGGAGCTGGAGCGCATGACCGTGGGTGAACGCGCGCAGGAACGTGCCCAGCGTGGACGGGGCACGGATCCCGCCGAACAGGGTCGGCATCGCGCCGTGGCGCAGGACGTCCAGGTCGTCGATGCTGTCCGCGCCCACGGCCATCCCGGCGACGATGCTGGTGACCTTGGCGTCCGCTGCCGCACCCGCACCGTTCCCCGCCCCGCTCAGCCTCACCTTCCCCACTGTCAGCCGGGCAAGCCCGCACCGCTCGGCCAGCCGCATCATCGGGACCAGCCCGGCATACGCGACCAGATTGGCGTCATCGAACTCGGCGGACACCGCCGAAACGGCAGGGGAAGATTGCATCTCGCGGGTGTTCTCTTGCTCTGTGGATATGGAACCGTAGGAAGTCCCATCGTCCCAGCTCAGAGGGCATCCGCGTATTCATGCCCAAGCCTTGGACCAGCTATTGCTCGGCGGATCGAGGCTTAGAGGCTGCGCAGATAGGCGCGTTGGTCGACCCCGGCAGCAGATCGGGCACAGGCCCCAGTCGATCATGGAGTTGCGACGTTCTGTGATTACTGGGGAGATCTGTGCCTGTTCTGCCGTCATGGTTGACCGAACCGCTCTGGGACCAGTTCGCTGCCCTGTTGCCCGAGCGATCGATCTACGTGCCGACCCATCCACTCGGCTGTCACCGCCCGCGCATCAGCGACCGGATCGTCTTCGACAAAATGCTGCAGCTCTTGCGGTTCGGCTGCTCCTACCAGGCGATCGCGGACACGACCTGCTCGGCCACCACGATCCGCAACCGTCGCGACGAGTGGATCCGGCTGGGCTTCTTCGCCGAGCTCAGGCGGATCGCGCTCGACGCTTACGACCGGATTGTCGGCCTCCTCCTCGACCGGATCGCCGTCGACGGCTCCATCACCAAAGCACCAGGTGGCGGTGAGGTGGCCGGGCGTTCCCCGGTCGACCGTGGCAAACAGGGCCTGAAACGTTCTGGCATGACGGATGGTTACGGCATTCCGTTGGGCCGCGTCCTGGCCGGAGCCAATCGCCACGACTCCCCGCTGCTCGCCCCGCCCCTGGACCTGCTGGACGACCTCGGACCCCTGCCCGACGACATCACCGTGCACCTGGACGCCGGCTACGACTCCGACAAGACCCGCGCCCTGCTTGCCGAACGCGGCCTGCACGGCCGGATCGCGCACAAGGGCGAGAAGGCGCCCATCCAGGCCAGCCAGAGGTGGCATGTGGAGCGCACCCACGCCTGGCAGAACGCCTTCCAGCGCCTCGCCCGCTGCTATGAGCGCCGGGCCGTCGTCATCGACGCGTTCTTCGACCTCGCCGACACCGTCATCACCGTCCGCAGCGTGATCCGCCGGGCGTGGATGACCCACCGCTGGGACGGACGACCGCACCGCCGCCCATGACTGCACACCAACGGTGGCAGGTGATCGTGGTCTCGGTGGGCCGGTGGCTGCGGCTGACCGGCCCCGCCACGGGCCGCCGTATCGGTCCCCTGCTGTCCGGCCGCACCCGACCGGTCACCACGGTCGCGACAGCCGTGACGGCCGCCCGTCGCTGTCAGCGGCAGCGACGACGGAACAGTACGCGTATGGGACCTGACCACCCACCGGCAGACAGGACCGGCACTGACCTTCCCCGCACCCGCAGGGCTGGCCCGGGGCGGTTCGTCCTGGTCCTGCTCGTGGCCCTGCGTGCGAATCGACGGCGCCGGGGTCCGCATGCGCCCCGGGCGGTTCCACACGGTTCCACACCGTGGGATGCGGCACGGTCGGGAAGGCAGGAACCTGCGGGGGCAGGCCGGGCCTGGGGGTCCTGGTCGGGTCGTGGTGCGGCTGGCCGGCTGCTGCCGGCGGTGAGTGCTGTGGGTGTGTGGCGGTTTCGGGGCCGTGGTTATCAGTAGATGTACGTAACGGGTTACGGATCTTCCGCGTGGGGGTTTACCGGGGCTGGTGGGTGTCGGTGGGGGCGTCTACGGTGCTGGTTATGAGTAACGGTGCGCGTGAGGGTGGTTCGGCAACGGCTCTGTCCGGGGCGGGTGCGTGGTGGTCGGATCCGGGGTTGCTGGTGAACGGTGATCCGGATCATGTGTGGGGGTTGCTGGATTCGGGGGTGGGTCCGGGGGCGCGGTTGGCGGCGGCGGTGTATCGGGCGTCGGCGTATGTGCATCGGGGAGCGACGCCTGGGGTGCGGCGGCAGTTGCTGGCGTTGGACGCGGCCCGGTACGGGGACCGGGACCTGTCGGCGCGGATCAGTGCCGTGCTGGTGGAGGGTGAGCCGGCGGCGCGGTGGAGGGTGGACTGGGCCACCGGTAGCAATGTCGATGCCCCGTTCCGGCGTGCGTTCACCGGTCACGACCGCGAGGTGTCGGCGGTGGCGACGGGGGTGGTGGACGGCCGCACCGTCGCCGTCACCGCCAGCCGGGACAAGTCGGCGCGGGTGTGGGACCTGGCCACCGGACAGCAGGTCGGCGAACCCCTGACCGGCCACACCAGCTGGGTGCGGGCGGTGGCGACGGCGGTGGTGGACGGCCGCCCCATCACCGTCACTGCCAGCAACGATAAGACTGTGCGGGTGTGGGACCTGGCCACCGGACAGCAGGTCGGCGAACCCCTGACCGGCCACACCGGCTCGGTGCGGGCGGTGGCGACGGCGGTGGTGGACGGCCGCCCCATCGCCGTCACCAGCAGCATCGATAAGACGGTGCGGGTCTGGGACCCGACCACTGGGAAGAAGGTCGGCAAACCCCTGACCGGTCACACCGGCTGGGTGCGGGCGGTGGCGACGGCGGTGGTGGACGGCCGCCCCATCGCCGTCACCAGCAGTCGGGACAGGTCGGTGTGGGTGTGGGACCTGGCCACCGGGAAGCAGGTCGGTGAACCCCTGACCGGTCACGACGGCGAGGTGTTGGCGGTGGCGACGGGTGTGGTGGACGGCCGCCCCATTGCCGTCACCAGCAGCAACGATGAGACGGTGCGGGTGTGGGACCACACCACCGGGAAGCAGGTCGGCGAACCCCTCACCGGTCACACCGGCTGGATGCCGACGGTGGCTACGGGGGTGATGGACGGCCGCCCCATCGCGGTCACCGGCAGCGACGACGGAACAGTACGCGTATGGGACCTGACCACCCACCGGCAGACAGGACCGGCACTGACCTTCCCCGCACCGGTAAAGGCGGTGGCGGTGACACCGCACAACACCCACCTGACCGTCGCCTTCGGCCACGACATCGCGACCCTGTCCCCCCATTGACCAATCAGCCCGACCGGCCCGTCCAGTCCATACAGCCCTGGCGGGCCGGCCCGCCCGACGGCATGCCCGCCCACCCGCCGGAAGCCGTCCGGCGAAACCCAACAACACGGACGGTACCCACGGTTCGCCCGATCCACTGCCCCGCACCGGGCCGACGACCACCCACGCGGATGGCTGGGGAACCGGGGACAGCACGTCCCTGTCCAACCGGGCAACAACGCCGAGAACCGCTCCCACAACGGCGAGGACAGTGACAACGGCAGAACAGGCACCCCCCGGTGATCACAGAGTGTCGCGACTCCGGGACCACCCGGAACTGTGCCCGCCCTACCACCAGAGCCGGCCCCATCACCAATCCGCGCGAGTTCTTAGCGGTTTTGGTTGCGGGGTGCCTTGCCCGGTGGGCTGATCGGGGCTGTCTTGTAGTGCGGTGCGACGTCGATGGTGCCTGTGGGGTCGCGGGTGGGCTGGGGCCAGTGCTGGTGGGCGTTGCGTTTGACTGCGAAGTTGGACATCTTGCGTTTGACGACGCGAGGGTTGGAGCGTTGGCGGCGCTTGGGCAGGAGGCGTTCGGCTGTCTCGCGGATGCTGTCGGCGAGGGCTGTGGTCAGGCGGTCAGGGGGAAAAGGCCGCCTGCGCGGTGACGTGGCGTCGGGCGAGGCGGAGGGTGCGGGTGAAAGAGAGCCGGTCGGTGTCGACTGCGGCCTGATCGGCGCTGACGTGCATGAGTTGGCGGATCGCGTGGTGGACGAGCAGGTGGCCCCAGACTTCCTGCTCGACGCCGTCGGGCGACCGCGAGCGCAGGACATGGGCGGGGCCGCGCTGGTGGGTCTTCAGCTCGTCCAGTGCGGTTTCGATCTCCCACCGCTCGTTGTAGAGGGCCGCCAGCTCCGTTGCGGGGGCGGCTTCGTGGGCGAGGATGGTGGTGATCAGCCGGTACGGTGCCGGGTGCTGCGGGCGCCCGGGGTCGTCCAGGGTGTACTCGATGACCCGTACCGCGGTCGGATCGGTGCGTTTGCGGTGATCCTTGGCCGCCACGATGTCGGAGAGATAGGATCCGTCGGGGAACTGACGGCGTACGGGCAGGACCGCGGTCGTCCTGATCCGCCAGAGCAGGTCGGCGCCGCCGGCCGAGGCGGCCCGCCACTGTTCCAGGCCGGCGAAGCCCCGGTCGGCCATCAGCAGGTCATCCGGCCCGAGAGCTTCGTACAGCTCCCGCGCGAGCACGGACTCTGAGGTTCCCCCGCAGCGCGGGAGTGGCTGACTAGCTGGTCAGAGCGGGTTGACGTGGTTTCAGGTTCACTTGTTCGGTCGCTGCCTGGTCGGCGTAGTACTTCTCCTCGAACTCGAAGGTCGTCGACGTCGTCGGCCTCTACCACCATCCGCCGGAGAAGGCAGTGGTTCTCTGCGTCGACGAAAAGAGCCAGATCCAGGCACTGGACCGCTCACAGCCGGTACTGCCGATGATGCCGGGCATGCCCGAACGCCGCACCCACGACTACTACCGGCACGGGATCACCAGCCTGTTCGCCGCCTTCAACATCGCCGACGGCACTGTCATATCGGAACTGCACCGCCGCCATCGCGCCATCGAGTTCAAGAAGTTCCTGATCCGGATCGACAAGGCCGTGCCCACCGGACTCGACGTCCACCTGGTCTGTGACAATTACGCCACCCACAACACCGCCGAGATCAAGACGTGGCTGGGTAAACACCCCCGCTTCCACGTCCACTTCACCCCGATCGGCTCGTCCTGGATGAACCAGGTCGAGCGCTGGTTCGGCCTGCTGACCGACAAACTCATCCGCCGCGGCGTCCACACCTCCGTGACAGCCCTGGAGAAGGACATCACCGCCTGGATCGACACCTGGAACGAGAACCCGAAGCCGTTCACCTGGACCAAGACCGCCGACGAGATCCTCAAATCCCTCGCCGACCACCTCACCAAAACCAGCCCATCCAGCACCAAAACCAGCAGCAGACTTAAGACCGCCTTTTCTGGCGCATCACACTGATACGCCGAAGTCAGTAACGATCTGTTTCCACTCTGGATTGTCGCCGACGGTGACCAGTATCTCCGCAGCAGTGCCGGCGCCGATACTGAAGGCGTCGATCAGATCGGGCGCGTGGGCTTTGGTGAGCTTGCCCAGCAGGGTGTCGTGTTCCTTGACCTCATCGTTGCGGCCTTCCAACGGCGGGCCATCGCGCGCAGGGAGTGCTTCGCGGACGTGGTCGGGTTGGTGACGGGTCCGGGGCGCAGGCCGGCGCATCGCTCGATGAGTGCCATCTTCGACAGGCCCTGGAGCTGCTGGCGCAGTTCGTCGGGAACCGTCACGATCAGGGCTTTGAGAGGGGCCATGGCCTGGGTGCGGGCCTTGACCGCGTCATCACGGGCGACCTTGAGGTGACGGATCATCTCCACGCTGCCCTCAGCGCTCTTCGGGATCGCGGTGGCGGTCCCGGCCGGCACAGCGCGGGCGCCATTCTCCGCGTCGATGGGGTCGGACTTGCCTCGCTGGCGGCGCACGCGCCCGGTCTGGCCGGTTGACCACGACCGGCTGGTGACCGTGCCTGTGCAGATGGGATGCGAGCCCGGCGCTGTAGGAGCCGGTGCCCTCAATATCGAACGCGAGGAAATGGCCGAACTGCCGTTCCTATGCGTCGAGTTGTTCGTAGCCACCGCGGTCAGCAGGGATACTGACGGTGCCCTGGACACCACCGACGACATCGACGGCGACGGCGGTGTGGATGTACTTGTGGGTGTCGACTCCGACGACGACTTCCCGATTGGTTCGGCCTGCAGAATGCTGGTCATGGCTGTCGCTTCCGCTCCTGGGAGCGGCGGTCAGCACGAGACCGTCGGCCGGACGGAAGGACAGGAATATGACGAGTGCCTGGGGGCAACAGGCTCCTACTCGGTCACTGCCCGCGCGGCCGCGGCCCGCATCAAGCCCGCCGCCGGAGTGACCGACAGATCAACAGCAAGGACACCCTAACTTGATCTTTAACCTGTGCGGCGTGGGCGTGGGGTCGTTGGCTTCGTTCGTCGCTTTGCGGGGTTCGTTTTGCCGACCGTGTGCACGTCGTGGCGTGGGGTTGGCCGGGTGTTCTTGCGACCGGGCGGCCGTCCTGGGCCGGGGCGGGAGGATTTCGGTGCTCCGGCTGGGCAGGCGGGAGGCTGTCGCACAACTTCCTCCCGTCGGTGATCAAGAGTGATTCGATGTTCGAGGCCAGCCGCTGCGCCAGCATCGGAATCTTGGTCTGTGGGACAGAACTTCCTGGTGTGCGACCGAGAACGTGATCTTGAGATGCCGCGAAACATAAAGCAGTGGCTGCCGTCCGAGCACGTGCGCTGGAAGGTGCTCGATGTCGTCGGAGAGCTCGATCTGTCAGCGTTCGACGCCAGTTACCGCGTCGACGGGCTAGGCGGGGCGGCTTACCCTCCTGCGACCTTGATCGCGCTGATTCTGTACTGCTGCAGCAAGGGGGTGCGGTCCTCCCGGCGCATCGAGCAAGCCTGCTGGGATGATGTGGGCTGCCGGGTCATCACCGCGAACCGCAAAGTGGACCACTCCACCGTCGCTCGGTTCATCCGCCGCCATCGTGACGCCTTGGCCTCGCTGTTTGTGCAGGTGCTTGCACTGTGCGGTCGGCGTGGTCTGGTGGATCTCTCACGCGGCGCCGGCCTGAGCCTCTACCAAGTCGTCCGCGAACTGCAGACCCTGCTCGCGGTCTGGACCGGCGCCTGCCCCACCTGCCACCGCGACATACCCGCCCCAATACCGACCTGACCAAGTACTACTAGTGTCCTGCACCTGAAATTGCTGCTGTAAGTCTGTAGGCTGTTTTCATGTCGCATCGGGGTCCGCGTGCTGTCGAGGTCGTGCTGTCTGGGGAGGAGCGCGCCGAGTTGTCGCGTTGGGCGGGTGGTGGGGCGGGATCTCGTCCGGCCGAGCGCGCGCGGATCGTCCTGTCGTGTGCGGATGGTGCGTCAAGTGCCCAGGTGGCGGCCGACTTGGGCGTGAACGTCGCGACGGTGCGCAAGTGGCGCTCCCGGTTCGCGGCTCACCGGCTGGCGGGCCTGGCCGACGAGCCACGGCCGGGCCGGCGCAAGCCGGACCTGGTCCTCACCGAGGCCGAGCATGCACAGTTGACGCGCTGGGCGCGGCGGGCGAAGACCGCGCAGTTCCTGGCGCTGCGCGCGAAGATCGTGCTGCGCTGCGCGGAGGGCGGGACGAACAAGCAGGTCGCCACCGAACTCGGCATCGCGCAGGCGACGGTCAACCGCTGGCGGTCGCGGTTCATCGCGGGTCGTCTGGACGGGCTCGCGGACGAGCCGCGCCCGGGCCGGCCGCCCTCGATCCTGCTTGACCGGGTCGAGGACGTGGTCGTCGCGACGCTGGAGTCCACTCCGGGGGAGGACACCCACTGGTCGCGCGCCTCGATGGCGAAGCGCACCGGATTGTCGAAGTCCACCATCGGGCGGATCTGGAAGAAGTTCGACCTCAAGCCGCACCTGCAGGATGCGTTCAAGCTGTCCACCGACCCGCAGTTCGTCGATAAGGTCGTCGACGTCGTCGGCCTCTACCACAACCCGCCCGAGAAGGCGGTGGTGTTGTGTGTCGATGAGAAGAGCCAAATCCAGGCGCTGGACCGGTCCCAGCCAGTGCTGCCGATGATGCCGGGCATGCCCGAGCGCCGCACCCACGACTACCTGCGCCACGGCATCACCAGCCTGTTCGCCGCGTTCAACATCGCCGACGGCACCGTCATCGGCGAACTCCACCGCCGCCACCGGGCAATCGAGTTCAAGAAGTTCCTGGTCACGATAGACAAGGCCGTACCGCGTGAACTCGACGTGCACCTGGTGTGTGACAACTACGCCACCCACAACACCCCCGAGATCAAGGCATGGCTGGGTCGGCATCCCCGCTTCCACGTCCACTTCACCCCGACCGGATCCTCCTGGATCAACCAGGTCGAGCGATGGTTCGGCCTGCTGACCGACAAGCTCATCCGCCGCGGCGTCCACACCTCTGTCAAAGCCCTCGAGAGCGACATCAAGGCGTGGATCGCCACCTGGAACGAGAATCCCAGGCCGTTCACCTGGACCAAGACCGCCGACGAGATCCTCAACTCCCTCGCCGACTACCTCACCAGGATCACCCCACCAGACACTGAAAACCATCAGTAAACTTAAGGCCGAGATTTCAGGTGCAGGACACTAGTGTCCTGCACCTGAAATTGCTGCTGTAAGTCTGTAGGCTGTTTTCATGTCGCATCGGGGTCCGCGTGCTGTCGAGGTCGTGCTGTCTGGGGAGGAGCGCGCCGAGTTGTCGCGTTGGGCGGGTGGTGGGGCGGGATCTCGTCCGGCCGAGCGCGCGCGGATCGTCCTGTCGTGTGCGGATGGTGCGTCAAGTGCCCAGGTGGCGGCCGACTTGGGCGTGAACGTCGCGACGGTGCGCAAGTGGCGCTCCCGGTTCGCGGCTCACCGGCTGGCGGGCCTGGCCGACGAGCCACGGCCGGGCCGGCGCAAGCCGGACCTGGTCCTCACCGAGGCCGAGCATGCACAGTTGACGCGCTGGGCGCGGCGGGCGAAGACCGCGCAGTTCCTGGCGCTGCGCGCGAAGATCGTGCTGCGCTGCGCGGAGGGCGGGACGAACAAGCAGGTCGCCACCGAACTCGGCATCGCGCAGGCGACGGTCAACCGCTGGCGGTCGCGGTTCATCGCGGGTCGTCTGGACGGGCTCGCGGACGAGCCGCGCCCGGGCCGGCCGCCCTCGATCCTGCTTGACCGGGTCGAGGACGTGGTCGTCGCGACGCTGGAGTCCACTCCGGGGGAGGACACCCACTGGTCGCGCGCCTCGATGGCGAAGCGCACCGGATTGTCGAAGTCCACCATCGGGCGGATCTGGAAGAAGTTCGACCTCAAGCCGCACCTGCAGGATGCGTTCAAGCTGTCCACCGACCCGCAGTTCGTCGATAAGGTCGTCGACGTCGTCGGCCTCTACCACAACCCGCCCGAGAAGGCGGTGGTGTTGTGTGTCGATGAGAAGAGCCAAATCCAGGCGCTGGACCGGTCCCAGCCAGTGCTGCCGATGATGCCGGGCATGCCCGAGCGCCGCACCCACGACTACCTGCGCCACGGCATCACCAGCCTGTTCGCCGCGTTCAACATCGCCGACGGCACCGTCATCGGCGAACTCCACCGCCGCCACCGGGCAATCGAGTTCAAGAAGTTCCTGGTCACGATAGACAAGGCCGTACCGCGTGAACTCGACGTGCACCTGGTGTGTGACAACTACGCCACCCACAACACCCCCGAGATCAAGGCATGGCTGGGTCGGCATCCCCGCTTCCACGTCCACTTCACCCCGACCGGATCCTCCTGGATCAACCAGGTCGAGCGATGGTTCGGCCTGCTGACCGACAAGCTCATCCGCCGCGGCGTCCACACCTCTGTCAAAGCCCTCGAGAGCGACATCAAGGCGTGGATCGCCACCTGGAACGAGAATCCCAGGCCGTTCACCTGGACCAAGACCGCCGACGAGATCCTCAACTCCCTCGCCGACTACCTCACCAGGATCACCCCACCAGACACTGAAAACCATCAGTAAACTTAAGGCCGAGATTTCCGGCGCAGGACACTAGTGCTGGATTCCTTAAAGGTAGTAGATATACCGGCGGCGTAGGTGTCGGGTGGGCGGGGAGGGTCTGCCCCAGATCCAGGGTCTGGCACGGGAGTTGAGCTGAGCTGTTGCGAGTGTGGTGGCCTGGGCGATCTCGTCGGGTCCGGCGAAGGTTTGGCCGGTGAGGGCGGCTTTGCGGAAGATGCGCCACCAGCCTTCCTGGAGATTGAGCCAGCATGCGCCGACGGGTATGAAGACGTGCCGGATGCGGGGGTGGTCCTCAAGCCAGGTCCGGGTGGACAGGCTGTTGTGTGAGGACAGGTTGTCGGTGACTACGTAGATGTCGCCGACTGGGTTTGCTCGCTCGAGCTTCTGTAAGAACTGCTGGTAGAAGACGCTGTTGCGGGAGGATGCGGTCATGGTGACCTGCTGCCCGTCTCGGACGCGGAGGCCGCCGTAGACCCAGGTCTTCTCCGGTCCGCGGCCGTAGTCGAGTTCTGCTTTGATGCGGTGTCCGTCCGGCGACCAGCCCGGCGCCGGCGGGAAAGTACGCGGGATCACCGGCCCGAGCTCGTCGACGCAGACGACCGTCGCATCTTCGGGCGGGCAGGTGTAGAGACAGACGACCCGTGTCCTTTTCCCTCGAAATCCGGGTCCTTCGAACGGATCCAGGAACGGGTGCGGCGCCACCGGACGCCCTCGGCCAGCAGGATTCTGCGGACTTGTGAACGTCCTACCTCGATCCCGTGGCGGCGGGCGGCTTCGGTAAGGGCGTCGAGTGTCCATTCAGGTGCCCCCGATTCGTCCTCCGCGGCCAGTTCACCATCCTCACGCCTGGTCAGACGCCCCTGCGGGGCCTGCTTGACCAGCCCGATGACCCTCGACCGTTCCGCCTCGGTGATCCGGCGCGGACGACCGGCCACCGGCCGGTCTTCCAACCCCTCCACACCCAGCATGTTGAACCGATGCAGCCACCACCGCACCGTCTTTGCATGACAGCCCAGCTCCGCCGCGATCCCGGCCACCCTCAGACCGTCCCAGCTCAGAGCAATGATCCGTGCTCTCAACACCAGGTCAGCCGGCGCTTTCCGCGCTCCCGCCAGCCTGGCGATCACCTTCTCCTCATCCGGTCCCGAAGCAGTCCGAGCCCGCAGCAATCTCGGCACAACGCACCCCCAGCGACATCCCCAACAAAGGGCCTATACCCATAACTTGAGGAATCCAGCACTAGGATCAAGGTCGAGGCTGCAGAACGGATGGTGGCCCGAGCAGAGAAACGCCTGGCCACGGAGACGGCAGCCCACCGAGAAAAGCTGAGGAAGCACGAAGTCCGGACCCAGGCGGATGTGACAGCCGGCCGCCGCGGAGCAAATGGTCGACCATCGGTCTCGATGGAGCACAAGACCGTGCTGGTAAGGCAGCGAGCCCGGTTGGAGAAGGCTCGCGAGGGGCTGGAGCGAGTCCGCAACCCCCAACCCGTCCCCTCGCCACAGGCCCGTGCATGCCCGAGCGGCCCCGATTCACGGATGATGCTCAGCAAACGCGGCGGGTACCTGCAGGGGTACGACGTGCAGATCGTGTGCGCCCGCCGCCAGATCCTGCTGGCCATCGAGGCACACGACAACCCCTCCGACATGACAGCCCTCGTCCCGATGGTGAACAAGACCCAACACAATCATCAGGCAGCCGGACTCACCAGCGACATCCAACTCTGGCTCGCTGACAGTGGATACGCCTCCACTGCCGCCTTCGAAACCCTCGCCGACCTCCCGCTGCTGGTATCCGTCACCAGCGAGGCCCACCAGGCAGGATTCGCTACCAAGCGCCAACACGCCCGCGGCGGTCAGCACGTCACGGCCGACCGACTGTCCACTCCAAATGGTCGGATCCAGTATCGCCAACGCAGTGCTTTGGTCGAGCCAGGATTCGCCCAGCTCTTCCAACGGTTCGGCCGCCACCTCAACTACCGCGGCCGCCGTGCCGTGGACACTGAACTCAAACTCCTCGGCACGGTCCACAACCTCAACAAGCTGGTCAGACGCACAGCCAGAGCTCGCTCTTGACTTTCGCCAAGGACGAGTTGTGCGACAGTCTCCCGGCTTTCGGGCGGAGGTGCCGGAAATCGCGGCGGACTCTGGCGGGAGTGAGCCTGTCGGGCGGGCTCGGTCTCTCCCACGGCCGTCGCAGGTCGGCCGCCAGCGGGCGGGCCAGACGGAGCTGGGTGAACGCGGTGAGGATCAGCCAGGTCCAGCGGTCGGCTGCTTCGGGGGTGCGGATCTTCGGGCAGGTCCAGCCCAGGGTCTGCTTGAACAGCCGGAAGGTGTGCTCGATGTCGAAGCGCCGCAGGAACGCCTGCCACAGACGGTCGATGTCGGCTGTGGTGGCGTCGGTTTCCGACCACCACAGCCACACCGGCTTCGGTGTCGCGCCGCTGGGCAGGTACTCGACCTGCAGGCGGATCACGGTGCCCTCGATGACCGGCAGGGCGCCCAGCTGGGCGGTCCAGGCCGAGCGGTGGGTCGGTCTCGGGTGGAGCCGGTTCCAGGCCCGTGCGGTGGCGGTGCCGTAGAGGCGGGTTGCGGTCACCGTCCGCGCGTCGGAGGTGTTCCAGGTGGTCGGGTCACCGAAGACGAACTCGCCGCCGTGGCGGGGTGGGCGGCCCCGGGTGCCGGGCTCGCGGGGCGGGAGTGCACGGCGCAGGACGCGGTCCGAACGCATCCGGCCCAGCACCTGCACCGGCAGATCCTGCAGCAGGAAGGCCAGGCGGGGCACGTCGTATCCGGCATCCACCACGATCAGGATCTCCGGATCGCCGTCTTTCCACTGCCCGGCCGCCATCAGGCGCTCGACGAGTTCACGCATCTGCCCGGCCGTGACGGTGGCGGCATCATCTCCCGGTGCCAGCGGCAGTGCGCCCAGCGGCGCCGTCCATGAACTGCGCCCCGTCTCCAGTGCACAGATCACCGAGTACGGCCAGCCGGGCACGGGAATGTGCTGGTCCTTGCCCCGCCCGTAGGTGTGGCACAGGATCCGCTGCGGTGAGCTGTGCGCGCTGGGCCGCAGCCAGCAGGCGATATCGGCGGCCAGGACCAGCCGGCCGTCCGCCGATCGCGGCAATGACACCGCGGCCAGGGCCCGCCGCAGCCGGGCCACATCGACCTGGCCCGCGGCCAGAGCGTCGTAGAGCCCACCGTGCCCGCGACGGTGTTCACCCACCAGCGACAGTTCCACCAGCTACCGGACCGGACCGTCGGCGCATAACACGGTGTCCGCGAGCTCGAACAACGCATCCGCATGCCGGGTCAGACAGGAATAGAACTCGCCCCGGAAGCGTGACAGTTCCGCAAACGGATCCTGCCGGACAGCATGATGCAACAGACTCATTCCCACGGCCTTCGTGCTGAGTGTTGCGTGTTCCTTGGTCGGATCACATGCTCAGCCGAAGGCCGCCTGCACGCACGGCAGCTACCGGTCCGAGTAATCAAGTACGAGGACTCGTTCGGGCCCGAGGTTAAAGATCAAGTGTACGTCCAGCAGTCCGGGCGTCATCGCAGCTCAGAAGGGATGTGGGGATGTAACCGGACGTCAAGCTCAGGACAGCCAGCCGGTGTGAGTCCGGTTCGGGGAGACGCCAGGGTCCCCGGTAGCTGACTCCCGGCGTCGCTCGAAATGGTGGCGTCGAAGTGGAGTGACAAGCGCCCTCCGGGGGCGTGCAACCGACCAGTCCGCAACATGAAGTGAGAGGGCGTTAAGTCCGTTTCTGGTAGCGGCCGCGTCCGGGTTGCTTGAGGAATCCCTGACGGGCGAGTCGTCCCAGGCGGGAGCGGGTGACGTTGATCGAGGGCTCGTCGGTGGGCAGGCCGAGGTGCTCGTGCAGATCGTGGACGCGGAACACCTTGCCGGGGTGCTCGTTGAACGCGGTCACGATGCGCTGGTAGACGGTGGCGGTGGTGGTCTGTGCGGGGGCCGGTTCGTGGTCGGGTGGGGTGAGGCCGTCGATGACCTTGCGGGTGGCGGTGAGCTCGGCCAGGCGGGCTTCGGTCTCGGCGAGGGCGGTGGTGAGCCGCTCGATCTGCTCGCGCAGGTTGTCGGCTCGTGCGGCGGTCTCATCGTGTTCGGTCTGCAGCAGCCGCAGGAGTTCGCAGACGTTCACGCGGCCAGCTCCACGTCGTCACGCCATGTGGGGGTAGGGGTGGTGAGGCGGCGGAGCATGCCGGCGGTGGAGGCCCAGTAGACGCGGGAGGCCGCGTTGTCGGGCCGGTGGTCGTAGTCGCGGGCGAGGCGCCGGTGCAGCATGAGGGTGCCGTTGACCTGCTCGACCACCCATCGTTTCGGTTGCGGGACGAAGCCTTTGCCCTTGTCGTCGGGGTTGCGGCGGACCACCTCGACGGTGATGTCCTTCACCGCCCCGTGGATGATCACGGCGTCTTTGAAGCCCTGGTCGACGAGGACTTTTTCCAGGCGCATCCCGCATCGTTCGGCCGCCTGGTCCAGCAGGGCGATGCCGGCCTCGTTGTCGTGCGCGCTCGCGGCGAGGATCACCACACCGATGATCAGGCCCAGTACGTCGACGGCGAGTCCCCGCTTCCTGCCGGGCGTCTTCTTGTTCGCGTCCAGTCCCGTCGTCTTCTTCGGCACTCCGGCCGCCACGCGGACGGACTGGGTGTCGATGATCACCAGGGACGGGTCCTCTAATCGCCTGGACCGCTCCCGCACCTGGCAGCGCAGGATCTCCTGGATCCGCTGGTCAAGGCCGTCCTCGCGCCACACGCTGAAGTAGTAGAACACCGCCGACCAGGCCGGGAGGTCGTGCGGCAGGAGACGCCACTGACAGCCCGTCCGGTTCTGGTAGAGCAGCGCGTTCACGACCTCGCGCAGGTCGCAGGAGCCCGGGTCCCCGGTCGCCGACCGCGACACCCGATCCTGCTTCCACGCGGTGACCAGCGGCTCGATCAACGACCACTGCTCGTCGGACAAGTCGGTTGCGTACGGCATCCGTTCCATGCCCGCGACCCCATCATGCACACGACACGAAGCGAGGACGGAACCGACCCATCACCCACGAAAGAGCGACACCACATCATCAGGAACGGGACTTAACGCCCTCTGAAGCCTGCAGCGTCGTCATTTAACCCCCGCTCCGCTTGGGGCGGGCCAAGGAGGAGCCGAGCCTGTGCTTGTTTGGCGAAGGCCACGGAAGACGATCTCGGACCTGGAGCGGTCGTTGAAGAACCTCCCGGCGTAAGGGGCGTGGAATGGTTGGAAGGTTGTTCTGGGAACTGGAGAGAGCCTCCTCGGCCCCGGGTTTGCGGCCCGGGAAGCGTGGCCTTCCTATAACCGGCAGAACCGGGAAATGGCAGGTTGCCGAGAGGCGGTCGGAGGGGGTCGTAGTAGTGGTGATCGGCGGGACAACACAACCCGCTGGGAGCGAAGGGCCCCTGCTTCATCGATGTGATTCGCGAACAGGGAGGGACCCGGATGAGTGCCGTTTCGGCTAGTTCCATCCGCCGGGAGGAAAGCGCCGCGGGACCGGGCCGCCGTCCTCTGGACAAGGTCCGAGCCCTGCAACGGGCGCTGTACCACTGTGCCAAGCAAGAGCCCGAACGCCGGTTTCACGCCCTGTATGGCCATGTCCACCGCATGGACGTTCTTCGGCGGGCATGGGCCGGTGTGTGCGCAAACCGAGGCGCCCCTGGCGTGGACGGTATGACCGTCGACGCGGTGGAAACCTCGGGGGTGGATGCATTCCTCCAGGACCTTTCGCGGAAACTGCGGATGTATACGTATCGTCCGTCAGTGTTGCGGCGGGTCCAGATTCCCAAACCGGGGCGGCCTGGGGAGTTCCGGCCGCTTTCGATCCCCACCGTGGCGGACCGTGTGGTGATGACGGCTGCGAAACTGGTCCTTGAACCAGTATTCGAGGCTCAGTTCACCGAGGCGAGCTACGGATTCCGGCCGAAGCGGTCCGCGATCGACGCCTGCGAGGCAGTGCGTGTCGCGGCGAACCAGCGGCGGGAGTGGGTGTTCGAGGCCGACATCCGGGACTGCTTCGGCACGATCGGTCATGAGGCGCTGATGGCCCAGGTGGCCCGGCGTGTGGTGGACCGGCCGATGCTGAAGCTGATCCGGGCCTGGCTGAGGATGGGAGTTCTGGAGGGCGGGGTGACGTCCCCGACCGGGGCGGGAACCCCGCAGGGATCACCGATTTCCCCGTTGCTGGCGAATGTCGCGCTGCACGTTCTCGATGAGGCGTGGCAGCGCGAGGGCCGCCGGCTGGGGACGCTGGTGAGGTACTGCGATGATTTCGTGGTCCTGTCGCCGACCGAACAACGGGCGGAACAGGCCCGTGAGTTAGCGGCACGAGTGCTGGAAAGACTCGGTATGCGGTTGCACCCCGAGAAGACCGGCATCGTCTGCCTCACCCGAGGCGGGCAAGGATTCGATTTCCTCGGCTTCCACCACCGGAAGAGGGAATCGTGGAAATGGCGGGGCAGGTACTACTTGCAACGCTGGCCTTCAGCCAGAGCGATGTGGGTACTGCGTGACAAGGTCCGCGCGGCGACCGCTCGCTCGAAAACTGAGCGGCCGGTATCCGCCGTAGTAACCGATCTCAACCCCGTACTGCGGGGATGGGCTGCGTACTTCCGCAACGGAAACTCCGGAAGGAAGTTCAACGTGGTCGACGGTTACGTCCACGAGCGGCTGGCGATCTTCGCCAGCACGAAACACAGACTCGCGGGCAGGAATTGGGCCACCCGATTTACTTATGGGTGGATCACCCGGCTCGGCGTCTACCGTCTTACCGGAAACGTACGCAGGGCGACAGCGCATGCCAGTCGGTGAACGATGTCGGAAAGCCGTGTGCGGGAGAACTGCATGCACGGTTTGAAGCGGCGGGGACTGGAAACGGAGCGTCAGCAACCGCGCCAGTCCCCGACCCTACTAGGGGTCAGTCGTAACACCAGTCAGGCTGCTCCGGCGACGGTGACCCCATCCTCACAGCCGTGGCTGGAGCCGACCCTGCCCATGCTTCTGCGGATGCCGTGCAAGTCGCAGACCTGGGCGAACGCGGCCGAGGTGTAGTGCGATCCGTGGTCCGCGTGAAAGATCACTCCGGTGACGTCGCGGCCGCGGGTCGCGACTGCGGCCTCGAGTGCGTCGATGACGAGCTCGGCCCGCATGTGCGGGGCCATCGACCAGCCGAGCACTCGGCGCGACCGGATATCGATGACGCAAGCGAGGTAGAGCCACGCGGCTCCGACCTGCACGTATGTGATGTCGCCGCACCACTTCTGGTCCTGCGTCCCGGCGGTGAAGTCCCGCTGGACGCGGTGAAGTTCCGCTGGACCACGTCCGCCACCGGCGGCGCGAGGCGGTCTGGGATCGTGGTGCGCTTCTTCTTCCGCAGGTGACGGCTGACGATGCCGTGCTTGCGTATCGGCCTGGCCACGCGCTTGCGGTTGACCGTCCGGCCAAAGCCGCGCAGTTCGGCCAGCACCGGCATATCCGCTTGATGCCGAACATCTCGGCGTGGGTGGAGACGAAGTCCCAAGCGGCGGTCTTCACTTCATCTCCCGGGCGAAATAGGCCGCTGCCCGACGCAGGATCTCCCGCTCCAGCTGCCATTCCTTCTCGGCCTTGGCCAGCCGCGCGTTCTCCGCCCAACTCGGCCTCGGTGTCCTGCGACGCGCCGACGGTGACTGGACGACCGTTGGTATCACGCACCCAGCTCCGCAGCGTCTCGGGGTTGACGTACGCGACAGAATCGTCCCTGGTTCCGAACAGCGCCGGCCTGCGCGAGGAACTCGCAGGCCGGCGCTGTTCACGGCCCCGGCCGGTCGACGTGGCGACGTGGCAGGAGAGAGGCCGTGAGGGGGTGGTCAGATGTAGGTGTACCCGCTGGGGACAGTGGTGGTGCCAGCCGCGGTCGTGACCACGACCGGGACGTTGCCCGCGGTGGCGCCGGCCGGGATGATCCCGAACAGCAGGATTCCCGTCGGGTCGCTGCCCACCACGGTGGCCGGAACTCCGTTGACGGTGACAGTGCCGCCGTTCAGATTGGTGCCGGTGATCACGAACGGGGTGCCGCCGGCGACCGGACCCGAGGCCGGGATGATGCTGGTGGCGGTGGGAGGAGCAGGCGTGGACGGGGTCGCGTAGGTGTAGGGAACCGGGTTGCTGGTACCACCGCTCGTGGTAACGGTGACCGGTACCGTGCTTGCGGCGTGCGCGGGGACCAGGACCGTGACAGTGAGCCCCAGCACGTCCTGGGTGACGATGGTGGCTGGCGTGGTGCCGAACAGGACGCTGGTGGCACCGCTGAGGCCCGCTCCGAGGAGATGGACCGTGTTGCCGCCGGCGACCGGTCCGGAGTTGGGCAGGACCGCCAGGAGCAGTGGACCGAAGGGGAAGGGTAGTTGGGTGACCGATTGTGACTGGCCGGACGAGGTTGCGATTGTGGACATGACGGATCCTCCTGTGACAGGCGGACCATTGCGGTCCGCACGGGAACCGGCCGAGAGCGAGGGCGGGCTTCCCTCATGCCCGACGGGGGCAGGGGTGAGAGGAAGATCGGCTCTCAGTTTCGGGAAGGCCGACCGGGCAGTGGCTCGCGGCGATGAGTCCGCTCAAAACGGGGCGGATCCGACGGCGATCGGGGGCCGACGGACATCAGCCGCGACGTGCGCACACTGCCCGGTCTCAAGCACGGCGAGACGCTTCACCAGCCGATGTCGGGAGCACCCACCGGCCGGTGGCTCTCCGGAGCAGCCTTGCAGTGGCTCTGCTCGCCGAAGCCCTGCCGGCAGGAAGGGCTGAAACGGGCGGGCCAATTGCCGAGCTCCCCGGAGAGGGATGGGCGACCCACCGGTTCAACGACTTCAGTAACTCCAATGAATGAACTGTCATCAACCCCTGCGCCAATTAGTCACCCGATTGGCCCAGTCCGAAATTTGCTCCGAGAGTGGTGGCCGGCTGTGGGCCACTGCCGCCGTGACGGCGGCAGTCACGCCAAGATCATTTCACCGCAATCAGCCGCTGCCAGATAATTACCGGAGTGCGGGCTATCTCCATTCGTGCGCGACATCTCGGCGACAAACCGCCATGAATGCGACTTTGTGACCAGTGAGGCTGGATTTGCGAAGCCCGCCGGAAATATGGAGTCCGCCGTTCATCACATTACGCCATACGGGTGAATTGTAAGCGGCCTCATTGCGAGATTATTCGGCCCTGTGGGATAACCGTTTGGAATCCAACCGGTGGGCTGCCCTCCTCTCCGGGGAGCGCGGCAATCGACGATCCACCGCACAACTGGCCAGCCAGTCGTGTGCAGCATCGAGATCGTTCGTCGCAATGAGCGCCCCCGGCAAGGAAGAGGCGGCTCGCATCACCTCGCCAAAGGGGCGCCATGCGAGTTCCCAGTGCTGTCCAATCCGTCATCAGGGCCTGCCTCCCGCCATCAGGGCCCGTCGTGATCTCGGCGGCCGTCTACGCCCGGACCCCCGCGCGGCGCCCTGGAACCGCGCTGGTCAATGCGGTCACGATGGCGCACGCTGCCGACTTCGACCCTGTGGCGGCCACGTCGTTTCGTACGCGAGGTCGGTCGCCGATACCGCCCGCGCCGCCTCCGGACCGGCTCCCGCACGATGGGGAGTGACGCGCCGAACATGGGATTCCTGGACCAGTTGCGCGGCATGGTGACACTCACCGTTCTGTGGTGGAAGCATTTTCGGCTGCACTCGGGGCGGCATGGCGGAAAACAATCGCGCCAACGTCTCCGCTGATCATTCAGCGCTGATCATTCAGCGCCGATCCTCCGGACTGGAGAGCGCTATGCCTCAATCGATTCGTGTAATGCTCAGAGGAGGGCCGGAGGGATCTCCGTCGGCCTGGGAAGTGAAATCACTGGAAAATGAAACAAGAGTGACGGTTCCCTATCGGAACGGTTATGAGCATTTTGAGTTCGTGGATCACTATGCCGAACTCGATGGTGAAATGCTGCCGGTCTATCGATGGATCTATCACACGTACATTGCCGAATAGATACCTGTACGAATCCGGCCGCTGCGGAATCACTTCCTCAGCAGCACACAGTCGATTTCGTGCGGGTCCTACCAACTGATCCGGAGGGGATCACCATGACGACTTCTCTGTTGCACGTAGGTGTGTCGTGAGCGGGGCGGCCTCCCTCTCAGGAGGCGGCCGGCACGCGCGGGATGCCGTGGTCACCGGTATCGGGTTCTGCCTTCCCGGTGACGGGCGACCCGTCTTCACCGCGGACGACCTGTGGAACATCGCCTCCCGAGGGGCCTCCTGCCTCATGCAGAGCAATGCCTACTACGGCTCCGTAGACCTCTCGGACGCAATGTTCGACGAACGCCTCCCCGATATCGCCCCTTTCTTCTCACGCCACTACACCGCAGCGCATCGGTTCGGCCTGGTGTCCATGGCGCAGGCATGCTCGGACGCCGAACTGGATCCCTACTCGGGCGACCTGGCCGACGCGGCGATCCTGGCCGGACGCGGCGGCGTCGACGCGAACATCGACAGCTACCTCGCCGTGCTGCGAGCCGATCCCGAGACCATTCGCGTGTCGGAGGCGATGGAACTGTTCGTCGCGGCAGAACAGGCCGTCACTCCCTCCGACGTTGCCCTGGTCCAAGGCGCACTGTCCCGATCGAAAGGCCCCAACTTCACGGTCTCGTGCGGCTGCGCGTCATCCGCAGTGCAGATCGGCAACGCCCGACGCCTGATCGCCGGCGGCGAGGTCGACATCGCCGTCGTGACCGGCGTCGACATCTTCAGCGTCAAACTGATCCGTAACATCCAGCGCCTGCTGCAGGGCGCGCAGAAGACGTACGAGAACATCCGGTCCGACGACATGCCCGCGCTTCTGCCGTCTTTCGACTCCCTCATGCGCCCCTACGACCGTCGTGCCGACTGCATCAACCACGGCGAGGGATCGGTGACCGTCATCATGGAAAGCCGCGAACACGCCACCCGGCGCGGGGCCCACCTGTACGGTCAGGTGCTCGCCCAGGCCACGACCCGCGACGGGCTGACTAACCCTCTGGCTTCCGACGAGACGGGCCGCGAGCTGGTGTCCGCCGTCCGTCGATGTCTCGCAGACCGCTGGGAGATCGGCCAGGTGCCCTACGTCCACGGTGGCAGCGACGGCAACGTGGTGGTCACCACCTTCGAGGCGAACGCGATCAAGGAACTGTACGGCTCCGCCGCCCAGGACCTTCTGATGACGTCTCAGGAAGGCTGCTTCGGCCACAACGGCGCGCCCGCGGGCTGTCTCGGCGTCGCTCTTACCCTGCTCATGATGGAGCGCGGCGAGGTATGTCCCACCGCGAACTGTGAGCAGCCGGCAGACAACCTCACCTTCGACCCCGTTCCCGGCGTGCACACCCGGCCTCTCGACTTCGACTACGCGCTGAGTTTCAACTACCAGGTCGGCGGGGTGAAGAGCGCGATCCTCCTGGGAAGCCCCGACGTCTGAGGCCCGCCCCGATAGCCCTCAGCCCTCCATGGCACCCGGTCCGACCCCTGCCGGTGCGCGTTGCGAGCCCGGATGAGCTGTCAGCAGAGCGGGAGCTCAGCGCTTCCTTGCCCAGTCAATCGATAAGGAGAACCACCGTGGGCCGACACAGGCATCCCTCGAACAAGGCAACGGACCCCATCGCTGTGATTGGCATGGGCTGCAGGCTTCCTGGCGATATCGACTCCCCCGCAGCCCTGTGGCAGCTGCTTGCCGAGGGGCAAGAGGCGGTCGGGAATCCGCCGCCGGGACGCGAGACGCTCTGGGCACAACGCGGCGCCGAGCGGACCCCCGGCGTGCCCACACCTCCTCAGCAGGGCGGTTACCTGAATGACGTGTCCGTTTTCGACGCGGACTTCTTCGGTGTCTCCGGCCGCGAGGCGGACGTACTCGATCCCCAACACCGGCTGCTGCTGGAGGTGGTCTGGGAAGCGTTGGAGCACGCCGGATTACCACCGGATCGATTGACCGGCTCGCCGACAGGCGTCTTCACCGGTCTCAGCTACAACGACTACATGGATCAGCTCGCCGGACAGCCCCAAGAACTCGAGGGCTCCATTCTGACGAACGGGCACTGCGTCGCCGCAGGCCGTATCTCCTACCTCTTGGGTCTGCACGGCCCCTGCATCGCCCTCGACACGGCCTGCTCGTCCTCACTCGTCGCGTTCCACCTGGCCTGCCGGGCGCTGCTTCAGAACGAATGCGATCTCGCTCTCGCCGCCGGCGTCACACTCATGCTCCGCCCCAGGACAACCCTGTCCTTCGCCCGGATGGGAATGCTGTCGCCCACAGGGCGCTGCCACACCTTCGACGCAGCCGCGGACGGCTTCGTCCGAGGTGAAGGCTGCGGCGCGGTCGTACTCAAACGTCTGGCCGACGCCGAACGGGACGGCGACCGGGTCCTCGCCGTCGTCCGCGGGTCCGCCGTGAACCAGGACGGCAGGTCCGACGGCCTGGCCGCCCCCTCTCCCACCGCCCAGCAGGCTCTGTTCCAGCAGGCAGTCACAAACGCCGGGATCGACCCGCAGGACGTGGGGATGATCGAGGCTCACGGAACGGGAACCCCGCTCGGTGACCCGATCGAGTTCGCCAGCCTGGCGCAGGTGTACGGCACCGGCCACGGCCGGTGCGCTCTGGGTTCCGTCAAGACCAACCTCGGCCACCTGGAGCCCGCCGCCGGAGTCACCGGACTGATCAAGACCGTCCTGTGCCTCCAACACGGGCTCATCCCCCCCAACGTGAACTTCACTCGCTGGAATCCGGCCATCGCCGCGGACAAGACACGCTTCTTCGTACCCACCGAGCTGACTTCGTGGCCCGTGCAGGCGCCGACGAGGCTGGCCGCGGTCTCCTCCTTCGGATTCTCCGGCACCAATGCCCACGTCATCCTGGAGCAACCGCCACAGGACAGCCGAACGGCCCTGTCACGCCGACGGCAGACCCCTCCTGCCGCATCCGAAGTGGTCCTGGTTCCGGCCGGATCCCCCGCCGTGCTACCGGCCGCGGCACTGCGTCTGGCCGACTGGCTGGAGAGCGACGGCGCGAAGGTACCGCTGGGCGACGTCGCGCACACCCTGGCCCTGCGACGCAGCGCAGGGCGGGGACGTCTCGGAGTCGTGGCCCGTTCGACGCGCGACGCGGTCGGCGCGCTGAGGTCGTTCGCAGCGGGCCGGGCCCACCCGGCCGTAGTGACGGGGCCGACTAGCATCACCGCCTCCCGGCAGCCCGTATGGGTATTCTCCGGGCAGGGCTCGCAGTGGCCGGGCATGGGACGGGGACTGCTGCAGCAGGAACCGGCTTTCGCAGCGGCCCTGACCGAAGCCGACGCTCACATCTTCGCCGAGGCCACGTTCTCCGTACTGGACGTGGTACGCGCCGGTGAACCGGTGACGGAATGTTCCAAAGTGCAGCCCGTGCTGTTCGCCCTGCAGATCGCGCTGGCCGCCACCTGGCGCGCCCATGGAGTCGAGCCGGCCGGTGTCATCGGCCACTCCATGGGAGAAGTCGCAGCCGCTGTCGTGGCCGGGGCCCTGTCGCTGAAGGACGGCGCCAGGGTGATCTGCCGGCGCTCCGCGCTGCTCACCCGGATCGCTGGAGCCGGTGCCATGGCAACCGTAGGGCTGGACCGGGCCGCGGTGGAGGCCGAACTCGCCGCGAACAACGCCGAGTCAGTCTCTGTTGCGGTCCTTGCCGCGCCGAACTCCACCGTCGTGGCTGGCGACCCCACCCAGGTCGCAAGGCTCGTCGCCTGCTGGAAGGACCGCGGTATCCCGGCACTGACCGTCGCGGTAGACGTCGCCTCCCACAGCCCGCAAGTGGACCCACTGCTCGCAGAACTTCTCACCAGCCTCGGCGACCTGACTCCTCAGCGCCCCAGGATCCCCTTCTACTCCACCGTGCTGAAGGACCCGCACGAGGTGCCGGCCTTCGACGCCGCCTACTGGTGCGCGAACCTGCGCAACCCGGTGCGCTTCTGCCCGGCGGTGGCCACGGCCGCCGCGGATCGCAACCTGGTGTATCTCGAGATCTCCCCGCACCCAGTGGTCACACACGCCGTCGCGGAGAGCCTGCAAGACCTGACCGGCGAACCGGTCGTGCTGCCCACGCTACGCCGCGGCGAGGACGAACCCACCACGTTCCGCACCCAGCTCGCGGCCTTGCACTGCGCGGGTGTGAACGTCGACTGGTCGCCACTGTACGCGCGGGGCGACCTCGCTGACGTCCCCACCATTACCTTCGACCGCAAGTACCACTGGGTGAATGCCGCCCGGCCAGCCACCCCCGCCGAGCAGCACGTCGCGCGCTCGGCCGTCGCCCTGCCGGGCAGCCACACCGAGGTACCCGGCGAGCAGGCGCGCCACTGCTGGCAGGGGGACGCCGGAACCACGGGGCTGCCCTGGCTGACCGACCACCGAGTGCACGGAACCCCGGTACTGCCCGGCGCCGCCCACTACGCCATCGCACTGACCACCGCCTGCGAGGTGTTCGACGCCACCCCCGCCGACGTGGAAATCACCGACGTCTCATTCCGGGAGCTGCTGCGTCTGACCGAGCACACCGACCTCAGCACGACCGTCACCATGACCGCCCCGGACCACGCCACATGTGAAATCTTCGGACGCGGTGACGACGGCCAGTGGGTGATGTACGCCTCAGCCATGCTGCGCCGTCTCTCCCGGCCCACGCGCACCCACACCGCGTCCGTCGCCACCTTGTCACGGAGGCACTCGGTCACCGACGATCCCGCAGCTCTCTACACAAGACTCCGCTCCCGTGGACTGGAACACGGTCCGGCGTTCACCGGCATCACGGATCTGCACGCCTCCCGCAGCCGAGACAGTTTCTGGGCCCGCGTTGTTGTCCCGGAGCCCGCGCGGACCGGAGACCTCTCCTTGCGGGTTCACCCTGTCCTCGTCGACCTCTGCCTGCAACTCCTGGTCGCAGGACCCGTCGAGGACGTCGGCCAGGGGCTGATCCTTCCCGTCCAGATGGGGGCAGTACGGATTCTGGGGGATCCCGCGACCGCTGTGTACTGCCACGCCCGGATCGTTGAGACCACAGCCGACAGCGCCATGGGGCATGCCCGTCTGCTGAACGAAACAGGCAAGCCGGTTATGGCCATCGACGGAGTGAAGTTTGCACGCCGAAGCACACGGAAGGCCGATCAGGTCGACCAGTGGTTCCTGGAGACCAGCTGGCATCCGGTCCCACGTCCGCAGGCCACCTCGCAGCCAGCGCCCGGAAAATGGCTCGTCATCGGGGAGGGCCAAGGAGACGCCGAGGCACTGGCCACCATCCTGCGCGAGGCCGGAGCTCAGGCCGAGGCGTGGGAAACCCCGCTGCGAGACGAGCGGCTCGGACCGTTCGCTGAATCCGTCAGCACACACCTGGAGGACATCGCGTCCCCCGCGCGCGCCGTCGTGATGCTGTGCGGAACATCGCCCACCACCACGGACGATCCCACCGTGGGCGCCCAGCGGCGTGCCCGACGAATCCTCGCCACTGCCCAGGCAGCCGCCCGCAGTTCCACCCCTCCTCGCCTGTACGCCGTCACCCGGGCCGCCCGCGCGGTAGCGGCCGACGAGACCGTGGATCTTGAGCAAAGTGCCCTTCGCGGCGTAATCCGCGTCCTGGCGTTCGAACACCCGCACATGCGCGCCACCCTGGTGGACACGGACCACGGCGACCCAGGCCTGCGGAGTCTGGCCGAGGAACTGCTCGCCGATGGCCACGAAGACGAAATCGCCCTACGAGGCACCACCCGGTACATCGCCCGTCTCGATCACGCCCCCCTTGCCGCCTCCGAACAGGTCACGGCCGCCACCCGCACCGTGCGCTACGGGGTGGACGGATTCCGCCTCCGGGCGGGGCGGCTCGGGGATCTCGGCAGTCTGGAACTCGCCGCGACCGGGCGGCGGACTCCAGGACCGGGCGAAGTGGAGCTACGCGTCCAGGCAGCGGGCCTCAACTTCCGCGACGTACTCACGGCTATGGGCCTCCTGCCCGGCGAGCAGGACATCCGGTACCGGATCGGCTTCGAGTGCGCAGGCGTGGTGACCGAAGTCGGGCCTGGCGTCGAGCACCTAAGCGTCGGCGACCCGGTGCTCGCCGTTCACCTCGAAGGCGGCGCCTTCTCCTCGTTCGTCACTGTGCCCGCGACCGTGGTCGCCCCGATTCCGGCCATGCTCGATCCTGTCGCCGCGGCAGGAGTGCCCACGGCCTTCCTCACTGCCTGGTACGCGTTGCGCCACGTCGCCCGGCTGCGCGCGGGAGAACGCGTCCTGATCCATTCGGCCAGCGGGGGCACCGGTCTGGCGGCGGTCGCCGTCGCCAAGCTGCTCGGCGCTGAGGTGCTGGCCACAGCCGGCAACGAAGAGAAGCGACGATACCTACGCGGCAGCGGGATCAGGCGGGTGATGGATTCCCGGTCCCTGGACTTCGCCGAGCAGACCCGCAACGCCACCCACGGCCAGGGCGTCGATGTCGTCCTCAACTCGCTCTCCGGTGCGGCCGTCCGCGCAGGGCTGGAGACGCTTCGGCCCTTCGGCCGCTTCGTCGAACTGGGAGTGCGCGACATCCTGGCCGACGCCCCTGTCGGGCTGGCCCCGTTCCGGCACAACATCACCTTGAGCACCGTTGATCTCATCGAACTCCAGCGGACCCGCCCCGACATGTTCGCGACCGTGCTGCGTGAGGTCGTCACCGAGTTCGCCGAAGGCCGTCTCAAGCCGCTGCTCTGCTCCCCGTATCCGCTCGCCGAAGCCACCGAAGCCTTCCGGCTGATGGCCAGCGCCCGCCACATCGGCAAGCTGGTCCTGACCGTCCCGAACCGAGGGAAGACCACTGCGGTCCTTCCCGAGGGACCGCCTGTCGTGCACACAGATGGCGCCTACATCGTGACCGGCGGCCTGCGCGGCCTCGGCCTGGCAACCGCGCACTGGCTGGCCGAGCAGGGCGCGAGTCACATCGTCCTCAACGGCCGCACGCCTCCCTCCCTTGCCGCCGCGCGCGCGATCACGGAGCTGTCCGCCGGCGGCACCCGGATCACTGTCGTACTGAGCGACATCGCCAAACCTGGTACCGCAGAACGCCTGGTGGCCACCGCCACCGAAGACCGGACACCCCTGCGCGGTGTCATCCACTGTGCCATGGTCCTCGAGGACGCCGCGATCGCCAACATCCGGGACTCCCAGCTGAAGCGCGTATGGAACCCCAAGGTCACCGGCGCGTGGAAACTGCACAACGCCACCGCAGCGCACACACTGGACTGGTTTGTCGTCTTCTCCTCCATGGCCTCCCTGCTGGGCAACCCCGGACAGGGCGTGTACGCAGCCGCCAACTCCTGGCTCGACGCCTTCGCCGCGTGGCGGAGCCGCGCCGGCATGCCCACGCTCGCCGTCAACTGGGGGCCATGGGGCGAGACCGGTGTCGCAACCGACTTCAGCAGCCGGGGCTACGAGACGATCCCGACCGACAAGGGATTGCTGGCGCTCCACTCGCTTCTGGCACACGGACGCGTCCAGACCGGGGTGATTCCCGGGGAACCGGGCACCTGGATTCCCCTCACCGGACGGCAGTCCTCGTTCTTCAGCCTCCTCGCCCCGGACAACGAATACCCGGTAGACGCACCGGAGGGTTCCCGCGACATCCGGGGCCGTCTCGAGGGCCTTGCGCCAGGTATCGCCCGGCGCGAGGCCCTCGAGACCTACATGGCCGAGCACATTCGCGGAGTTCTCCGGCTGGGCAGCACCACTCTTGACGCGCAGACCCCTCTGAAGGCGCTGGGTTTCGATTCGCTGTTGTCCATGGAACTACGGGTCCGTCTGCAATCCGACCTCGGGGTCGAGCTCGCCAACAACTTTGTCTGGCAGCATCCGACGCTGTCGGCACTGGCCACAGGCCTCGCCGAGTGCATGGGCCTGGAACTGCAGAGCACCGATCCTTCGAGCTTGCGCTGGCGGAGTTCCGGCGAGGCGTGACCAGGGGCTTGTACGGCGGCTCCATGGAGGAAGTCGCGCGTGACCCGGGCCCGCGCCCCGGCGGCCCGGTATCCCGGCCTCCTACATCTGCTGGGACGTTCTGCAGCACCCGGACCCGGCGATTGGTGACTCCCGAAGCCGCCCCTACACCGAGCGCCGCGTCCTCCTGCTGGAGCCCCTCGCCGATGTCGAGCCGCCGATCCAGGCCGTCCCGGCAACCGACGACCGTGACGTCTCCGTGCTCTGGTACGACGCCCTGCGTGAGCAGGGCGTCGAGGGGATCGTCTGCAAGCGGGGCGGCGCGGGCGATCCGTCGGAACGGCGCGGGTGGCGCTGCAAGCTGCCCGAACGGTGACGTTGTCACAGGGCTGCGGCTGTGCTGCCCGGCGTGCGCTGGCGTTGGGAGGCGGCGAGCAGGGCGGTGATGGTGGCGCGTTCCTGTCCGGTCAGGCAGGCGATGGTGGTGGCCGGGTAGTGCAGCACGTGGTGGAACAGGACGCTGTCGTCCTGGAGGGAAGCGGCGGTGGGGCGGGGGCGCTGGTTGGTGAGGATAGTCAGGCGTGCGGTGAGGAGTTGCCATGCGTGGGGGGTTGGGTCGGGCAACGACGGTGGGCCAGTGAGTGGCGAGGTGGCCGAAGGTGTCGGCGACGAGGTTCTCCGCAGTGGTGGGGTCGACGTGGAGCGACGCGTAGGCCTGGTAGCCGGCCTGGAACAGTGAGTAGAAGGCGCCGAAGGCGGGGGGCAAACCGAGGGTGGGCTGTGGTGGTCTGGTTCGGGAACCGGGCTGGGCGGGGACAGGCGGGTAGGTGAGGCGCATGGTTCCTTTCCCCTGGGTGACGGGTGAGGTTGGGGACGTGGGCCTGAGGTCATCCGAAGACGTCCGCCGGGATCGTGGTGGTCTGGGGCAGGGGAAGGGTCCGGGTGGTCTGCCACAGGGGTCGGAGGTCGGCGGGCCGTCCCTGCAGGGCACGGACGAGGCGGTAGGTGGTCGGCCAGTCCGGGACGCCGGGGCCTTGGAACGCACGGATGATTTCCAGGGTGGTCAGGGCGTTGTTGCTGCTTCGCGGATCGCGTCGGGGGCGGGTGTTGTGGCGGACAGGTGCAGACCGCGAAGGAAGGCGCGGTACTGGCCGACGGCTTCCTCGGATGTGGCGGGCAAGGGGGTAGCCACGTTGTGAACGGCGTTCCACAGTGGCAACAGGTCTGCGGGGTCTACGGCGCAGGCGCGGGCTATCCCTTGGGCCACCTTCCAGGCCGACGTAGGCCGACCACAGCCCCGACCACCGCAGGCCAGGGCCAACACGCTGCTCCTGGACTACGATCCCGGCCGGCCGCGCCGCCACCCCGTTGCACGGGAGCCCGGCGGCAGGGGTTATCTCGGGTGCAGGGTGAGCGTCAGGCATATCAGGCAAGTAGCCCCAAGAGTCCGTGCCTTACAAGTATCCGAGGGTTGTTCAGGCATGTTCTCGACGTCTGTGAAGCAGCCGACCTCGGTTCGGCCCGAACCGAGGTCGCCAATCGCGGCGCGATGCCCGCACGGGCCAGCACGCGGCGAAGAGGGGCCGTGTAAGGGCCGATAGGCTGGTGCGTCGAACACCGATCGGGGGAATCAGGATTTCATGGTCACTCAGCCGTCTCTGGTAGGAGCGGTAGCCACTGCGCGCGTTCTGGGAACCATCGCACTGCTGGTGGGGCTGGTCACCTCCCTGACCGCCCTGATGGGTGGCACAGCGGGACTTGGGGGACCGGTGCTCGCCGTACTGGCCGTGCTGCTCTTCGGGGTGCCGTTCGCCTGGGTCTCCGTAGCGCGCCGCGCCTGGTACCGGACCCGGCTGGAGGCGGCCACCCCGGCGCCTCAGGGTTCCCCGGTGATTGCGCGTGAGGACACCTTCGAGGCGGTCTCCCGGCCGCTGACCGTGCCGGTGGTAATCGGCCTCGGGCTCGGCGTGCTCATAGCCTCCACCACCGGCGTCCCGGCGGGCCTTGCCCTGGCGGGAGCGGGCAGTGGTCTGCTCTGGCAGGCGCAGTGGCTCGCACGCGAGGAACGCAAGCGGGGCACCTGGCTGCTGTGCCCACACGCGCCGTTGCGGCCCGCGCCCGACGACCCCGCGCTCGCCCTCTACCAGCAGGTGCCCTTCTATACCGCGCCCGCCCAACTGGCCGACGCGCGCTCCTGAGAGGGCGTTTGATCTAGGCAGATTGCCCTTTCTGCCCTAGTAGGTTCCTCGCCAGGTGGGGGTGGTCTCGTCCGTTATGCGCTTGGTGAGGTTGTCGATCGACGCGATGTGGATCATGGCCTCGGAGCTGGCGGTGAGGGTCTCGTAGTCGCGGGCGAGGCGCCGGTGCATCATGATCCAACCCAGGCTTCGCTCGACAACCCAGCGCCTTTTGACTACGTGAAATCCGCGAACTCCTGGGTTTCTGTTGACGACTTCGACATCGATCCCAAGGTTCGCCCCGTGCTCGATGACTGCGTTTTTGAAGCCGGTGTCGACCCAGCGCTTGGCGATGGTGGGATAGGTCTTCTTGGCCTGGTCGAGGAGGCGTATTCCCACGGCGTTTTCGGAGAGGCTGGCGGCGGTGACGGCCACCGCAAGGATCAGGCCGATCGTGTCGGTGAGGATGCCTCGCTTCCTGCCTACGATCTTCTTCGCGGCGTCCGTTCCCTGGCTGGTCAGGGGTACGTTGGTGGAGGTCTTCACGCTCTGGGTGTCGATGACGGAGGCGGTGGGTTCGGGTTTGCGACCCTCTTTCACTCGGGCCAGGCCGGTCAGGTCGTAGTTGAGCTGGGCAAGGATTCCCTCGTCGCGCCAGGCGGCGTAGTAGGCGTAGACGGTGCCGTGGTTCGGGAAATCGTGCGGGAGGTATTTCCAGGGGATTCCGGTACGGTTGATGTAGAGGATTGCGTTGAATATGTCGCGGAGGCCGACCTTGGCCGGCTGGCCGGTGGGCCTGCGGTCGAGCCGGGCTTTCCGCCAGGCCGTCAACGTCGGCTCGATCAAGGCCCATCGGGCGTCGGACAGGTCGCTGGGGTACGGCTTGCGCTGGCTCACGCCGTAGCGTTGGCATGGACGTGGCGGAGGATGCCGTTCCTCTACTGATGGGTGTTTCTGCCTCATCTTCAAACCAGACGGACTTCATGCACGAGAACCGGAGTAAACGGGTGGCCAGGTCGGTAGCTCGGCGGCCATGAAGACGCGCGTATGAGGGTGAATAGCTTGAAAACGGGCAAGCATAAAGGTCACCCAACGACGCAGATCATCTCTAAACACCCTCTCAGAGGGCGTTTAGGCATGATCAGTAGAGATACATCACCTTTGAGGGCAGCGGCTTTTAGGATATCCTGCCCCGCAGGAGCGCATTTTGCGCACTCCGAGGCGACGATCGAAGCGCCCGTTTAGTTCCAATACCGGTGATTTAGGTCTTTTTCCGGGAGGTTGGGGCTGGTTTGGTGGGTCCGACGAGGGTGACTACTGGGGTGTCCGGCCGGGGCTGGTTGTTGTGTTCGGTGCGTTTGAGGGCCCAGTTGGACATCTTGCGTTTGATGACACGGGGATTGGAGCGTAACCGCCGTGGTTCCAGGAGCCGTTGACCGATTTCAAGCAGAGTCTGTGCGAGGGCCCGCGTGAGTCGGGAGGGGGGAAAAGCCCGCCTGGGCGGTGACCTGGCGGCGGACAACGCGCACGGCGCGGGTGAAGGAGATCCGGTCCGGATCGTGTCCCTCCTGTCGTGCGGCTTCGTGCATGAGGTCCCGCACGGCATGGTGAACGAGGAGGAACGCGAATATCTCCTGCTCGGCCCCGGCCGGGTGCTGGGAGCGCAGGACCAGACGTGGCCCGCCCAGGTGCGTCTTGATCTCGTCCAGCGTGGTCTCGATCTCCCAGCGTTCGGCGTAGAGCGCGGCAAGTTCCGCCGCCGGCGCGGTGTCCGGGTCGAGGAGGGTGGTGACCAGCCGGTAGACGGTGCCGTCCTTCCCGCGTGGGCCAAGGGTGTACTCGATGACGCGGACCCGGGCCGGGTCGGCCCGCCGGTTCTTGTCACGGGCGGCGACGATCTCCGACAGGTAGGAACCATCGGGCAGCGACGTCACCACAGGCAGCACCGCGTTGCTTTTGACCCGCCAGAGCAGGTCGGCGCCGGTTGCCGCGGCGGCCCGCCACAGGTCGAATCCGAGGAACCCGCGGTCGGCCATCAGCAGCATTCCCCGGGTCAACGAAGAGAACAGGCGCCCGGCCAGCACGGTCTCGTGCACCGCCAGCGGACCGACCTCGGCAGCAAAGACCGCATGAGTGCCGCACTCGACCAGAGCCGCAACCCTGGCCTGCGGATACGCACTCCTGCCCTGCCCACGGCCGGTCCCCGGACGCCCGAAATACCCGGCATTCGCCACCGTGTCCGGCAGATCGAACGTCGTCCCGTCCACAGCCACCAACCGCAGCCCCCGAAACCAGGCGCCCCGCGACCCCGCGACGGCCACCGGCCGGCACACCCGGGCGAACAACGCCTTCAGCACCTCCGGCCCCAGCCGCAGCCGCGCCCGCCCGATCGCTCCGCTCGTAGGCACCCGCCACCCCTTTACCCAGCGGCCCTGACGCTCCAGACCCTGCGTGAGAAGACGCCCGACCTCCTCATACCCCTGCCCCGAGAACAGGCACATCGCCAGCACGAAATACACCACCACCCGTGCCGGAAGCAGCCGCTGACGCTGCTCAACACGCCCGCACTCCGCCACCACCTCGTCCACCAGATCAGGCGTAAACGCACGCGTTAACACTCCGAGAGCGATGCGATCCGAAAACCGCTCGCCCCCCACCGACTTCACCTGTCCCGGCCTTGGCACACCCAACACAACGAGCCGACACCCTCAAAGTCACCGGTATTGCGTTTAGTTCGCACATGCCGCTCGAATTCCGTCTGGTTTAGCAGTGGGGTGGAAGCTCCCTACTGGCAGGGAGCTTCCAGGCATTTCGGGCCGTGCGCGTTGGTGATATATACGGCAAAGCATGTTGAATCGGTCGGCGTAAATCAACATCAAATGCCCACTGAGAGGGCGTTTGCGCAGGCTTGTTCCGAAAAATAGCTTTCGTTACTGACCCGCTTTGCGATGGTCCGGGCGGCATGCGAATTTCGTAGCCTCGCGCCGCCCGGAGCCTGCCATCCGTTTCGCTCGCTTCTACCGCTGGAAGTCCGTCTGGTTTGAGGATGCGACAGAATCTCTCCTGGCCAAGAAGACATACCCGACCATCGCCAAGGGCTGGTTAGACGCCGGCTTCAAGAAGGCCGTCGTCGAGCACGGCGCGCAGCTCGGAATCGACGTCGAAGTCGTCAACAGAAATCCCGGAGTTCGCGGCTTTCACGTCGTGAAAAGGCGCTGGGTAGTGGAGCGGAGTATCGGTTGGATCATGATGCACCGACGTCTCGCCCGCGACTACGAGACCCTCACCGCCAGCTCCGTAGCCATGATCCACGTCGCCTCGATCGACAACCTCGCCAAGCGCATAACGGACGAGACCACGCCCACCTGGCGAGGAACCTGCTAGGGCATAAGGGGCAATTCGCCCACGCTAAACGCCCTCTCAGGAATCGGAAGGCGGCCTTTCGTGCGTCCGGGGGCGTGGTGGTCGCAGTGTGATCGCATGCCCGGGTTGGGGCTGGTTCGCGGTGGGTGGGCAGCATCCGACAGAGTCGGTGGCCCCTGGTGTGGCTGAGCGCTGTAGGTGGCCAGTCTGAGCACTCTCGTTGGCGACTGTCCGCTGTCGGCGTCGCTCGCGCTGCCCTCGACCGCCAGTGTCGCCGTCGAGCTCGCCCCGACACCCGCCTTCCCGTCCACCGAGCCGCCCGCGCCGCCCCAATCCGGGGCCGTGCGGGGCGTGCGGCGTTCCATGTCCGCCGTGGCCGCGGGAAAAGGGGGGCTGATCGCTGTATTCGGCGTACCTGTGATCAGCGAAACCCACCCGTTCCGCTAGCATGTTCGAGCTCGCAACGATCACGTTGAAACATGACAAAGCAGCTGAAAATTGATATCTACGGTAAAGCGAATGTTTTCGCGAATAGACGGCAGAAATAGGTTCGCTGCATGGCGTCAACCACGCGTCATGCTGTGGGTCGCGGTGAGTGTGGCGGCCCTCGGATTCCTCATTGCACTGGAGGTTGCCGCGCGTCGGTACGGCGAGCCGGGGCCGATCACCGACCAGGCGCGAGAGGTGATATTCGCCCCCAAATCGGGGACGGTGTTGTACGTCAGTATGGCGTTGATGATGGTGGTGCTCACCTGGCGGCAGCGGTTCATCGCGGCCGGCGCCGCGATCGGCATCGACGTCGTCTTCTGGCTCGTGCGGTGGGCGGTCGACGCCGAGATGATGTTCGGCAACGGCGCGTTGTGGGTGACTTTGGCCTGTGCCGTCATCGCTGTCACGCGCCGCACCGGCCGGGACCGTGTCCTGCTGCTGAAAGGCGTCGGACTGGCCCTGCTGCTGGTGGCCGGCCGCAAGACCGGCTACACCTGGCTGCTGATCACGTCGAAGACCCGCCCGGCGGTGCTCGACCAGTACGTGGCAACCGCCGACCATGCGTTGGGTAACCCGTCGTGGCTGGTAGGCCGGATTGTCGCGGCTACTGGCACGGTCGGCGCCCACGTTCTCGACTGGGTCTACATTCAGCTCGCGGTGGCCGCGGTCGTCGTCGCGCTGTACCAGCTGCGCAACGTGGCGGTCGAGCGCCGCTTCCCGGGCCATCATCTGGTGCGTACCTTTCTGGTCATCGGCCTGCTCGGGCCGGGCATCTACATGATCTTCCCGGTGGTCGGACCGATCTTCGCCTACGGCGCGGACGGGGGGCACTGGGCGGTGGCCAACCTGTGGCCGGATACGCCGCCGCCGGTCAGTACCCCGCACCCGATGCTCTTCGACGAGATCACCCCGCGCAATTGCATGCCCAGTCTGCACACGGCGTGGGCTACCGCGATCTTCATTCATTCCCGCAAGGGCCCGCGGGCTCTGCGATTCGCAGGCGCGTTCTGGCTGATCGCCACGCTCGGTGCAACGCTGGGCTTCGGCTACCACTACGGCGCGGACATCGTCGCCGGTGTGGTGTTCACGCTCACGATCGAGACTGCGCTGCGCTCGCTCGACCGCGGCTGGGACCGGTCGGGAATCCAGCTGGTCGTCTACGGTGCCGCGGTCTTCGCTGGGCTCTTGGCGTCGTATCGCTATCTGTCGGTGGAGATGGCCGGACATCCGTGGGTGTTCGGACCGCTGCTCATTCTGGCGATGACCTCAGTGGTCTACGGCTACGTACGGACCACCAAGCTGTGGGACCGGAAGGCCGCGTCGGCGTATCTGCCGGAACCGCGACGCGAACCGCAGCCCGAACTGGTTTGAGTCATGTTGCAGCGGGTCGTGGGCTGAGCGCCTCCCGGGTGGGGCCGGGAGTGTGGCCGAGCGCTGTGGTTGGCCAGTCTGAGCGCTCTCGTCGTCGACTGTCCGCTGTCGGCGTCGCTCGCGCTGCCTTCGGCATCGCCACGGTCGCCGTCGATGGAGGCCCGGACGCATGGGGCATGGGGCTGGTGGTGGGGACCCGTCCGCCTCGTTCTCCCGCGCCCTACGCGCCGCCGCGCGGGCGTTCTTCGCCCACACACCAATGGGATGCCCTTCCCGGACAGCGGTGGTCGGCGGGAGAAAGTGGCCGTGCACCGCTGCGTACTCCCTGGCGACGGCCACCCTGTCAGCCCAGGCCGCCTCCTGCTCCGACCACACCATCCCGAGCTGCTCCAGCTCGGCCACCCGCCCAGCTTCCAGCGTCCCGGCCGCGTAGGACTGGGACGGGTGGCAGCCCTCGCCCACTTCCCGGAGCAGCTCACCGAGCCCGGCGGCATCCGCCTCTCCGTCCCGCGCCCGCTTCAGGGCGGACCTTCAGGGCTTCCTGCTTGGCCGTGGCATCCAGAGTGGCGGCACGAGTACGGGCTTCGGCTACTTCTGGTGCGATGGGGCCCTCGACCTTGGACAGTCCGTCGTCGGCCTTCAGCCCTTCGCTCACGTCCCTTGTGGTGCCCGGCGTTCTGCGCGCAGGTGGTGCTTGTCCAGCCACCCGGCGAGCGCCGCGGAGATCGCGTCCGGCTGGTCTTCCTCGGCGTCGTGCCCGGCTTTCCCGAGCTTTGCGATCTCCAGCGCGGTGATGTGGGACGCGCACCACTCGATCAGCGCGGGATCGGCGCCCGGCTCGAAGGCGAGGAACAGCTTCGGCACGTCCGTGCTGCTTGCCAGCCATTCGTCGAAGCGCTCCATCCTGGCCACGACGTCGGCGGGCTCCCCTTCCAGAGGCATCGACCGTGCCCACTGCAGCATCGGCTTGCGGCTCTCCGGCGTCGGGTACGGGGCGCGGTATGCCGCGAGGTCTTCGTCAGCGAGGCCGCTGACGGCCGTGCTGGGCAGCACTTCCTCGATGAACAGGTTCTTGTTCAGGATCAAGTCCTCGCCCGTCCCAGGGCCCGTCGATGAATTAGTGGTGCGCGTCGCGTCAACTCGTTGTTGATGTCGCATTCATGACGTATCTGGCGAGTTCGCTGGGGTCGATGAGGCGGACGGGCAGCGGCTCGCTGTGGTGGCCGTGTTGCTGGAGCAGGGGCCGGGTCTGCTGGATGAGGGCGCGCATCTGGTTCTCGCCGATGTGGAAGAGGTGGGCGATCAGCGAGGCGGGCAGTCCTCGCTGGTCCAGGATGGTGGCCCAGATGATGTTCTCCACGGCCAGTTTGCGGTGGCGGGGCCGTTGTTCCGGCGGCAGCGTGTCGACCATCTCGCGGATCTCGGCGACAAGGTGGTCCAGGGCCTGACGGGTAAGGCCGGTGAGCACGGGGTGTGTGGCCAGGGCCGCGTCGAAGGTATGGGCCGTGCGGGGGTGGGAACGACGTCCGCGGGCCTGCAGTGGCACTGTCGGGACGCCGGGCTGCGGCGGAATGGTGTAGTTCCACTCGCCGTGGAAGCCGTCGGAGTCGACCTTCAGCGCGGCGGCGTGCTGTGCGTCGATCTCGATCCCCGTGGGGTAGGCGTTCTCGTCCAGCCGTGCGGTCACACGCAGCCCGGTCGCGGTGGTCGTGGAGGCGATCAGGTTCAGGGCCACCTCGAAGCTGGTCAGCGGGCGGGCTCGCCAGTTCATGGAGATGAAGGAGAACAGCCGGTGTTCAACCTTGTTCCACTTCGATGTTCCCGGTCAATGCCGTTGCTTGACTACTGAACTATCGCGGGGTGCAGCGTGATGACTTTGGCTGTGACCCGTCGTGTCGGCCGCCGGTCGCGGGTGTTGATCCGGTAGGAGAGCTTCGAGGAGTACTTCGAGTCCGGGCGCTTCAGATGCCGGTCCGCCTCCCGCAGGCGCCTGGCGCCGTTGTCGAGCTTCCGGTGAACCTTCGCCGCCAGCACCACCAAGAACTCTTTGATCTTCGTGGGCGTGTCCGTGCACTGGCGGACCACGCTGCGCCGTGCGTGCTTGAGGACCTTGACGAAGGAGACCCGGTCCGGATCGATCCTGTTGTCGTCGGCCAGAGCGATGATGATCTGGGTGAGGCAGTGGTGTACGACCAGATGTGCCCAGACCTCCTGGCGCACCAGATCCGGGTCGCCTGAACGCAGGACCTCGGCCGGCCCACGCTGGAAGGTCTTGATCTGCCGGAATGCCGACTCCGCCTCCCACCTCGAGTGGTAGATCCCCGCCAACTCCGCCGCCGGATAAGCAATCGGGTCCACCAGATCGGTCAACAGCCTGACCACCTCGCCGCTGTCGACGCGGTACTCGATCACGCGGACCAGCACTCCGCCGGGATGCGCGCCTTTCTGCCCGGCCAGGTTCATCCTTGCCAGGTAGGTCCCGTCGGGCAGGTGCTCGACCGGGCGAGCCGCGACGCTCGAGCGCGCCCGGATCAACAGATGGGCCCCGGCCCCGGTGTATGCCTTCCATAACGCAACCCCGGGAAAGCCCCGGTCCATGATGACCAGCATCCCGGCGGCTGAGTCGGCCATTTTGATCGCCAGCTCCGGCTCGCCGCCGTTGAACCCGCCCACCGCCGCGTCGATCTGCGCATGCGTGCCGCACTCGGTCAGCGTCACGACCCGCGCCTGCGGGAAACCCGCGGGCTGGCCGTTCTTGACCGGCCCGCCGAACGCGGCCCGATTGGCCGTCGTATCCGGCACGTCCAGCACGAACCCGTCCACTGCGGCCAGCCGCATCCCGCGATAGAAGGCGCTCTTCAAACCGACGGGAGCCAGCGGGCCAGCCAGCTCGCGGAACAACGTCTCCAAGACCCGCGGTCCCAGACGCCTGCGCGCCCGCGTGAACGAAGACTTGTTGGGAATGCTCTCGCTCAACTCCGGGTCGCTGCCGACCAGTTGCTCCGCCACGTCGTCATAGGAGTCCTGCTGGAACAGAGCCAGGGCGAGCGTGAAGTAGACCATGAACCCGGCCGGCAGGGCGCCGGATTTCTTATCGCGGACCCCGCATTTCTCCAGCACTCCACCGACGAGCTCCGGCGTCACCCAACGGGTCACTACCCCCAGTCGCACATGATCGGATATCCCCACCCACGGATGCATGCCGGGTCCAACGACCCCGTGCCCTCAACGTCACCTCGAACTACTTGCCCTGCTCAAGCAACGGCATTGTGTTCCCGGTGGTAGGTGGCACACGCTGATCTGAAGGCCGGACTCGGTGGCCAGAACCGCGAGGTTGGCCTTCCACGCTTTGGCACGGGTGCTGTTGGAGCCGCCGCCGTCGGCGGTGATCAGCAGCCGCTTCGCGCCCGGATATGCGGTGCTGCCTTCCTCGTTCCACCAGCGGCGCAGGGCGGCGACCGCGAACGCGGCGGTGTCGTGGTCGGTGCCCACCACGACGAAGCCGGTGTTGCGCCCCACGTCGTAGATGCCGTAGGGGATCGCCGTGCCGGTCGCCTGGGAGGGGAAGTCGTGGTCGAGGACCTTGACCGGGGCGCCCGGCCCGGCCCATTCCCGCCCGCCTTGCGCGAACAGCCCGATCTGCTCCTTCTTCTTCGTGTCCACGCTGATCACCGGGTCCCCGGCGTCCAGGAACCGGCTCACCACGGTGTTGAGGTGGCGGAACTGGGCGTCGCGGTCAGGGTGGGTACTGCCCGCCAGGACCCTGGCGTTGCCGCGCAGGCTGAACCCGGCCTCCTTCAGCAGCGCGGCGATCGTGTCCCGTCCCGCCGCGTGTCCCCGGGCGGCCAGCTCGCCGGCCAGGTTGCGCAGCGATTTCGTGGTCCACGTCAGCGGTCCTATCGGATCGCCCTGCGTGCTGTCCTCGACCAGGGCCAGCAGCGCGGCGCGCAGCCCCGGGTCCTTCTTCGCCGCGGCCGGGCGGCCCCCGCCGGGGCGGCGTACCCGGCCGTCCGGCTCGGCGTCCTCCTCCAGGTCGGCCAGTCCCCGGCTGACACAGCCCTTCGAGACCCCGGCCGCCGCGGCGACCGCGGCGATCCCGCCGTGTCCGAGCTGCCGAGCCTCCGCGCCGTACAGCAACCGGCACTGTCGCTCGTTCAGATGCGGAACCACCGCTTCGAACTTCGCCCGCAACGGACCGATCAACTCATCAAAACGTCCCATACCACATCAACGAGCCCAAGTCCCGGAAGCAACCCGTAGATTCCCGACGAGCCCCCTGTGTGGGCGGTCCCGGAGGGTCTTCCTCCATCACCGGTGCAGCATCACGTCGGAAGATCTCGTCTACATCGAAACCTCCCGTTGTGTTCGTGGCGCACAGTCATCGGCATACCTCACCAGCACCGGAGTGCCCGGCATCGCGCCGGGCCCGCGCCCGGCCCGAACCGTGTATTGGCACCCTGCGGCCTTTTCCAGTCCGTGCAGAGCAACATCCAGCAACAGCGGACTGATCACACCGCCCTGCGGAGTTCCCTCCTGGGTTGGTGCGAACCGGCCGCGGTCGATCACGCCCGCCTTCAGCCAGCCGCGGACCAGATCCCTGGCGGGGAACTGGCCGAGCATGGTCATGAGGTGGTCGTGGTCGATGCGGTCGAATGCCGCCGACAGGTCCGCGTCCAGGACCCACAGACGCTTCGGGCTCTTGCCCTTCACCGTCCGGAAGATCGCGGATATAGCGTCCTGACAACTGCGGCCGGGCCGGAAGCCATAAGACCTCGGCTCGAACCGCGCTTCCCACTCGGGCTCCAGCGCGTTCTTCACGCGCGCCTGGAGAACCCGGTCACGGATGACCGGAATGCCGAGCGGTCGCTGTTTCCCGTTGCTCTTCGGGATGAACACTCGCTTGACCGGCCTGGCCTTCCAGGGCGTCGACGACCGGTGGATCTCGGCCGCCAGCAGCCCTCTCGCCTTCGGCGTGAGGGCTCGTTCCCCGCCGACGCCAGCGGTCTTGCGACCACCGCTCTGCTGCGTCACCCGCTTCACGCTGACCAGCGTGTTACTGCGGCTTCTCAGCATGAGCTTCTGCAAGTTGCGGACCTTCTTGAGGTCCCCGTCCTGCGTCGCCCTGAAGATCCTCTGCCTCAGCCGCCGTACGTTCTTCTCGCAGGTGGCCCAGTCGATGCCGTGCCAGTCGAGTAAGTCGTCCTCGGGTCCGTTCACCGCAGGCGAGGGCATCACGACAGGTGCCGCGATCTCCATGTTCGTCTCCGGTGTCTAACTTGTCCCTCGGTTCCGGCTTCCTTGCAGTGGTGACTTCAAAGGCTCACCTGATCCACGTGGGCGCCCTTTCGGGCCGGACCACCGGGGTCCGTATCCGGCGAGTTATGCGAGAGCGGGTGAAGGTCCCAACTCCCGGTTTCCTCTGGCCTTTCGGCCTGCCGGCCTTCGCTTCTTGGATCTTCCTTCTCCCGCCGGGGACTTCAGCCTTCCTTGCGGTCGGCCTACCAAGCCGGTGGCTTGGACCTCGACGGGGTTTCCACGTTCCGCACCAGTAAGACGCGGCTGGGGTGGGCGCCCCCTCTACCCCGGGACCAGCGGTATCCTCCCTCCGGGCTCCGTTACCCGAAGGTCGCTTGGTGCCTTTCAGCACCGGGTCCTGTGACCGCCGCCATCACGCCATCGACGCGGTCTTAAAATCACGGGGCATCATCAAGGGTTCACTTGCGTTCGCCCGTCCAGCCTTCCCCTCGCCTGTTGCACCCTGATGGCCGGGACGCTCTTGGGCTTGAACGCTCCGCTTCACACCCCGCCGTTGCCAGCGACGCATGGGAGCGCGGGGACGGGCCTTGGACACTGGCCCGAAGTTCAGCGGGTCTGCTGCACGTTGAGGTGACACCTGGCCTGGCTTGCCCGTAGGGCGGCCTGGAAGGATGTTGCTGTGCCTGTTCCCTATCCCGAAGAGTTCCGTGACGATGTCGTGCGCGTGGCGCGCAACCGCGAGAAGGGCGTCACCCTTGCGCAGATCGCGAAGGGTTTCGGTGTCCATGAGATGACGCTGTCGAAGTGGCTGCGCCAGGCCGCTGTGGACGACGGCGAGAAGCCCGCCGTCGCCAGGTCCGAGTCGGCGGAGAACCGGGAGCTGAAGAAGCGGATCCGGCTGCTGGAGCAGGAGAACGAGGTCCTGCGCCGCGCGGCGGCCTACCTGTCGCAGGCGAACCTGCCGGGAAAAGGCTCTACCCGCTCGTGAGAGAGCTCGCCGCCGACAAGATCCCTGTCGCGGTTGCGTGCCGGGTCCTGGGGCTTGCCCGCCAGCACTACTACCGGTGGATTCGTCGGCCGGTGACCGAGGCCGAGATCACCGAGGCATACCGTGCGAACACGCTGTTCGACGCCCACTGCGACGACCCCGAGTTCGGCTACCGGTTCCTCACGGGCGAAGCCGAAACGGCCGGCGAGCGGATGAGTGAACGGACCGCGTGGCGGATCTGCCGGGACAACGCCTGGTGGACAGCGTTCGGGAAGAAGCGGTCGAAGAACGGCAAGCGGCCCGGGCCGCCGGTGCACGACGACCTTGTCCGGCGTGACTTCACCGCGAGCGCGGTGAACGAGCTGTGGCTGACCGACATCACCGAACACGCCACCGATGAGGGCAAGGTGTACCTGTGCGCGGTCAAGGACGCCTTCTCCGGCCGGATCGTCGGCTACTCCATCAGCAGCCGGATGCAGGCACAGCTCGCGGTGAACGCGCTGAACAACGCGGTCGCACGGAGGGGAGACGTGGCCGGCTGCATTGTCCACTCGGATCGCGGGTCGCAGTTCAGGTCGAGGAAGTTCATCCACGCACTGAACCGCCACCGCCTCGTCGGGTCCATGGGAAGAGTCGGCGCCGCCGGCGACAACGCAGCCATGGAATCCTTCTTCGCACTCCTGCAGAACAACGTCCTCGACCGCCGCACCTGGGCCACCCGTGAAGCCCTCCGCACCGCGATCGTGACGTGGGTCGAACGGACCTACCACCGGCGCCGTCGGCAACTACGGCTGGGCCGATTGACCCCCATCGAGTTCGAGACCACTATGAAACCCGCCGCAGCCCTCGCGGCATGAAACCCCACTGTCACCTATCCGTGCAGCAGTCCCAGCCGATCGATACCTCCTTCACGTGGCTGTCCTTACTTACATGGAGCGACTTCGTGTCGCACACTGAGCGCTTCAGTTGGCGGATGAGCACGCTAGTTGGCGGAGCTGAGCGCTTGAGTTGGCGGACGGGGTGCGGCCTGCGACGCTTACCTGCAGGGGGTGTTCACGAGTGCCGATGGCCTGGGCAGTTGTCGGTCAGTGGGCGTCGACCCACCAGGCCGCGCGGGCGGACGCTAGGGTCGTGAATGTGTTGAGCTCATCGGTGAGTGGGGACTTGGTCGTCGTCGGCGCCGGCATTGTCGGCGCATCGGTGGCCTATCACGCCGCCCGGGCGGGCGCCGCGGTGACGTTGGTCGACGCCGGGCGGCCAGGTGCCGGCGTGACGGCAGACTCGTTCGCCTGGGTCGGAGCGTCTGGCGTGCGTAAAGGTCCGGCCGCCGGGCTGCGGGCCACCGCAACGGCGGAGTACCACCGACTCGGGGCCGAGTTGCCGGGACTCCCGGTTACCTGGTCCGGCTCGCTGAGCTGGACCAGGGAGGACAGCGCGCCGGACGCCGGGCCCGGGCAGACGATCGTGGACGCGGCCACCGTGGCGACGCTCGAGCCCACCCTTCGGCAGCCTCCGGAGTGGGCTGTCTGGGCGCCGGGTGACGGCGCTGTTGACTCGGTGGGCGTGACCGAGCGGCTGGTCGCGGCCGCTCGCACCCATGGAGCTCGGGTACATCTGGACACGCCGGTTACCGCGGTCCGCCGGGATACAGCGGGCCAGATTACCGGGGTTGAGACGGCAGCAGGACCCCTCTCCGGTGCGACGGTGGTGCTGGCGGCCGGAGTTGCCACGGCCGCGCTGGGCGCGCCACTCGGCGTGCGCGTCCCGGTCGAACCGTCGCCGTCGCCGCTGTTCCGGCTCCGCGCCCCGGCCGGTCTGGTCCGCACCGTGGTCAACACTGAGGACTTCGATCTTCGGCAGGTCGCCGCGGGCCGGCTGATCGCCGCCGCGGACTCGCCCGAACGGACCCTTGCAGCCGTCCGGTCCACTTTCCGTGGCGCCGGGAGCGTCGAGCTGCTCAGCACCCGACTCGGAGCGCGCCCAATGCCGGCCGACGGTGAGCCGATCGTCGGCCCGGTCGCCGAGGTCCCCGGCCTCTACTTGGCAGTGATGCACTCGGCGGTCACGCTCGCCGCGGCCGTGGGCCGCCTGGTCGCGCGGGAGTTGGTCGACGGAACCGTTGAGTCGGCTCTGTCAGGTTGCCGCCCGGATCGATTCTAATGGCACGGCCCCGTTGCAGCCTGCCCCGCTGCTGCTCTCGGAGCAGGACCGCTTGACGTTGAGGTCGTGGTCCCGCTCAAGGTCGAATCGAGCGGGGTATGTCGAGCGGGCGCGGATCGTGCTGGCGTGTGCGCAACCAAGCGCGGGAACGAACTCGGTGGCGGCCGCGGTGGGCTCGACGCGGCCGACGGTGATCAAGCGGCGGGAGCTGTTCCGGGCGCACGGGCTGGCAGGGCTGGAGGACGAGCCGCGTCCGGGACGGCCGGAGACCATCGATGACGTGGCGATCATCGCGGCCACGTTGGAGTCGCCCCCGGCGAGTCGGCATCTCACCGGCCCGCCCCCGGCCGGGTAACCCAGGCACTCCAGCCCAGTCGCCTGCCTCAAGTACTGTGACTGCGCATGATCGAACCCGAGATTGAGATCAGCGAGGATCTGGTCCGCGACCTGCTGCGGGACCAGCATCCGGACCTGGCCGCGCTGCCCATCCGCCAGGTGGAGGGAGCACGGCATCAAGCCGCTGGAGGTGGCGCAGCGTCTACGGGTGAGCCGGAAGTCGGCCTACCAGTGGCACCAGTTGTGGCGGGAGGGTGGTGTGCGGGCTCTGGCTTCCCGTGGCCCGAGCGGATCGCGGTGCCGTCTGTCCGAGCGCTGTCTGGAGAAGCTGGCCGCGTATCTGGAGCAGGGCCCGGCCGCGCACGGCTGGGTGGAGGACCAGGTGTGGACCGCGGCAAGGGTCGCCACGCTGATCGGCAGGAAGTTCCACGTCTCCTACAGCGCCTCCGGCGCGACGAGGCTGATGCACCGGCTCGGCTTCAGCCCGCAGGTCCCCGCGCGGCGGGTTGCCGAGCGCGACGAGCAGGCCGTCACCGTCTGGAAGGAGGCGACCTGGGCGGAGGTAAGAGAGCCCGGGCGGCCTGCGGGGGCTACATCTGCTTCGAGGACGAGGCAGGCTTCACCCGCAGGCCGCCCAGGGGACGCACGTGGGGCCGACGCGGCCGCACACCGCAGGTGACGGTGAGCGGGCGACGCTCGGGACGGCTGTCGGTGGCCGGACTGCTTGCCATGCGGCCCGGCTCCCGCACCCGTCTGTGCCACCGCCTGCGTACCCACCCCGCCGGCAGAGGCAAGCGCCGCAGCATGAGCGAGCGAGACTTCATCGCACTGATCGACGGTGTCCACCAACTCGTCAAAGCGCCGATCGTGCTGGTCTGGGACCGCCTGAACACCCACGTCTCCCACGCCATGCGTGAGCTGATCGCCGAGCGTACATGGCTGACGGTGTTCCTGCTGCCCGCCTACTCGCCCGACCTCAACCCCGTCGAGTGGGTATGGGCACACGTCAAACGCAGCCTGGCCAACCTCGCCGTCGTCGCCCTCGACCGCCTGGAAACGCTCGTCCGTAACCGGCTCAAACGCCTCCAGTACCGGCCCGACACGCTCGACGGCTTCATAGCGGGCACCGGCCTAACCCTCGACAAACCAGCGTCACCTTGACGATCCGAAGTCAGTAACTCCGGCTGCCGCCAGTACGATGACGGTGATCTTCCATCCCTGCGCCATACAGTTCCAAGGAGCGCGTCGACGCTCAGAACTGGCCGGCGCGCATCGGGACGACTTCGGCGACCTCGAACTGGGTCGTCTCCGGGCGCAGTTCGAGAAGGCGGGCGAGGACCTGGGCGTGCACCTGGCCGATGAACAGGTCCAGCGCCACGCGATCGAGAGGGCCATCGTCCAGCTGCAGGTACGTCATGGCCAGATGGGCGCCGTGGTGCAGAGCTTCCTTCTCGGTGGGGTAGGTCCAGGTGCTCAAACCGCGTCCCGGCTCGCTGCGGTGCAGCAGAATCCACGGGCCGCCGGCGGCCCCCGTCGGCGCGTCGACGAGGGCCTGGCACGTGCGGCACCACTTCGCGTTCGCGGCCAGCCGCTCTTCCGGACCGGCACCCCAGACCGGCTCCGGCACCGGCACCCGCGCAACCGCCGACCGTACGGGCAGGGCCTGCGGCTCTCGGGTGAGCAGTTCGGGGATCCGGTGCGCCCGCTGAGCGCCGCTACGCTTCGGGGAAGGAGGGGGACTGATGCCCTGGCTCTTGACGGTCTTCTGCGGAGGTCCCGGCTCGCCTGCAACGCGCGGGCGCTGCACACCAGGGCCGGTGTGCACGCCGCAGCGTTCCTGAACGAGGTGGCTGCCAGCCTTCTTCCGCTCATGGACACCAGCGGTGACTCGGTGAAGCGCGAGTTCGTCGCGGAGGCGTACTGGTGCCTGAGCATGGTGGTCGACAACCCGCTCGGGCAGTCGTGCAATGAGCGGGAGGAGCTGGTGAACATCGCCTGCCACGGCCTCGCCCACACCCTCCTGCCGGGCCGAAGGCCCGGACTGGTGAGGAAGAGGCGCACGGCCTCCTCACCGAGCTGTGGACGACGGCGCTGCCTCGTGGGTTCAGCCGCATGCGGAGGACGGCGAGGTCATCGACACGGAGATCGCGGACGCGATCGTGTCGGCCGGACAGTTCCTAGCCGCAATGCGCTCTCACGTTCCTGGCGCGGGGGTGCGTGCGGGGGCGCGCTGCGGAGTTGCCAGTCCCCGTCCACGCCGTCGAGTGACTCGTTTCGGTGAACTCATCGCGGCACGTCTAGCACGGTGGCCCGGGATTTCACTAATAAAGGTGTCTGATCACTTTTGCCTGCCTCGGCGGGCCCGAAGAGATGGGGTGTCCATGAGTGTCCGACGTTGGGCGATGGCGGCAGTGGCTGCGTTCGCGTTCATCGGAAGCGGGATCGCCGTTCCTTCAGCAGATGCCGCAGCGACGTGCCGTGGCAACGCCTGCGACGGGAAGAATCCCCATACGACCGGTTGCGACCAGGATGCCCGCAGCCTCGGAGGCCCGATCCGCGGCAGCGGCGGGCCCGCCGTGCAACTGCGGACCTCCTCGCGTTGCAGTGCGGCCTGGGCCACCATCGAAAAGGGCGACCACGCCTGGAAGGGCTGGATCCAGATCAGGGGCGGTGCGTTGTACCACGTGAACGCGACCACTTCACGCCCCGCGTACTCCCTCATGGTCGGTACCAGCCACGCCTACCGCGCGTGCAAGGAGGACTCCGACGGCGGCCAGATCTGCGGGGCCTGGCACTGAGCGGCGCCACGAAGGCGGAGCGGCCCCGACCGCGTCCCGCTTTCCCCATATAAGTCGGCGGTTCAGGCTGACGGCGCCCGCATCCGACACAGATTTCCAGGTTGACGGGTTCGCGGATCAGGCAGTTGGGACACAGCGGCTGGCCAGCGGCATCGCGGGTGGCGGGTTCACGGACGGCGCCGCAGCGTGCGCAGGGAACGGCGGCGTGAGGGCCTGCCGTCTGTTCCTGGGGGCGCTGGTGGGGTTCCGTGCGGGACCTGGATCGCGTGCAGGATCACGGTGTGCCGGACTCGAGGCCGACTGCTTGGCGGTGGGCAGGGTCGTGGTCATCGGGCATCCATTCCTGGGTCCGTCGGTTACGGGACGCCGAGTTCGAAAAGACCGTAGCCCGCGTACGAGCCGGAGGCCAGGGCCGCGATGCCGAGGAGCATGAGCTGGTGGGTCAGGCTGAGGCGGCACAGGGCGAGGGCGAGCGGGAGAAAGAGCGGGAAGAGGGGGAGTAGATAGCGGGAGACATTGCCGAATATCTGCTGGCTGCCCAGGACGAGGACGAGGGTGAGGACGGTGTAGACCATCAGGACGGCCGGGGGACGCAGCCGGATCAGCAGCGGGAGCAGTGCGAGCGCGAGCAGGACGACACCGATGCCGATCAGGTCCGCGAAGGGCCAGGCGGAGAGATAGTCGGAGTGGCCCACCGGGACGGATGTGAAGACGTCGAGAGTGTGCCGGCCGTAGTCCCACTCGTGGGCCCAGGCACCGGACTGAAGCCTGAAGTAGCCGCCGTAGTCGCCCATTTGGTGACCCACCCAGCCGAGATAGGCGAGGAGGCCGAGCGGGGCGACGGCCATCGCGGCCACCGGACGCAGGATGCCGTCCCGGAGACGGTAGAGCGCGAGCAGGGCCGCGACGGCGACGGCGGCGATCAGCGCCACGGCGGTGGGCCGGTTGAGCCCTGCCACGCAGGCGAGGAGACCGGCGGTGAGCCAGCGGCCGCTCAGGACGGCATGGCAGGTCCAGACGGCCAGGGCCACGTAGAGGGAGTCGGAGTAGACCGCCCACTCCACGCCGGAACCGGGCCAGACGGCCCAGAGTCCGGCCGCGGCCAGCCCGGCCCGTCTGCCGCCGAGGCGTTCGGTGATGGCGTAGATGCCCAGGGCGGCGGCCAAGGAGGCGACGACGGAGACCAGCAGGCCGGCGCCGTACAGGCCGAGGCCGGTGAGCTCGGAGACCAGCCGCATCAGCGCCGGGTAGAGCGGGAAGAACGCCGCCGAGTTCCCTTCGAGGGTGATCGGGCCGGTGGCGCCGGGGATCGGGACCAGCTGAGGGTCGTACCCGTGCGCGGCGATCTGCTGGTACCACCAGCCGTCCCAGCTGGCCAGGACGTCCCACGGGTGGGCGCCGCCGCCGAAGCGCGGGTTCTTCGAGCGGTAGTCCCCGGCGGAGTGCAGCAGCCACATGAAGGCGGCGAAGCCGATGAACTTGAGCGTGCCGTAGACGGCCAGCACGGGGCCGTAACGCTCGGCTGTGCGGCGCAGCCGGCGCCGGCGGTCGGGGCTCGTGGTGGCGGGCTGCTGCGACAGCCTCGCGTTCCAGCTCAGGGTGCCGGTCGCGGTCGTACGGGCGGTGGTCCTGATCATGCGCGGAACACCCACACTCGGAAGGACAGGAATCGCAGCAGCGTCGCGGCCAGGTTGGCGGCGAGGAGTACGGCGAGTTCGGTGGACTGCCCGGCCGAGGGCACCGCGTGGTGCAGGGCGGCGAGCGATCCGCCGGTGAGCGCCAGGCCGATCAGGAGGACGACCAGGCCCCTGCCCTGGTGGCGCAGCACACCGCCGCAGCCACGGAGGCCGAAGGTGAGCCGCCTGTTCACGGCCGTGTTGGCGACGGCGCAGACCAGCAGCGCGAGTGCGTTGGCGGCCTGGGGTCCGGCCACTGGGCGCAGCACTGCGTAGAGGAGCAGGTATGCGAGGGTGCTGACGGCTCCTACGGCGGCGAAGCACATGAGTTGGGTGGCGAGCCTGCCCGGTGCGTCGTCGCCACCGTCGCGGAGCGACCCGCCCGGCGGCAGCGCGTCCCGCGCCAGTGCCCCGCCGATCCTGGCGATGCCGCGCAGGTCGGCCAGTGCTGTGGCGAGGATGTCGACCCGGGTATCGGGATCGTCCACCCAGTCGACCGGCACCTCATGGATGCGCAGCCCGGCACGCTCGGCGATCACCAGCAGTTCGGTGTCGAAGAACCACTCTGAGTCCTGTATGAGGGGCAGCAGTCGCTCGGCCACATCACGCCGCACCGCCTTGAATCCGCACTGCGCGTCGGAGAAGCCCACGGCGAGGACGGAGCGCAGGAGGGCGTTGTAGCAACGAGAGGTGATCTCTCGCTTGGGGCCGCGCACCACCCGGGAACCGGGAGCCAGGCGGGTGCCGATGGCGATATCGGAGTGGCCGGAGAGCAGCGGGGCCACGAGCGGCAGCAACGCCGTCAGTTCCGTGGACAGGTCCACGTCCATGTACGCGAGTACGGGGGCCGACGAGAGCGACCAGGCGGTACGCAGCGCCCGGCCGCGCCCCTTCTCGGCCAGCCGAAGCCACTGTGCTTCGGGCAGTTCGTCTGCCAGCCGAGCGGCGATCCGCGGGGTGCTGTCCGTGCTGGCGTTGTCGGCGATGGTGATACGGAACGGGTAGGGGAAGGTCTCGCACAGGTGTGCGTGGAGCCGTCGCACGCTCGGCTCCAAATCTCTCTCCTCATTGAACACGGGGACGACTACGTCCAGGACGGGCTCCGGGTGGTGCGTCGCCACCGGTGCGCGGTGCGGCAGTCGGCTCAGGTCCTTCGGGGCAAGCGACCCTTGGTTTCTCATGTTTTTCCTTTTTGTGACCTGATACGGGGCAGGCCGAAGACACTCGGGGCGACGGTGTGTTACGGCGTTACGGCGTTACGGCGTTACGGGGTGACGAGCGAGGACGAGGTGGTCGACGGCCAGTTCCGCGCGGTCGCCGTACCCGAAGGCGGGGCCGAGGTCGAGGACAGCGACACGCCCTCCGTGCTTCCCGGCCGGGCTTCGGTGGCCGTGGCCGTACTCCCGGTCGTGGCCGGCGGCGTGATTGCGGCGGTCCCGTCCGGGGACGCGTGTGCAGTGGAGGCGCCCGGGGAGGGGGGCGCGCTCGGGGACGCGTCGGGTGTCGCGGGCGGGGCGGAGGGCGACGGGCTCGTCGCGGACGGTGGGCCGGGATGGCTGGGCTCGACCCGGGTCGCATGGCCGGGCAGCAGGGACAGCCCGACACTGAGGCCGACGACGGCCAGGACGGAGCCGACTGCCCTCTGCGCGGCCCGTTTCCGACAGCGGACTCGCACCCCTGCCCGGAGACGTTCCCGGTGCTTCGGCTCGAACGGCGCGGGCGCCTCGGTGTCGCGCATCATCTGTGCTAGCTGCCGCTCGAAGTGATCCATGGGGTTCTCCTTCACCGCACCGGCTCGTTCACATTGCCCAGGAGCTGCCTCAGTTGCGCCACTCCGCGTGCGGCGTGGGACCGAGCCGTGCCCACCGGGCACCCGAGCGCCTCCGCCACCTGCCCCTCGGGCAGGTCCTGGTAGTAGCGCATCACCACCGCCACTCTCTGCTTCGGCGACAACTGGGCCAGCGCGGTCTCCAGCCGAGAACGCTCCACCACGTCCGCGGACACATCTCCGACCGCCGCCGTCTCGGGCAGCTGTTCGACGGGACGTTCACCCCACCAACGCCGCTGTCCCGAGCGTGCCGCCGCACGCACCATCACCTTGCGGACGTACGGCTCCGGTGCGTCATCCGCGACCCTGGGCCAGGCAAACCAGAGCTTGACCAAGGACTCCTGCAACAAGTCCTCGGCCCGATGCCGATCGCCTCCGACGAGCAGACGGGCCAGGTGGACCAGCACCGACCAGCGGGCAGCCACGAACTCATCGAACGCGCGGGCTCGACTCTGCTCCATCCACACTGTCCCTGTTCTCGCCGGTCGCCTACACCCTGTAGAAGGCACTGGCACGCGGCCCACGATGCACCTGCGGACCGTGATCTGGATCACAGGGCATGTCGACGACAAGCGCGAGACCCTCCTTCGTCCCGTCCAGTCAGCGACGCCGACGACGAGGACGCGGTTCGACGGCCCCGGCCGACGGCCACCCGCCCGACGGGAAGGGCACCGCCGTCGAAGAACAATGATGCCAACCCCTTCGGCCGCAGGGAGATTTCCGTACCTCCAGGTGGGAGGACGGCCCGGTCGTCCACGAAGCGGTGTTGGCAGTAGCCGCCGAGCGGCTCGAGACCCCGGGCAATGTGAGCTACCTGTTCCGCCCGAACTGCCACAGCCGCGGAACGGACACAGTGACCAACTTCTGAGCCGGACCAAGCCCAGCGATGACGCTCCCCGCCTGGTCATGGGGCGCCTGCGCTCCACCTGGTTGGTCGATCTCTTCGAATCCCGAGTCCCGATTACTGTGATCGTCGCGGCGGCAGGCGTGGACACGCTTTACGGACTCTCCTGCATCCTGCCGTTCCTCCGCGGCATCCCGAGATCTAAACGAGTACGCCGACACCGGGAGACCGCCGACACCCACGACAGCACCGCGCACCCTGCCGAGGTCCTCACGTGAACCAGCAGCACCAGGACGAGCGCGTCCGTATCCGCGAGGCCATGGACCGGCTACTGACCGGACAGGCCACCGCTTCCAACGGCAGCCTCACCGTCGTTGCCCTCGCGGCCGAAGCCGACGTCCACCGCATGGCTTTCCTCAAACGGCACGTCGACCTGAAGAACGAGTTCTATGAACGCGTCCGCACCGAGACCCACCAAGTCCCGGAGACCGAGAAACGACTCCGGGAAACCGTCACCAAGCTCAAGAAGACCATCGCCAACCAGAAAGCCGAGATCGAGGAACTTCGCCAGTTGGTCACCAGGCTCACCCTCGCCAGTGCCGTCCTCACTCATGAGAGCGACAGTCACACAGAACCCGCCCCAGTCGTCGACAATGTCGTTCCGTTCCCCCGATCGACAACCTGACGCATCCGAAGCTGCAGGGGGCACTCCGAGCTCAGGTCGCTGCCTGCCAGGCGTCGACGAGTGAGCGGACGGACGGGAAGCGGCGCTCTGGTGCGGTCGCAGTCGCCGACCTGACGACCTCCAGTTGCTCAGGCGTCCCGCGCCACTGCTTCTCCTCGTCGCCAGCGTCCAAGAGGAGACGGAGCGCCCGACCCAGAGCGAAGACGGTTGTCCGGATGTCGATCAGCGATCCGCGAGCGAATTCCTCTGGGGCCATGAAGCGCGTCGACCCAGGCAACCGGTCCGCCTCCAGGACGAAGGGGCCGGCCCGGTACTCGTCCAAGTCGCACAACACCATGCGGCGCTCGTCGAAGTCGTACAACATGCATCCGTCATAGAAGTCGACCGCAACAAATCCGGATTCCTCTACGGCCAGATGGGCAGAGAGGATGGATTCCAGCGCGGAGTGAATTCGGGGCAGCGGCTGAGCCCTGAATCGCGCCGTTGGACTGCCGGGAGCCGCCCGCCCCCATGGCGTGAAAGGGTCGGGTGGTAGAGAACCTCACCACTCATCCATGGGTAGACCAGCACAAGGCCATCGTCTGTGCTGAAGGAATACTTCAAAGGCACGATGGCCGAGTGTGAGACTTTCTGGTGAAACGACACCGCCCGCCGCAAGGAGGAGACCCCTGTCGGCGTCGAAGCGCCTTTCACGAACCAACGTTGCCCTGATGCCAGCAGTCCGTATGAGATGCAGCCAGATTCCTGCTCTTCGAACCTCTGAAAGACGGTGCCCAACCGGTCGAGAGCGGCTCCGAGCGCCACAACGTGCGTCACGTGAAGAAACGGGTGCGTCGTCATTTCGTGCATAATGTCACTCGCTCGCTGACCCCCGTGCACATTTCGCGCACCGCATGCTGCACGTGGCGGGCAAGGCTCCACCCCAAGCCGAGCGCTCACCTCCGTGGAGGACACGACATCAGAACCGGCCTATCTCACCGTGCTCACTGTCGTGAACAGAAGAACTTGACAGACATCCCATGAGCTGGCGTGTCAAACGGCGAGCGCGTGGCGCGGCGGGAGCGGCCGGTCTCCTTGTCGCACAGTTGCCGGTCGCTCAGCCCGGACGTCACCGGGCCGCCGGCGCACAGCACCGGCCGCCCACGAGGAAGATGGCGGCGATGGGGGCGAGGCGGCGTGCAGTCACGGCGGTGCTCCGAGGCCGAGTGCTGATACGACCTCATGATTTCAGAGAGCGACGTTACTTGACATCCGGTCACATGCGTAGGTAGGCGGGCTGGTTCGGGAGCGCCGCGCTCGCGCGATAGGCCGGGGCTCGTGAGAGCGACGTCGCCCGCGGAATCAGCCGGTTGCTCCACCCCGGAATCTCCGCACCGCGTTGTGCTCGCTGGGAGCGAGCGGGATGGATACCGGGCATTGCGGGTTGGGACAGACAGCGTGACGACCGCAACAGCACCCCGGGCGCGGCCCCCGAGCGCGGTGTGTTTCCAGCAGCGGCCGGTTCAGCACCGCCGGGTCGTTCTGCCGGTCGGGACAGGTTTCCGCGAGGAACCTGGAGAAGAGGGCGAAGTCGTGGAGATTGCGCGCGGCCGACCGCAGTTCCGTGCGTGCGAGCCGCAGCCGCAGGTAGCGCTTGATCGACTGCCTCAGCCAGGGCTGTGTGATGCCGGTGAAGTCCAGCGGTGCGACGCGCTGCCGCTCTTCGATGCTGTAACCGAGCCGGTCCGGCCGCCATACATCCCTGTCCCACTCCTCCGCAGGCCCTTCGAGATCGCCGAGGGCCTCCAGCAGGTCCGCGAAGAGTTGCGGGACGGTGGTGTGGTTCAGCGACAGGCGACGCCAGTGGTGGGCCGGGCGGTCCCGCACCGAGGAGACGCCCTCGGCGATGACGGTGTTGACCGCGCGGACCCAGGAGCTGGGGGTCACCTTGGAGCGTCGTTGGTCGGTACGAAGCTGGAGCAGGTACTGGAACTCCAGCGCCACCAGCGGCGACAGGCCCATGACGGAGAAGCTGGGGGCGTTGCGGAGCTTCAGCTCGGTGGGCAGCGCGGCCAGGGGTGGCCGCCCGACCTTCGTCCAGCGGTAGTGGTGTCCGTCGCACAAACTGTTTCGGCTGATCTCGTAGCGGCAGTCGGGGAAGCCGCACCGCCTGGTGGCCGGGCGGGAGAGGACCGGCGCCGCGGAGGCGTACTGGCGGACGCTGACGCGCGGGCCCCGCGAGTGCAGGCCGTTCAGGTCGGCCAGGTGCAGGTTGCACAAGCACGAGAGCCCGCCGGAGTGCGGGCATCCGCCGACCAGGCACGGTGCCACGTTCAGGCTCAGTCCGGCGGGCCAGTTGGCCGGGTCCGCGATCCATGCCTTGTGCTCGGGTCGGCCGGCCTTCCGCCAGGCCGCGTCATGCGCGGCGCATAACCCCCGCGAGGCGTTCCTCCTCACGCACGTGGTGATCAGGCAAGGAGTCTGGGCCAGGAAGTGCCCGGCGGGCGGCGCGAAGCACTCGACTCGGAACTCCGGCCGTACCACGCGAAGCAGGGCCGCAGCCCGCGGATCTCCGGGGAACGGGACGACGGCGGCCAGACCGCCACCGGCGCTCACCACGAGCCCCGGAAGCCAACACGGTCCAGTTCCTCGGCCAGGTCGTCCGTGTCCAGATGGCCGTAGGTGTCCATCGTGGTCTGGACCGAACTGTGTGTGAGCAACTCACTCGCGACCTCCAGCCGCACGCCAGCTCGCAGAAGCGCAGTTGCGTGAGTGTGCCGAAACAGGTGCGGCCCGTCCTTCGCCGTCCACAACGGTGTACGTCTCGCGACGCATCCCGGACCCCATGACCCGTCGCACGTACATCTCCGGCCCTCCCCACCCGTTGGTCTCTCGGATGGAGTAACGACCTTCACGGACAGCGGTCACGACGGAGTGTCAGCCACAGGCGCGGATGCCACCTCGTGAGCCACGTGCCGTACATCGCTGACATCTCAAGGCCGGGTACAGATAAAGGCCGAGCCGTACGGGACGTTCGCCGAGGAGCCGACGAGGTTCGAGCTGGAGCGGTTCTTCTTCCTGGACGACGTGGACCGGGATCTGATCGCCCTGCGGCGCACGAAGCACCATCAGCTCGGGTTCGCGCTCCAGATGTGCACGGTGCGGTACGTCGGCCTGTTCCTGGAGGACCCGCTCGCGGTGCCGTGGCCGGTGGTCGAGCACCTGGCCGCGCAGCTTGGCATCAAGGACCCGTCGGTGGTCAAGCGGTACGCCGAACGGCGTCAGACGCTGTACGACCACGCGTGGGAGATCCGGGACGCCTACGGCTACCACCCGTACGAGGACACGGAGTGGGGGCGGCGGTTCCGTACGTTCCTGCATGGGCGGGCGTGGACGCACGCCGAGGGCCCGAAGGCGTTGTTCGACCACGCGGTGGGCTGGCTGCGCCGTCACCGGGTTTTGCTGCCGGGGGTGTCGGTGCTGGCCCGGCAGGTGTCGGAGGCGCGGAAGGTCGCGGAGAAGCGGCTGCACGCCACGGTCGCGGGGGCCGCGCGGCGGGCGGACCCGGCGCTGCCCGGCGACTTGGTGGCGACGCTGAAGACGCCGGAGGGCTCCCGGTTCTCGGAGCTGGAGCGGTTGCGCCGGCCGCCGACGCGGACGACGGGCACCGCGTTCGCCTGCGCGCTGGAGCGGGTGGACGAGATCGGCGCGTACCGGCTCGGTCGGCTGAAGCTGTCGCAGATCCCGCCGAACCGGATGGCGGCGCTGGCCCGGTACGCGCTGGGGTCGAAGGCGCCGCTGCTGGAACGGGCGCCGGAACCGAAGCGCACGGCGACGCTCACCGCGGTGATGCGGCACCTTGAGGCCAAGGCGATCGATGAGGCCCTGGACCTGTTCCAGGTCCTCATGACCACCCGGCTGTTGAACACGGCGAAGCGGAAGACGGAGAAGGAGCGGCTGTCCACGCTGCCGCAGTTGGAGAAGGCGTCGCGCACGCTCGCACGGGCGGCGAAGGTGCTGTTCGAGGAGCTGGAGCTGGTCGAGGAGCACGGCGCGGACCTGGACGTGGCCGCGCTGTGGGCGGCGCTGGAGGAAGTCGCCCCGCGCGCCGCCGTGATGACCGCCGCGGCCACGGTGGTCTCGCTGGTGCCCGAGGACGAGGGGTCGGCCGAGGTCGCGATGCGGGCCGCGCTCGCGAACCGGTACGCCACGGTGCGCCCGTTCCTGTCGCTGCTGGGCGAGTCGAAGGCGCTGGACGCGGCGAGCGCGGGCAAGCGGGTCCTGGCCGGGGTCCGGGGCCTTCCGGCGCTGGCGCGGCGGAAGGTGGGCGTCAAGCCGCTGCTGCCGCGCGAGGTGGACGACAAGCTCGTGCCGCCGGCCTGGCGCAAGGCGGTGTACGCCAACCCCGACCTGCCCCAGGGCGCGGTCGACCGGGACGCGTACGTGGTGTGCGTGCTGGAGCAGCTGCACCGGGCCCTGAACAACCGCGACGCCTTCGCCTCGCCCTCGCACCGCTGGTCCAACCCGCGGGCCCGTCTGCTGGACGGGCCCGACTGGGATGCGGTCGAGGAGGACGCGCTGGCCGGGCTGAGCCTGGACATGCCCGTCGAGGAGCACCTGGCGGAGCTGGTGCGGGGCCTGGACGCCGGGTGGAAGCAGCTCGCCGAGCGCCTGGAAGAGGCGGGGCCGGCGGCGAAGGTCTCCATCGAGGTGCAGGACGACGGGCGGGTGAAGCTGAACGTCGACAAGCTCGGCGCGCTCGGCGAACCGAAGTCCCTGACCTGGCTACGCAAGCGGGTCGAGAAGATGCTCCCGAAGATCGACCTGCCGGACCTGCTGTTCGAGGTGAACGCCTGGACCGGCTTCCTGGACGCCTTCGTGCACCTCGGGGATGGCACCACCCGGATGAAGGACCAGTCCACCTCGGTGGTCGCGCTGCTGGTGTCCGAGGCGTGCAACATCGGCCTGGCCCCGGTGGTGAACCCCGCCCATGAGACGCTGACCCGGGCCCGGCTCGTGCACGTCGACCAGTACTACCTGCGGGCCGACACGATCGCCGCAGCGAACGCGCGGCTGATCGCCGCCCAGGCCGAGGTGCCCATCGTGAAGTTCTGGGGCGAGGGCCTGCTCGCCTCGGTCGACGGACTGCGGTTCGTCGTCCCCGTCCGGACCGTCAGCGCGGCGCCGTCGCCGAAGTACTTCGGGTTCAAGCGGGGCATCACCTGGCTCAACGCAGTAAACGACCAGGTCGCGGGCATCGGGCAGATGGTCGTCCCCGGCACCCCGCTCGACTCCCTGCACATCCTGGACGCGCTGCTGAACCTGGACGGCGGGGTCAAGCCGGAGATGGTGGCGACCGACAACGCCTCGTACTCGACATGGTGTTCGGCCTGTTCAAGATCCTCGGCTACAACTTCAGCCCGCGGTTCCGCGACCTGGACGACCAGCGGTTCTGGCGGGCCACGATGCCCGGCGTCGAGACGGGCACGTACGGCGCGGTGGAGGACCTGGCGCGCAACCGCGTGAACCTGAACAAGGTGATCACGCACTGGCCGGACATGCTGAAGGTCGCCGGTTCCCTGGTCACCAACCAGGTCCGTGCCTACGACCTGCTGCGCATGTTCGGACGCGAGGGGCGCCCGACTCCGCTGGGTGCGGCGTTCGCGGAGTACGGGCGGATCGCCAAGACCGAGCACCTGCTGCGCGTGGTCGACCCGGTCGACGGCACCTACCGGAGGGACGCGCCCGAGCTGGACGAGGACGACGAAGGCGTGGACTGAACGCCCACATCGGGTGACGCGGGCATATCAGGTGGCCGGGGTGCTCGGAAATCGCAAGCGCCGGTAGGGGAGCTGATGTCAGACTGCCTGGTATGTCTAACTAAGCCTTGATTGATGCGGCCGTCCTGGCGGCCTGCTCGATCTTTGCGCAGTAGGCTGCACGGGCTTCCTCGTCGATCTGCTTCTCGTGTTCGGCGCGCAACCCGGTCCGGCCGTCGAGGCCCTCGCGCAGGATATCGGCGTGCCCGGCATGCCGGATGGACTCGCCGAGAACATGGACCATGACGGCGAACAGGTTCGTGTCGGCATAAGGCTCCGGCCACCACGGCACGTGGCCGGGGGCGTCGAGGGGAAGCTCGTTGATCGTCGCGTCCGAGTGTTCCCACGTGCGCCGGTAGAACCCGATGATCTGATCGCGGGTCTCGTCCTCGGTCGCCCACAGATCGCTGCCGTTGGAGTCCTGCCACCGGGGCAGCGGTTCCGGGGAAGGGCGGTCGAAGACCTCGCCGAAGTACCTGGCCTCGACGCTGGCCACGTGTTTGACCAGGCCTAGGAGGTTGGTCCCGGTCGCTGTCAAAGGTCGGCGGGCGTCGTATTCGGACAAGCCGTCGAGTTTCCAGAGCAGCGCCTTGCGGTCCCGCCGCAGTCTCCCGTGCAGGTTGTCTTTCGCGAATTCATCGATCATGCGGCATGAGCCTGCCATGGGCTGCGCGTGGTCTCAAGATCCCGTACATGGTCCGCAACGACTGGCAGAGCCGCGGCCTGGCCATGGCCGCCGTTGTTCACGCTCACGGACAGCACTGCCTCGGGGCGAAGAGCGGGCGCCGTCGCCGGCCTCTGGCGGCCGCGAGGGCGTAGGGCCGAACGGGGCGGTGGGAAACGGGCAGGCTGGACACCCTCACCAGGGTTCAACCCTGCGACCGAGGTTCGAACCCTGACCACCTGTCGTCAAACGATCGTTTGACGACAGGCGAGCGACGCGTCCAATGAACTCGTGCAATCCGGGGGTTCGCGGCGGCGCGAATCCAATCAGATCCGATGGCGATTGTTGACAGGGTTTGATGACAGATAGGGTCCGATCCTCCGTACGGGAGGGGCCCTCGGTGGCGAACCTGGTCTACAAGCGGGTCTCGACCGATCAGCAGTCGACCTCCCGGCAGAACCTCGTCCTGGACGAGGCCGGGATCGAGGACCCGGTCGTCTTCGAGGAGGACCCGGGCACCTCCAGCCGCCTCCACCCCCTTCAGCGCCCGAAGTTCCGCGAACTGCTCACCTACGCGCGGCCGGGCGACACCGTGCACATCTCCGAGATGTTCCGCCTCCTACATGGCACCGGGCACATCCTCGACGTGCTCGACGTCCTCCACCGCGACCAGGTGGCGCTGCGCATCCACGACGGCGCGTTCTCCGCGATGGACCTCACCGCCCGTCACCCGCGCACCGGCGAGCTGCTGTCCACCGTGAAGTTCATGGTGCAGACCCTCGCCGCCGCCGGCGAACTCCAGCGCGAACTGACCTACGACGGACTGCGCGTCGCCGAGGCCAAGGGCAGCAAGGGCGGACGCCGCCCCGCCGTGGCGGCCGCGAAGACCGACATCGTCCGCACCGCGTACCTGGAAGGCCGCTCCATCGCCGCCCTCGCCCGCGACCACGGCGTCAGCCGCGGCGCGATCCGCACGGCCGTCGCCGACCTCCTGCCCGACCACACCGCCATCGAGGAAGACGCACCCGCCCCGGAGTTGCCGGTCACCCTCGACATGCCGGGTAAGGTCGCCGACTTCCTCCGCGCGGCCGACCTGGAGCCCGCCGAGCGGGCCGCGCTCGACCAGGGGGTGACCGCGTACGGCGCGGTCAGGGCTACACCCTTCGCGTCACGGCCGTGCCAGCGATCCACCGCCAACTCCTCGCCCGCTGCCAGCCGCTCGATGGCGGCCAGGGCGTCCCCACGGTCCCGGCCCAGCGCAAGGTCCGTCGCGAGTACGAGAACCGCGTCAGTACCCTCGCACCGATCGGACCATGATCCTTCTCAGCGCCAACCGCTGTACGGATGTTCCTACCGACGCCAATTGCATCGGATGCGAATAGGCGACACCCGTCCTGGAGTTCGGCCCGGGACCGTACGGAAGCGGTTCGACCAGGGGCGCTGTGGAACCACGGTAGCGGTCTTCTCGGCGGTCATCTGTAAGTCTCACTCCATCGAGCGATTGAACTGCGAAGACGCCCCCGATCGCATCTGATGCGAAATTCTCGCGTCAGATGCGATACGCGGAGAGTGATGACAGATGGGTGAAGACGGCCTTGTTCCAGGGTCTGCTCGGCTGCACTTGGTGGACGGTCTGCCGTTGTTGCGGCCGGACGAGCAGGTATTCGAGGCGATGATCAAAGGCTGGTGCAACCAGCAGCTCGCCCGGAACCTGTCGATGGGGTACGTCGGTGACCAGGAACGCGCGGTCCGGGCCTTCACCCGGCACGCCGATGCGATGCCGTGGCAGTGGACGCCACAGCACGTCGACGAATGGTCGGCCGATCTGCGGGCCGTGCACGGCTGTGTCCGTTCCACCCTGCGCAACTTCCAGGGCTCCGTGCGCCAGTTCTGCAACTTCCTGCAGGACCAAGCACCACTGCACCAGCACCACCGACTCGCCATTCTCCGGCGGACCCTCAACGACGACTCCCTGCCTCTGCGGGCCCGGGTCGCGGCCGCGCTCGTTCTCCTCTACGCACAACCCGTCACCCGCATCGTCCGCCTCACCGTCGACGACGTCATCGACGACGAGGCCACCGTCACCGTCCGGCTGGGAGAACCGCCGTCCCCGCTTCCGGAGCCCGTCGCTGACCTCATGCGGGCATACGTCCAGTCCTGCCAGCACCTGCCCTACGCCAGCAGCAGAAGCTCACAGTGGCTCTTCCCCGGCCGCCAGCCCGGACAGCCGATGAACCCGGTCAGCCTCCAAGTCCACCTGCGGAAGATCGGCGTCCCACCGCAACGCGGCAGGACCTCCGCCATCCGCCAACTCGTCCTCCAAGCCCCGGCCCCCGTCATCGCGAAAGCGCTCGGCTACCACGACAAGACAGCCACCCGCCTGGTCACCGAAGCCGGAGGAACCTGGAGCCGATACGCCCCCGGCGACCACACACGCTGACCCAGGCGACGTGGGTGGGGACAGACGCAGTGTCAGTACCAGGTGGCATGCTCTGCCGCCATGAACAAACAGCAGTTCTGGCAACTCATCGAGGCAGCCCGCAACCAGGCGTCCAACCCGAACGACGGAGAAGCGGTCGTCCACCGGGCAACCTCGCTGCTGGCCACACACCCGGCCGAGGAGATCGTTGCCGCTCAGCAGGCGTTGTGGGACCTGATGTCCGACTCCTACACGAATCCTCTGTGGGCCGCTGCCTACGTGATCAACGACGGATGCTCCGACGACGGCTTCGACTACTTCCGCGGCTGGTTGATCGCGCAGGGGCGCGAGGTCTTCGAGCGCATAGTCGCTGCCCCCGATGCCCTGGTAGAAGTACCCATTGTGCGAGCCTCAGCTGCCGACGGAGTCGATCTCGACTGCGAGGAGGCGCTCAGCATCGTTTGGAACGCACATGTCATGGCGACCGGCAAGCAACTCCCTGACGACGCGTTCAGCATCCGATATCCGGAGCTGGACCCCACTTGGAACTTCGACTTCGACGACCACAGCGAAATGACCCGCCGACTGCCACGCTTGGCAGCTCTCTACCTGGAGTAAGTGGAAACTCGCAGTCACGAGGTGAGGTCAACCAGCAGGCTGGAAGGTCCCGAAGATCACTGTCCGTCACGCCGCCAGGACAAGAGCACAGGTTCCGGTGACGAATACGCGACACCTCAACATGCGAGCCCACCAGTCCCGAGGCCGTGTCCCCGCCTGCTGGACGCGCTGGTCTTCACCGATCCGACCGGCGACAGCGAACAGGGCGACGACATCGAGGCCGTGGACAGCGACGGTGCGGACGACGAAGAAGACGTGGAGTCGGTGCTGGCCGACATCAAGTCCCATCCGGGCAACGTCAGCCTCAACTCGCTGCTGGACGAGATCAAAAAAGCTGGGGCAAGTCCGTTCCGTCGGTATCCCGGCCAAGGCATTCACCGGCATCGGCATGCAGGTCGTGGGTGCCTGGCAGGCCAGAGCCTCGGCCGCCTTCCCAAGCCACCTGCGCCGCTTCACCCCCGAGGTGCGGCACGTCCTGCTGGCCGCGCTGCTCTTCCAGCGCCAGCGGGAGATCACCGACACCCTGGTGGAGCTGCTGAACTCCACCGTGCACCGCACCAACGCGCGGGCGGAGAAAAAGGTGACCGAAGCGTTCGTCGCCGAGTTCACCAAGGTCCGGTGCAGGTCCGGGCTCCTCGGGAAGATCGCCGCCGCCTCGCTCGGCGCCCCCGACGGTTCGGTTCGGTCCGCTCCGTGGTCTACCCGGCGTCCGGCGGGGAGAAGACCCTCAAGGACCTGGTCGCCGAGATGAAAGCCACCAACGCGGAGTTCGCCCGCAACAAGCGGGGATGGTCCGCGGCACGGGGCCGACTGATTGGAACAGCCATGCTGCTCCCCGCACCAGCGGGGACGGCCCCAGCAATGCTCTCGCCGGGTGAGTTCCACGTCCAGTCCCTGGCTAGAACCTGCGTATTCACGACGGCCGTTCACAGTCGCCCATTCAGATGTCGTTGGACGCGAGAACGTCATCGGGTTTGCCATGAGAAGTGTCAGTAGCCGCCCAATGCCACCACGCCAGTTCGGCGTCGCGCACGTCTTGCGCGAGGTACTCGCGGTGCCCGGTGCGAGGGTCACATTGTGGGGGTGAGGACTCCAGCGCGTTCCCAGGTGCGCAGGGTGGCCGGGTTGAGCCCGAGGTGGCGGGCAAGTTCACCGATGCTGTACGGCGCCCGAGTGCTGGCCGCCGTATCCAGGGTGTCGGCTCCGAGATGTGAGAGCGCCGCTTCGACGGTTCGTAGCGTGTTGCGGTCGCGAGCCAGGAGCGTGTGCCCATCGGCGACGTACTCCAGTGCTTCGCCGAGCTGGCCGCCGGTGACGGCATGCATGATGCGTCGGCTCGTCGAGTAGCCGAAGGCAGGGACGAGCGCCAGGTATGCCGCGAGGCCGGCGGCATGAGTGGCGGTGCAGTCCCGGTACCCCGTCCGGCTGCGGTGAGCGGCGGGATGATGCCGGCGGCCTCGTAGTTGCGGACCGCCTGCGTGGAGAGGCCATGGCGACGAGCCAGGTCCACGGGCCGCATGTGACCTCCGATTGAGGGTTCCGACGCGGGTGAGCGGAGGATTCGTCGCAGAGTCTCCACCGAGCGTTCAAGGATACGATTCATGGACATGGAACAGAGCACGCACACCGTGTCCGGAGACTTCGATCTGACGATGGACGAGCTGCGCGTCGTGGCGCGTTACGTGGTTCGGCACGCAGAGGACGTCCTGTCGGTCTTTGAGCAGGATGTTCCCGATGATCCGCGCCCCCGTGCGGCGATCGAAGCGGCCTGGGCGTTCATCAACGGTGCCAACAGGACGAAATTGCAGCGCGTCACTTCCCTCGACGCTCACCGAGCCGCCCGGTCCGCGCCCTCCGAAGCCGCACGACTGGCCGCGCGATCCGCCGGCGACGCCGCATCGGCCGCATACTTGCACCCCATCGCCCAGGCCGGCCAGGTCGGCCACATCCTGCGAGCCTGCGCGAGCGCTGCGCGCATCGGGGAGATGGAGGCGGGCGGTGACCCCGCGATCGGGCATGCCCTGCTGGAACGGTCGCGGCAGCGTGCGACACCGGTGCTCATCGACGTGCTCTGCCGCTACCCGCTCGCGACAGGCGGCAGCAATCGTGTCGCCCGGCTGATGAGCACTCTGGATCATTCCCTGCGCCGGGCGGCTGACCGGCCGCCAGAGCACACCGCAGCGAGCGGCACCGATGCGCGCAGGAGGGGGTGCACGTCATGATCCTCCCGAAGGTCCGCGACCCTCGCTTCGTGACGATCCGCCGTGGTGGGACTCTCACTGATGCGGATCACCGTCTCCTCGCTCTATGGGCTGCCGCCTGTGCAGAGCACGTCCTTGGCCTCTTCGAGTCGGCCCAGCCTGGGGACCCGCGACCGCGCCAGGCGATCGAGCATGCCCGGGCCTGGGTGCGTGGCGAGGTCAAGATGATGCAGGCCCGCGCGGCGGGCGGTCACGCGATGGGGGCAGCCAGAGACCTGCGTGGGGCAGCGCGGCATGCCGCGTACGCCGCCGGCCAGGCCGGGGCCGTCGCTCACGTCGCCGCGCACGAGCTCGGCGCGGCCGCCTACGCGATCAAGGCCGCACGTGCAGCAGCACCGGAAGGCGAGAGCGAGACCGCGGGACGACTTGAGTGCCAGTGGCAGCGCCATCAGCTCCCGGATGCGATCCGTGAGCTCGTACTTGATGACCAGCGGCTGCGCAACGACATCTGCTGGTCGGTGTTCGACTGTTGAAGCCGAACCGTGCACGGCCCCTCCTGGTTGGCCCAATCGGTCAGAGTTCCCCGCCTTGATGTCGGCGATCTTCCGCTAACCGGCTCGGTCGATGCCTGGCCGCTCTCGTCGACATCGGTTTCGGCGTCGGCGCCGTACGGCCCGAAGGGGCCGACCTGTCCGGCGGCGGTCACGTCCAGGACGGGCGCGTTGTCCTTCATCCGGAACGATCGAGCTGAACGACTGCCCCTCGCGCCAGCGTCTCCAAATCTCATCCTTGTCGTCTGCCACGAGAACGTCAGTCGCTCTGCCACGGGAAGTGTCAGTGCGTCGTACGGGGGTGAGGGCGGGGGCCGTCACGCTCCCCGCCCTCACCCCGTACGAGTTGCCGGTTCCGTGGTTAAAGAGCGTGGACCATCCTCCGAGCCGCATTGCCCCGTCGATCGCCCAGGCGGTGGAGCGGCAGTCGCATGAACACGGGCACTCGGCCTCTGGGTGTTCCCGGAGCCGGAGCCGGAGCCGGTGGCCAACGACCAGCCGACCCCTATCGTCCACTGCGCCGAAGGATGTACAGGGGGGTCGTCCGCGCGCACGACGCCCCTGACTGGTGGTCGGGCGAGCCTGGAAAGCACACGGGGTTGTCGATAGGAGTCGGCCCTACCGTCACCAGGAGCGCTATGACCGAGCTACACATACGACAACCCGCACCCTCACCCGCGCCCACGGCCGCCGGGGCCATGGGCCGCGCGTTGGCTGGCGGCCTGATCATGGCGGTGGCGCTCGGTGTCGGCAACGGCCTCGGACCCGTACTGACGGACGCCACCGGAACCAGTGGCTTGGCCGCCCGGCTGATCGCTGCGGCCCTCGTCACCGTCGTGGCCGTGCCGTTCGTCCTGCGTCTGTCACACCCCCGGACGGTCGGCTTCGGTAGTCCGGGCGCGAGCCTACGGGCGTTCCTCACCGGCGTTGGGGTGACGGCCGCGGCAGCGGCGCTGGTCCTGGGCGCGGGCACGGCCGTGGGGTTACTCGTCTGGCAGCAGCTGGACCTCGTCACCCTGGTTGGCTTTCTCGTCACCAACGCCGTCGTCGCGTTCCTGCTTGAAGCCTTGCCCGAGGAGACGACGCTGCGCGGCTACACGTGGACATCGCTGCGCAGACGGTTCGGGCCCGCACTGGCGGCGCTCGGCACCACGGCGGTCTTCCTGCTCGTACCGGGCACCTCGACGCTGGTGACGGTTGGCATCGCCCGGCTGGCCGGTGACGTGCCGGGCCACATCGGCATCGCCCCGGAGGGGCAGCACCCGGTCGACTACCTCTTCCTCCTGACGGTCTTCAGCCTGACCCTGATCGCCGCCCGTGCGGCCGTGGGGCACGCCCCGCTGTGGGCGGCGATCGGCACGCACCTGACCGTCCTGACCGTGAACCGCATCATGCTGCAGGGCGGGGACCGCGACGCGGGCGTGACGGTGGAGCAGGCGTCCGGTGACGCGGTGCTGCTCGTACCGCTGTACCTGGTGGTCGTCGCGATCGCATTCCTGGTGTGCCGTCGGGTCACGCGTCGGCACACGCCCGGCGAAAGGTAGGCGGTCACCGTTACCGGCCTGCTCGATGCCGGGCTCCTGGTCCGCGCAGGGGGCGGGACCGCCGTCCTGGCCGACGACGTCCGGTACAGCCTTCGCGTCACCGACGCCGACGACACCCCTGGCTACTGACAGAGCTCATGGCAAAACCACTGACATCCGATGGCAGAACCCACTGACGTCCTCCTGACAGACAACAACAACAAGCCGACCACGACTCCCGCAACCAGAGGCTCTGTCACTCGGGGGTGGGAAGTACTTCAGGTATCATCAATAAATGATCATGGTTCGCTGAGCGGACGAGTCGTCAAGGGAAGGGGCCGGCCAGTGGGATGGGCGACCCCGATCGTGGCTCCCGAGCAGATCGAGTACCGGCTCGCAGAAGACTGCGGCTGTGATCAGTCGTCGGATGCCGAGGTCGAGTACCGGCTCGCGGCCGCGAGTGACCTGCGGTGGATCGGGAGCGGGTTGACGGAGCTGGGCCTGGTTGCGGGAGAGCCTGTCGATCCCGATGCCGCGCGGGCGCTGATGGACGGCCGGGACTGGCGTACCGGTGAGCAGTTGGTCAAGCGCAAACAGAACCTCCGACGCGCCACCCGGGAAGCCGGCCATCGCGACCGTGCCGTCTCTCCGCAGCCTCAGGGGCGGCCAGGACCAGGCCTCGGCCGCTGAAGGACCGTGTGGTCGTGGGGGTTTGTTGTCCGCGGACAACAGACAGTCCGTTGTCCGCGGACAACAAACCGACCACGACCGAGCCGGACGGGGTCAGTTGTTCCGGACGAGGGAGTCCAGCTGTCGGCGGGTCCGGAGAGCCACCGGTGCGTCGGGTCCGTGGATGTCGGTGACCGTGTCGAGGAGTTCGGTGCCCAGACGATGGGCGTCCTGGGCGGGGACGGTCCGCCAGAGGCTGTAGACGCGGCTGGTCGCCTCTTCGGTGTCGGGATGCCGGGGCCCCTGGACCGTCGCCCGCAGACGGACGGTGTGCAGGTACCACCCGAGCGCCGTGGCGTGGTCGCCCACCAGATGAGCGAGATGCCCGCGGACCTCCCGGATATGGACGACGTTCAGATGCTCGGCGCCGTACTCGGCGCCGTACTCGGCGGCGATCTCGGTGTCGAGCTCGTACGCCATCCAGGCGGCATCCTGCAGCCGGCCCTCGGAAGCCGTGGCGGCGATCACGGCCAGGCGCTCGCGCAACCCCTCCGGTGTCCGCGCCTGGGGCCCGGCGTATTCGGCAGGGGCGAGCGCGGGGACTCCCCGGAACGCGGGAGACACGGTGCCTCACGGGTGGAAGACCTCTTCGTGCTCGTGCATGGCGGGATGCCCTTCGGCCGTGCGGGCCACCACTTCACCACCCGGCGGACCTCGGTGATCCGGGTGATGGTGCTGGTGGAGTTGCGCCAGCTGCTGTACGAGACGATCCGGGTCCGTACGCCGGTGCGTGGCGCCTCGATGATCTTGCCGTCGCCGATGTACATACCCACGTGCCCCGGGCGCGCGTCCGATCTGTCGTTGCCCGCGTTGAACACCAGGTCGCCCGGCCTGGGGTTGTCCATGCTGACGTTGTCGCCGAAGTTGACCTGGTCGTAGGTGACCCGGGGAATGTTGATATCGGCGGCCCGGAAGGCCTGCTGCATCAGGGACGAGCTCCCGCCACTGATCAGCAGCGCGTGCTTAACGGCAGGGCTGTCCTGATGGACGTGTCCCGCCGTTGGCACAGGTCGGTTGGGTTACCGGTGGTCGTGGCGCTCGCAGCGCTCGCAGCGCTCGTCGTGCTTGTGGCGCTTGATCTTGGTGAGGTCGGTGGCGATGTGGGTACTGGTGTCACCGCCCCCAATGGCGGTGGCGGTGTTCATCACCTGGGCGTGGGCCCTGCAGGAGACGTCGACCTTCAGGGTGATGGGAGGGTAGCTGCTCCCGGCGGGGAGGACGTCGCTACGGGTGCAGGTGAGGGTGTTCAGGGTGCAGTTCCATCCCGTGCCACGGATGCTGTCGGCGCTGAGCCCGGCGGGGAGGGTGTCGTGCACGGTGACAGTGGTGCCGTTGGTCGGGGCGGCCCCGGCGGCGTTGCCCGCGGTGATGGTGTAGGTGCCATCCCGCCCCTGGGTGAAGTGCCTGGTGTGGGTCTTGGTGATGGTCAAAGACGGGACCGTGTAGGAGATGGTCACCTGGCCGTTGTGGTTCGCCGTCCCCATCGTCGAAGGCGCGTAGCTCGTGCCGGTACCCGTGGGGGTGGTGAAGCTGCTGCCCCCCACCACCACCGCCCCCACCCGCCGAGGTGCCGCTGCTGTTGACGGCGCCGCTGCCGCCGCCCCCGCCGGCGAAGTACCCACCCCCACCGCCCCCGCCACCAGCGATGCGAGTGGCGGCGCAGCCGCCGTCGAAGTTGCCCCCGGTGCCACCGGTACCGACCGTGGCACCGGAGAACCCGCTCCCCGGCCCGCCGTTCGAGACCGCACAGAATGGAACGGTGCCGGCGGCCCCGCTGGCACCGCCGGTACTGGTGCTGGTGCTGCCACCGCCCCCACCTTGCCCCGGCGAAGCCCCAGGGCCGGTGGCACTTCCCGCGGTACCGCGGTGGCATCCGGCGTTGTCCCGCCGTTGCCTCCGTTCCCTCCCGTAGAGCCCGCTCCGGTGCCGCCGGCGGCACCGCCGCCCCCGGCGACCACCAGCAAGGAGCCGCCCGTGCTGATGCTGGAGGCCCCGCCCCCACCCGGACCTTCAAAACGAAAACCACTGAGCGGAAAACTCCCACCTGGGGCGCCGCCGTTGAACCCGCCGGCACCCGGCGTCCCGGTGCCGTTGCAGCCTTTGCCGCCGGTGCCGCCGACGTTGATGGTGAAGGTCGTCGGTGCGGCGGTTTGCGGGAGCGTGGTGACGACCCGCGCCCCCGTCCCACCGGCCCCCGTGATGGAACAGGGGGTGCCGGTGTTGTCGGCACCGCCGGCGCCGTCCGCGGTGACCGTCACCACAGCCCCGCCGGAACCGTCAAGGTCTGCGGAGCGCCGGTGAAGGTGAGGGTCTGCGACGGATCAGCCCTCTGCGCCCGCACTGGCACGGCCCCCACCGGCGCGGCGGCCACCGGTGGAGCCGTGGCCGCCAGCAGCGCCATACCGGACAGCAGCGCGCTCCCCACCGGTACCACCCCCATACCGCGCGCTCCACGCCGTCCACCCGAGCCGACCGGATCGGACGCACCGACGGCACGAACCGGGGGCGTTCCACCGGCCGGGGCCCTGAACACGGCCACGGGCCACTGCCGACTGACCCGATACCGCGACGAATCGCCCTGTCCACGAGTACGAGCTCTCATCTGCGAGTTCACCTCTCCTCACAGCAAAGCGCCCCGCACCCCTCACGCGACAAGACGCAAGCACGACAGGACACCTGATGGGGAATCATGACAAACTACAATTTGATACCCCGATCCGATCATTTCGATGGTAGCGAGGTAATGAGAAACCTCGTGTGTCGCCTCCCGCACCTTCGGCGCCATGTTCATCGAGGTCGGCGTCGACCCGGACCTCGGGCTGCTGCGGCTGCGCCGCGCGACCGGCGTCTACAGCGTGGGCGCGGTCGTCAACGAGCGCACCGAATGCTCGATGGTGCGGCCTCGGTTGGCGAGCCGGGCGAGGAAGGCGCCGGCCTGGGTGGTCTCCTGCTTGGCCTGGTGCGTCTGGGAGCGTCTCAGCGGCCCATTCTCCGCCGTGGCCCGCAGTCGGCGCATCTGGTGCCAGGTGGTGAAGTGCCGGAGAAGCAGGTGATGTTCGGGGTCCTCGATGGTGGCGAGCCGTTCGGTCAGCCAGCGCTGATAGAGAAGGATTTGACGGTCGACGCGTGGCAGGACGCTGCAGTCCATCAGCAGGTCGCACAGGTGGGTAACGGTTCGCCAGGGCCCTTCCTGATGCAGTCCTTCGTGAGTGAGTGGGATGGTGCCGGTGGCCAGGCCGCGCAGGAGACGGACGACGTTGGGAGTGCGGAGCCAAATCAGACGGCTCTTGGGCCGGTCCATCTCCAGCAGGGTGGTGACCAGCGGTTGCAGCGGAAGCGCGACGTGCCCGGTGCCGTCGTCGAGGAGGCGGGCGAGTGTGTCGGCGAGGGTACAGCGTTCGCAGAGACGCCCTCTGAGCAAGAGTCCTTCGAAGCTGCAACGGTCGCAGAAGAAGTCGCGGGTGATGCCCGCGCAGTCGCGGCAGATCGGTGTGCCGGTGGTGTCCCGGCCGAGTAGTAGCCGGTCGGCTCGGCAGTTGGGGCAGGAGCCGCGGACGCGCATCGCGCGGTCGTAGCAGGTCCGGCAGATCGGGCCGTCCGACCACTCCGCCGACTTCGCCGCCCGACGGCCGTAGCGTGCGCAGTTCCGGACATGCCACCGCTCGTACTCTTCCGGTGTCATCGCTCAGCCCTCGGGCGTCAGCCGGACCCGTGTGGGTCGACGGGCAGCGAGGTTGATCGGTGCCTCTCCGTCGGCGGCGCGGCGGGCTGGGAGGTTCTGGGCCGAGGTGGTGATCAGGTCGGTGGGCGTGCAGTCGAGGATGTCGCAGAGGGTGGCCAGCACCGGCAGGGACAGCCGTTCCGGGGTGCCGGAGACCAGACGGTGGACCTGGGAGGAGGACAGTGTGATGCCGCGTTCGGTCAGGTGCGGCATCAGCTCGGCAACGGGTGAACATGCCGCGGGCGGCCATCAGCTCGCGCAGGCGCCACCGGTAGCTGATCTGGCGTGGCATCACCGCCCGCATCTGGGGCGGGATACCAGCCGAGGACCTGGCCGCCGCCGGCCGCGTCCTCGCCCTGGCCACCGAGCGCGCCAACGACGGAGCTTGCGGCGCTGACCGCCCGACCACCTGATCGAGCCGATCGAGGACCGGCCGGGACACCGGCGGGAGGCGGGTGAGGTAGCTGAGGTAGCTGAGGAGGAGCGCGGACGGCCCGCTTCCCGTCCCTCCTCGCGGGGCCGGTCCCTTGACATCGCGGCGCCTGTTGTGGCTGGTCAGGGTGGTGAAAGGGCCTCTTTGGCCCTCGGTCATAGTGGGCGCCATGGACTATGACGTAGTGGTGGCCGGAGGCGGCCCGGTCGGACTGATGCTGGCCTGCGAGCTCCGGCTCGGAGGCGCGCGGGTGGCCGTCCTGGAGCGTCTCACCGAAGTGGACCCGACGATCAAGGGCGGGGCGATCACCACGCCCAGCGCCGAGGCGCTCTACCGCCGGGGCATGCTGCCCGCGCTGGCCGAGGTGCAGCGGCAGGCGATGGACCTCTTCCAGGCGTTCATGCGCGAGCGGAACGGCGGGGACGGAGGCGGGGCCGCGGGCCAAGGGCTCGGGTTCGTCGGGCACTTCGCCGGGATCATGCTGCGCGCCGACCTGGTCGACCGTACGGAGCCGGGCTTCGGCGACGCCGGACCCGCCGCCGAGATCGCTCTCGTGGCGCAGCAGGACATCGAGCGGCTGCTCGGCGGGCGGGCGGACGAGCTCGGCGTCGACGTGCGCCGGGGAGTGGAGCTGACCGGCTTCGACGCGGACGACGGGGCCGTCACCGTGCGGACGAGCGACGGGGCGATACGCGCCGGCTGGCTCGTGGGCTGCGACGGCGGCCGCAGCGCGGTCCGCAAGCTCGCGGGGTTCGAATTTCCCGGTACGGACGCGGAGATCACCTGTCACCAGGCGGTCGTGGAGATGACCGGCGCCGAGGACCTGAAGGTCGGCTGGACCGCCACGGACATCGGGGTGTACGCCTACGGGCCGATGCCGGGCCGCGTCGTCACCGTGGAGTTCGACGGTCCGCCGGCCGACCGGGACGCGCCGGTCACCACCGAGGACCTCCAGGCGCGGCTGCGCCGCGTATCCGGCGTGGACGTCACGATCACCGGGGTGCGGACCGCGACCCGCTTCACCGACCACGCCCGCCAGGTCACCGAGTACCGCAAGGGCCGGGTGCTGCTGGCGGGCGATGCGGCGCACGTGCACTCCGCGTTCGGGAGCCAGGGGCTGAGCCTGGGTATCGGGGACGCGACGAACCTCGGCTGGAAGCTCGCCGCGGTGATCGGCGGCCGGGCGCCGGAAGGGCTGCTGGACACGTACACCTCCGAGCGGCACCCGGTCGGTGCGTGGGTCCTGGACTGGACCCGGTCCCAGGTCGCGGCCATGCGCCCGGACCCGCAGTCCCGGGCCCTGCGCGAGATCGTCAGCGACCTGGCGGGGACGGTTGTGGGCACCACGTACCTCACCGCGCGGCTCAACGGTGCCGGGGTGCGGTACGAGCTGCCGGGCGAGCACCCGCTGACCGGCAGCAGCACCCCGGACCTCGAACTCACCGACGGCGGCCGCCTCGCGGACCACCTCCACGGCGGCCGGGCGCTTCTGCTCGACCTCACCGACGACCCGGAGCTCCGGGCCCTCGCTGCGGGGTATGCCGGCCGCGTCGACATACTGACGGCCGGCTGCCCGTCCCGCCCGGAACTGGCGGCGGTCCTCGTCCGTCCGGACGGCTTCACGGCCTGGGCGGCCGACGCGGGGGCGCAGGCGCCGACGTCGACGGCCGGGCTGGCGGAGGCGCTGGAGGAGTGGTTCGGAGTGCCGGAGGGTGCGGTGACGCCGGGCTGATCCGCCGCTCTGCTGACTGACTCGAACCACGAGCCGATCCCACCCCACGGCCGCCGCACCCACCCGGTGTGGCGGCCGCCCGCACCCCAGTCCCGGCCCAGCAGCAGCCCGGAGCTCTCACCGGTTGGGGATCGGCCTCGGGCAACATCGGTACAGCGGTTAACGCCAAGCCGATGAAGACGTGTGACGGCTGACGGGCCGGGCCGGAAACGAGCTGGCAAGGCCGCCCTCCAGCCGGGGGCCTGCTGCGCCGCAGGCGTCCCCCTTCCTGACGACACGGTGCCTCCCCGCGAAAACCGTCCGTGTCCGGCACGAACCGCCGACCGGCCGTGCGGACGCCGCCTTCACACTCCTCTGACCGCTTCCTGACATCGCGTGACTACTGTCTCGCGCATGCGTACACCTCCTCACCGCCCATGCGGTCACCAGGACAGCACTCGCAGGGCCCTCCGGCACGCGATCGGCGCCACCGTCGCGGTGTCGGCGGCCGTCGTCGCACTGGTCACGCCGACCGCGGCCGCCAACGCCGCACCGCACAACCCGTCGTCCACCAGCGGCAGCGCGGCGGGACCGGACACCACCACCACCCACGCCGGCGCCACGACCGCACAAGAGCGCAACCGGATCAACGCCTACTGGACCCCCGAGCGGATGAAGCTGGCAGGCGCTCTGGTCCCCGAGATCACCCCCGTGCCCGAAGACGACAACACGCCGGACGACCCGCGGCCGCTTCCCGTGAACACGCCGGACTCCGGGGCCGTGTGGACACACGGCGGGGCGGTGGAAAAGAACGTAGGCCGCCTGTTCTTTACCTTCTCCGACGGCTACGACGGCAGTTGCACCGCGACGGTCGTCACCAGCGCCAACCGCAGTACCGTCATCACGGCGGCACACTGCCTGAGAGGTGTCGGGTCGCCTTCCGCCGACGACACCTGGAACCACAACTTCTACTTCGTGCCCGGCTATCGCAACGGAACGAAACCGCTCGGCGGCTTCAGCGTCAGGACCATGGCCACCTCTTCCCGCTGGGACGCCGATCCGGACACCACGGAATCGTCGGACATCGCTGCCGCCGGCTACGACACGGGACTCCTCGTGGCGAACCCCGCTGCCGGGGGGCACCCGATCGCGGACGTCACTGGAAGCCAGCAAATCGGGTTCGGCCAGCCCGTCGAGGACGAGTTCGTCCATGCCTTCGGGTACCCGAACTACGGACTCAACGACCCCGGGGACAAGTACGTCGGATCCCGCGTGATCCACTGCGCGGGCACGAGCCATCCCGGTCCCAAGGTCCCCTTGCTGTGGGGTGAGACCTGCAACATGTCGGCCGGGTCGAGCGGTGGCCCTCACCTGGCCCACTTCGATACCCGCACCGGCACCGGCACTGTCGTGGGTGTCACCACCACCGACGAGGAACTCGCGGGCGGGCAGACCCCCACGCTCTACGCAACGCGCCTCGGTGACAGCGCCCACCGTCTCTACGACTGGGCGCAGTCGCGTTAGGACCCTCCTCTGAAACACGGTTCGGCTCCCGCCGCCGGAACCCGCGCACGGGCGGGTCCGCTCGCCCGGAAGATCTTCCGCGGCAAGGCCGGGCAGCTCTACCAGCGCTACCAGGACGGTATGGAGGACCAGATCGGCGCGCTCGGCCTGGTCCTCAATGCCCTCGTGCTCTTCAACACGAGGTACATGGACGCCGCCGTCACTCAGCTGCGCGAGGACGGATTCAATGTCCGTGACGAGGACGTTGCCCGCCTCTCCCCGCTCGTCAGGCATCACATCAACATGCTCGGCCGGTACTCCTTCCAACTCCCCGACCTGCCCGGGGACCTGCGTCCGCTGCGTGAGCCGGATGCCACCGACGAGGATTGACGCCCGGCGCTGGCCCCGGGCTCTTGTCTCTGACCCAGCCGCAGAGTAACGGTGGAGTTCGTTGTCAGTCGATGGCCTGGTAGAGCGTGCTCCAGAAGTCGTTCATGGCACGCGGCGAATCCGGGGTGGACAGTCCGACCTGGGTGAGCAGGACTCCGGTGAGCTGATTGGTCCTGTCTGCGTAGGCGGTGGTGCCGGTACCGCCGAACCAGCCGAACTGGCCGATGGGCGCGTAGTCGCCGCGATAGGTGCGCACCGCCATCCCGAAGCCCCAGCCGCCGTTCGACCCCTGGCCGGACGACAGGTGGGCGACGTTGCTGAACATGGCGTCCCGGGCGGCTAGTTGCTCGGGCGAGAGACGGTTGGTGGTCATCAGTTCGACGGCGGCGCGGGACAAGATCCGTTCACTCCCGTGCATCCCGTGGTTCAGCAGCATCTGGAAGTAGGCGTGGTAGTCGTCGGCGGTGGAGACCAGCCCGCCGCCGGCGCCCTGGAACGCGGGAGGCACGCTGGCCCTTCCCCCTGCCGCCTCGTCCCACACGACGAACTCGCCGGTCTGCGGGTCGGGCCCGTACAGGGGCGGCAGTCGGTCGATCTTGTCGGCGGGCGTGTGGAAGGAGGTGTCCTTCATCCCCAGCGGATCAAGGATGCGTTCGCGCAGGAACGTCTCCAACGACTGTCCCGTGACCCTGGAGACAAGCACACCGACTACCTCGTTGCTGAGGTCGTACTGCCACCGCACTCCGGGCTGGTACTGCAGCGGCAGCTCGCCGAGGCGGCGCATCCACTCGTCCGGCTCGGGCGCCGGCCCGGATGCCACGCTGTAGTCGAGACGCTCGAAGGTCGCGGCCCTGATCGGGGAAGCCATCGACTCGAAGTCCACCCCGAGCCCGAACGTGGAGGTCAGCAGGTCCCGTACGGTGATCGGCCGCTGCGCCGACACGGTGTCGTCCAGCGGTCCGTCGGGCCGCTTCAACACCTG